>DHJG01000185.1:0-260 GCA_002404215.1 Desulfosporosinus sp. UBA4726
GTGGATTGAACCGTTTAGAATAACTATTTAAAAAGGCGACTTCTGCTGCATTAAAACTCTTGGAAAATTTCATTAGCTCATTCATGTTGATATTATTAGACTCAGAATTGGTCATATCATATGGATTTAAAACCATATATTCCTTCCCTGCAAACTGTGTGGGCAAAGACCCTGTTGCGATTAGAGGAAGTTTAATGATTTCTGATACTTTGGGAGTATCCCCGCTCAGATCCGAGTCTACCCAAACAGGCACATTTATG
>DHJG01000185.1:499-1667 GCA_002404215.1 Desulfosporosinus sp. UBA4726
CAAAACCTGAGCCACTCAATTTTAGGTTCATTGTTGTATGGGTCTGCATAGATGTCACATTTTGCAGCTTCATGCCAGCATCAAAAATCACCTGCTGATTCTTACTACAGCCCGTTAGAGTAAGTAGTAAGGTTAATACCACCGCAACCCCAATTAACTTTTTCCTCTGCTTCATTAATTTTCCTCCTCTTCCATAAATCATGAAATATATTCACTCAGTAAATTTCTCCGTGAAATGTCGAATTCCTTCCCTCTTGATGAATTCTTTATGTGCGAATTGAAAAAAGTCACACAAATCCCCTATTACTCCCACCAGGGCCTCGAATCCGCCTCTTTGCGCGCACTCGTATTGTTCAAATTTATTTCTTCAGAATATTTCGGTTCTGAACATATCAATTTCTGATCCTCCTCCCGGTCCCAAGGCCACTCGAGATCTGTATCCTCTTCAAGGTCCCACTTTGCTCTGCTACTCCCCTGATGTTCTTCCTCCGGGCCCTCCATCCAATTTGATGTTGACGAATCGAACTTGTGACTAACATAATCATCATTATTATTATAGTTCCCATAAGAAGGCGTAACGTTCGTTCGGCTCCGTCTTCCTATCCCTGTTCCCAAAGAGGCTCCGTTCTTTCCTCCCGCTCCGACCGCACCGGCCACCAAACCGATGATCGCACCTTCAGCGAGGACTTGGATAAACCCCCAACCCTGAATCGGTAAAAATAAAGCAAGCAAGATGGTTCCCAAGGTAACATATCCCGCCCCAGTGACCCCCCCTGTTAACCACTGACCACTTTCTTTTCCCGTACGGTACCCTCCCACCAAGCAACTTGCTAAAAGCCCAATATCCACCAAACGAGAGACACTTAAGCCTCCTAGACCCACTGCACCCCATACTATTCCTGCAAAAAGGGTCAAGACAGTAACCAGTAAGGCAGTGCTAATTCCCCTTAAAACGGACGAACCCATTCCCAAATCCCCCTTTTTATATAGTTGCAAGCCCACAACGCGTTTGAGTCCTTAAGCTGGTATTTCTTCTCTATCATAAATACGTTGAACATGTCCAATACATTCCCCACATCCCATTATTATCCTTTACCATGTCTCGACCTTCGAGAATATAGTGAACTGAGACGTATGCAAAGGAGGACTCCTTTATGGATTACGCACG
>DHJG01000185.1:1805-4022 GCA_002404215.1 Desulfosporosinus sp. UBA4726
GAAGAACTCATTCACCTTAATCATTTAAAACATCCTAATCGTATTTACCCCGGTCAAGTTCTGTTGCTCCCAGTCCAAGCAAACCACGAACCTATTCCTGGGGAGATTGCATGTGAACTTCCCGAGCCAAACTTTACATATGCCATGTGGCTTTATGAGGCTTATGCGGGCAAGGATTCGGAATTAACTGCGATCACAACCTACCTTTATCAGGCAGTAATTCTGGACCGTCCGGAGTTCGATGCCTTGTTAAGGCCCATTGCCTATGAAGAAATGCAGCATCTAGAAAAATTAGCTCTCGCTCTACGACATCTCGGCGTAGACCCCAAGTACGGTTCACTCCGCAGTGGGCATTGGGTGGATTGGCGATCCAAGTTCGTCAATTATACGAGCGATCTTTGTGAAATACTTGATTTCAACATCGAAGACGAAGCCAAAGCCCATCGCGAGTATCTTGAGCTGGCCCAAAAAATACACATTCCGGAAATTCAATGTATTCTAACCGAAATAGCTGCAGATGAAGAACGACATTACCTTCTATTCTGTCAAGCAAAGCAGCAATATTGTAGTGAATTCGCTCCATGCCCACCGCCACCACCATGTTCTCCTCCACCGATCTATAGTCCAATAGATGTGCCCGAAATGCCTCCTGAAAGGCCGCCAGAAATGCCTGGACCACACGCTGGCGGAAAGGGTTAATAAATTGCCTCTTTTCAGGTGACATTTGTTCCGTTATACTAGAAACTGCGTAATCTACTGTGACATATCTTTACAGAGGTCGAAGATCAGAGGCCAGAAGTGGCAACTGTCACTACATCTGTTAAAGCTCAGAAAGGCCGTTGCGTATCTCACGCAACGGCCTTTCTTTTTAGGAACCCTACTTCAGTTGGGAATCTCTAACCTTCTGAAGTTTTAGTTGATCTTCAGAAGGAGTTGTAGACTTGAAGTTAAATCGCAGTCAATGGGCTGATTTTTCGTTACTTTTAGTTACCCTAGTTTGGGGTTCCACCTTTGTGATCGTCAAATTGGCAATCAAGGATCTTCCCCCGTTTCCCTTCTTAGCGATTCGTTTCGGCCTCGCATTTATTAGCCTAGTACCTTTTATCTGGTTTCAAAAAGCGCATATCTCCAAAGGAACCTTACTAAAAGGGATAGCCTTAGGGGTCATTCTTTTCTCCGGGTACGCCTGGCAAACTATCGGACTTCAATACACAACTGCATCGAACGCTGGTTTTATTACTGGACTCTCTGTCGTCATTGTTCCAGCCTTAGTCACCCTGACAACACGAAAACTTCCACATCCGGCACTGCTACTTGGCATCCTAAGTGCTCTAGTAGGTCTTGCCTTCCTCTCTCTAGGAGATCGTTTACAGTTCAACAAGGGTGACCTTATGGTTCTTATCTGTGCCTTCAGTTTTGCATTACACATTTTCTTAGTCGGGCGTTATGCCCCTCAAACGAATGCCACGATCTTAGCTAGTGCACAAATTCTCACGGTAAGTGTCTTGAGTGCCCTCTTCACAATTTTATTACCTCAACCTACTGTGAACTTTAGCTCAAATGTCTGGGTAGCCTTACTTGTCACCGCTATTCCCGCAACCTCACTCGCCTTCTTCGCTCAAACCAAGATGCAACAATTTACCACACCGACCCATACCGCCCTCATCTTTACCATGGAGCCCGTTTTTTCTGCTATCACTGCCTTTTTCTTTGCTGGTGAGATATTCACAACCAAAGGACTGCTTGGCGCCGGATTGGTCTTAGGGGGTATGCTAATTGCCGAATTTACTGGTTCGGAAAGTGAAACACCGTCAAAATGAATAGCAGGTAAAAGGCGCCTCCCATTAGCAGGGTGGACGGATAGACCACTCCCTTTCGATAAAATGAACTATACGGAATCATCGCGGCTGCTAGTGCGAGAAACGCACTCCACAGTGCCAGACCATCAAGTCTCCAAGGCGTAAGAGCAATACCGATTGCCGGAATCACAGAGCTCTGAAACACCATTGCACCGGTCAAATTTCCTAGAGCTAGCGTATCTTTGCCACGACTGATCCAAAGTACACTGTTAAACTTCTCCGGCAATTCCGTTGCAATCGGCGTAATAATTAAAGAGAGCACGAAAACCGGAATCCCAAGGGACACCGCGATAGGCTGAATAGCACTAACAAAGACATGCGCTCCATATACAATGGCTATTAAAGCCAAGGTAATTTG
>DHJG01000185.1:4271-4943 GCA_002404215.1 Desulfosporosinus sp. UBA4726
TACAACCTATACTTGAGCACACAGTCTGATACACATAGATCCCATAGACTACTAAAAGCGACAACGCCGCCCCATTCTTGAATAATTGATTAGGTAAAAAGGATGCCATTATAGCCATACTGTATATTATAAGAAAATATTTCAAGTCACGTTGAACAACTTTTGGATCCACAAGAAGAGGAGTATTTTTCCGTCGAAACAAAAGCGCCGCCAGCCCCGTAATGAAGAAAGCAAGTGTCGCCAACATAAATGGTGCCCCAAGAATAGCCCCAATACCAATATCCGAACATTCTGTGCCTACTCCCCCGCCAAAAAAGGCCATAATCGGAACCATGGTCTCTGGCAAGGCCGTCCCGATCGCAGCAAGAATACTCCCAACGGCTCCGGCTCCAAGCTTTAGCCTTTGCCCCAACCACTCAATTCCATTAGTGAATGCTTCTGCGCCGATCAAAATAATAGCTAAGCTCAGCAAAAGAAACCCTATATCGCTCAAGCTTTCCTCTCCCCTCTTCCTGCTTATCGCCTTAAACATCCCAAATATTCATCTCTCACTCTAAATATACGAGAGCAGGATTTTTTTATGACCGAACTTCGAGCTTACAACGCTCACTTGCTTGTTCTCGCAGATCAAACTAAGACTCTCTGCCATTCCCCTGTCTCTTATACACATCT
>DHJG01000079.1 GCA_002404215.1 Desulfosporosinus sp. UBA4726
TGGCTAGATATACTGGACCAGTCTGTCGCCTATGTCGACGTGAAGGCTTAAAGTTATTTCTCAAAGGGGAACGTTGTTATACTGGAAAGTGCGCGATTGATCGTCGCCCACATCCTCCCGGCCAACACGGTCAAGCCCGTGCGAAAAAGCCTACTGAATACGGTCTTCAGTTACGAGAAAAACAAAAAGCACGCCGTATGTATGGTGTAATGGAAAAACAATTCAGACATTATTTTGATGTAGCTGTAAAACGAAAAGGTGTAGCCGGTGAGAATCTGCTCATTCTGTTGGAACGTCGACTAGACAATGTCATTTTCCACCTAGGTTTTGCTTCTTCCCGTCCAGAAGCCCGTCAACTTGTGAATCACGGTCACTTTACTATTAATGGTAAAAAAGTTGATATCGCTTCATATTCAGTACGAGTTGGAGAAGTCATTGCAGTTAAAGAGGGTAGCAAGAGCTCGCCCCGTATCAAACAACTGCTCGAAAACTTAGGTTCACGTACTGTTCCTAGTTGGTTGAGCTTGGATGCCAATACTGCTGCTGGAACTATTGTTGCACTTCCTACTCGTGAAGATATTCAACTGCCCATCCAAGAACACCTCATCGTGGAGAAATACTCCCGTTAATGTTGACGTTCTACCTATTTTGGTCGGATGGTTTGTATATCAAGTTCCCGAGAAAGAAGGTGCATTCCGACGTTAGAAATCGAGAAGCCCAGAATAGAGTGTATCGAGCGTTCTGAAGATAACTCTTATGCAAAATTCGTCGTTGAGCCTCTAGAACGTGGATATGGGATTACCTTGGGGAATTCTCTAAGGCGCATTCTATTATCCTCGCTTCCAGGATCAGCGGTGACATCGGTTAAAATCGAAGGGGTACTCCATGAGTTCTCAACGATTCCAGGTGTATTAGAAGACGTGACGGACATTATTCTCAACATAAAGTCCCTTGCTCTGAAAGGCTATACGGATGAACCTCGGGTTATTCGCTTAGAGTCTCAGGGCGGAGGAGTTGTCAGGGCAGCTGATATCATCACTGACCCGGACATTGAGATTTTGAATCCGGACCTGAAGATAGCGACATTAGATAATGATGGCCGACTATTTATGGAAATGACTGTAAGACGTGGCAAAGGCTATATTTCTGCGGACAAAAATAAGATGCCAGATGATGTCATCGGAGTTATCCCTATTGACTCCATTTATGCCCCCATTTATAAGGTCAACTACGCGGTAGAGGCTACCCGAGTCGGTCAAATCACGGACTATGACAAGTTAACCCTTGAAGCATGGTCTAATGGCAGTATCTCACCAGAGGAAGCTACCAGTGCGGCGGCCAAAATCCTGAGTGATCATCTGCGCCTTTTCATGGGACTCACCGATAAACTCAATAGTGTTGAGGTTTTGGTGGAAAAAGAAGAGGATGCCAAAGATAAAATCCTCGAAATGACGATTGAGGAGCTTGATCTGTCGGTACGTTCGTATAATTGCCTAAAACGGGCAGGGATTAACTCGGTTGAAGAGTTAACCCAAAAAACGGAAGAAGACATGATTAAAGTGCGTAACCTTGGTCGTAAGTCTTTGGAAGAAGTGGAATTTAAACTTAGAGATCTAGGGTTATTGTTCCGCCCAGCTGAGGATTAATTCGGTGCAAAAGGAGGGGAATGTAATTGGCTTACCGCAAGTTGGGTAAAAACACGGGTCATCGCGGGGCAATGTTGCGTAACATTGTCACTTCCCTGTTAAGACATGAGCGGATTCAAACGACAGAAGCACGTGCCAAGGAACTTAATGCTATTGCTGAAAAGATGATTTCACTCGGCAAGCAAGGCGATTTGGCTGCACGTCGTTCAACGATGGCTTATCTTATGGACGAAGATGTTGTTACAAAATTGTTTGATACTATTGCGCCGAAATATGCTGACCGTCAGGGAGGCTATACTCGTATCATGAAACTCGGCTTACGCCGGGGAGACGCTGCGACAATGGTAATCATCGAACTCGTATAATGCGAGTTGTTAAAGGCCGGGTTGCTTACGTTGTTAAGCATGCCCGGCCTTTGCTATATCAAGAAGAAAGAATAAGTCCTGGGTGGCATAAGTGCTACTAAAGACTTCTGCCATCGCCTGCGGCTTGGCCCAAGCTAGGTTTTCTTTATTAAACCAGGGAGTGATCTCGTGATGCAAAGAAAAGTGCTTAACGTGAAGAACGTACATTATGGCAAAATATTAAATGGAGTCCACTTTGATTGGCAACAGGGAGAGATCATTGCCCTTATGGGAATCAACGGTTCTGGAAAATCTACCTTGGCACGTCTCTTGGCAGGGCTTATCGAACCTATAAACGGAGATATTTCCCTTGCAGTTGACGGCATTACCTGTGAGTGGAATACAGTTAAGCGGTGGCAGGAGATTGGGCTTGTCGGGCAACATCCCAGGCGACAAACAATCGGGGCAACCGTTGCTGAGGAATTAGGATTCGGGCTGTTGAACCTCGGGTATGACATACATTGGGTGCGTAACAGAGTTAGGGAGTTGGCAGCTAACATAGGCTTGGAGGGTAAAGAAGATCAGTCCCCCTCAACGCTTTCAGGTGGAGAAAGGCAAAGGCTAGTTACTGCTGCAATTTTAGCTCTTAAGCCATCGTTTTTGATTTTGGATGAGGCCTTAACTATGCTTGATGCGCGCGCTCAAGCGAACGTCCTGGAACTCTTATTTCAAGCCCGTGCTGAAACAGGGCTGCTTTGGATTACCCATGATATGGAACTAGCTTCGCGGGCAGATCGCTTATTGATAATTGTAAATGGGAAGATGCTTGATATGGGTAAACCACAAGAGGCTTTTGCTGACAGTGAGACGCGTTTGCTCTTGGGTATTCAGGAAGTCTCAACTAATCAGATGCCACTATCAAAGAAGTATATTGACCCAACTCCGCAGAACGAACATGTTTTAGAATGGAGACAGGCCAACTACGAATCGCGTTTATGGCTTAATAACTTCGTAAGACCAGGTGAGTTTATTGGAATTCTTGGTCCTTCTGGTTCTGGAAAAACAACCCTTTTAGAAAGTATCGTTGGACTCATTCTGCCAACAGAGGGACAACTTCTGGTGTGCGGAGATCAAATAACGAAAGCAAGATTGAAGACAATGCGTCGAAAAACTCGTTTAGTCCCTCAAGAGGCGGGAGAGTACTTGATTGGTCGCAGTGTCTATCACGAGATATATTATGGAGACCCTAGACGAGAACTGAAGCTTAATAAGCAAGAGAAGCTATTGATATTAGAAGAGTTTGGTATTCCTCTAAATTATGCTGATGTCGCTCCAGAGCATCTTAGTGGTGGAGAACGACAAAAGGTTGCCCTGACCGCTGCCTTGAGAACACGCCCAGAGCTTTTATTGCTTGATGAGCCTTTACTTGGGCTGGATGCGACGAGTCGGGCGGGCATTCAGAAACTGATTTCCACATGGGAGGATATGACCATCCTGTATGTAACTCACGACCTAAGTGAAGTTCTACCGTATGCCGACCGTCTGTGGTTAGTCGAGAAGGGGAAAGTAGTCTTGGATTGCTCTATACAGTGTTGGGAAGAGCATCGGCTGCAATTTCGGGCAGCAGGTGTCCGTTGTTAGGTCGGACAGAAAATATTCAAGGCATACTGACTGGTATTTTCTTGAATGTGCCTTAAGGAGGGAGAGCTTAAATTAAAGTCTTTGAACTCTACTGGCCAGGAAATAGCGTGTTGCACCGTCTTGATCCGAGACTTAAGGTCGGAGGACTAGCCGTAGTATCCTTAATTTTGACAACAACCGGCTGGCAGGGGCTTGCTCTAAGCTCCTTGGCCTTCATAGGGCTTATGTTAATGAGTCATACTCCGCTTAAAATATATCGTTCACTCCTAGTAGTGCTTTTATGGATGGGGTTGTTTTATGGACTGGCAGCAGGGTGGGTTTGGCCCGAAACCGGAGCCATATGGCATGGTCATTGGTCACTGAACGGTCTAGAACAAGCTTTTTATATGCTTTGGCGCCTCACACTAGTCTTTGCATTGACCCGCCTTTATACAGCAGTAACAATGCCCCTTGATCAAGGGTTGGCAATAGCCTATTTCTTCAATCCACTCATCCGTATCACGCCTAAAGCCGCTGACTTTGCCCTCTTGCTTACCTTAACTCTGCGATTTATTCCTCTAATTATGGAAGAGGCTGCTTCCATTTGGAAGGCTCGAACGTTAAAAAGCGAGTGGCCATCTACCTGGCTAAAACGATCTGGGGAGTTAATTCAGCTCATTGTTCCACTGATTCTTTTGAGTTTGAGAAGGGCTGAAGAACTCGCGGAAAACCTAATGTCACGTGGATATGCCTCGGGAAATTATCGAACCATCATACTTCATGAATGGAATGCCGGGGATTACGTTGGAGTGCTGATCGTAGTAGTTTGGGGATTATCACTTTATATATTAAGATAGATTTAAATCCTTATCTAGTGGAGGATAGAAAATTAATGCGTAACATACGGCTAACAGTGGCATATGACGGAACAAATTATCATGGGTTCCAGCGACAGCATGAAACTCATGGTCCTACGATTCAGGGAACCTTGGAAGCGGTTTGGGCGAAATTAGTCAATGAAGAGGTAACTCTAGCTACGGCAGGACGGACGGATACCGGTGTCCATGCATCGGGTCAAATTGTAAATTTTATGACAGCGGCTAAAATTCCAGAAGACAAAATCCCCAAGGCGTTTAATAGTTTGTTACCTAGGGAAATAAGCATACTCCAAGCAGAATGTGTACCGGATGATTTTAATGCGCGTTGGTCAGCAACTTGGAAACGCTACAATTATCAGATGGACAATCATCCGATTCCTGACGTATTTCGGCGACTCTATGCGTTACATGTGCCCATTCCGTTGAATGTGCCTCAGATGCAGGAGGCAGGGCGTTTTTTGGAGGGTCGTCACAATTTTAAGACCTTTGCAGCAGCGGGTGGAGTCAGTAAGACCTTTGAGCGAACAATTTATCGATGTCAAGTGAAAGAAGAAGATCAATTAATTAAAGTAGCCTGTGTGGGAGATGGATTTCTATATCACATGGTGCGCATTATTGTAGGTACACTGATGGACGTGGGTAAAGGTCGGATCACCCCCCAGGAAATTCCGGAAATTATCGCTAGTCAAGAGCGGAGTCGAGCGCGTATGATCGCGCCAGCGCATGGCTTGTCACTTGCCCATGTGCATTATACGAATGAATGTCCTTTGGATGTCTTTCAGGACCTTCTGTAGGAAAGAAAATATTCTTCTGNNGCTATGATTGAGCCTCATAACTTTGGCATACCGCGAGCATGATTGAGCCCCATGCTAGTGAGTTAGAAACATAAACTGCTATTTGGAGGGAAAGTCATGACCACGTTTTTTGCGAAAGCACAAGACCAAGAGCGCAAATGGTTTATCATTGACGCTACGGGAATCCCCTTGGGTCGTATTGCTACTGAAGCAGCACGTCTTCTAAGAGGTAAACATAAACCGACATTCACACCTAATGTTGACACCGGAGATCATGTCATAATTATTAATGCTGAGAAATTAGTATTAACCGGCAACAAACTTAACGACAAAATGTATCGTCGTCACTCAGGTTTCCCAGGTGGGTTGAAAGAAGTTCCTTACAAGAAATTAATGCAAATTATGCCAGAACGAGCTATGGAACATGCCGTGAAGGGAATGCTTCCTCATAATAAGTTGGGCGCCCAGATGTACACGAAATTGCAAGTGTACAAGGGAGAATCACACCCGCATCAAGCTCAACAACCTGAAATCTGGACAATTCAATAGATTTAGGAAGGAGGAAGTAAAACATGGCAACTCAATTACAATATGCTGCTACAGGCCGACGCAAAAATGCAGTCGCACGCGTTCGCCTTATTCCTGGTGAAGGAAAGTTCATTATTAACAAACGCGAATTAGCGGAGTATTTCGGTAAGAAAACCCTGGAGATGATTGTTCAACAACCGTTCAACATCACAGATACTCTTGCTAAATATGATGTTATCGCTCTCGCACACGGGGGCGGCACTACGGGTCAAGCTGGTGCGATACGCTTAGGTATTGCTCGTGCTTTGCTGAAAGCCGATGCTAGTCTCCGTCCGAGTCTCAAGAGAGCCGGTTTCCTCACACGTGACCCACGGATGAAGGAACGTCGTAAATACGGCTTGAAGAAAGCTCGTAAGGCTCCACAATTCTCTAAACGTTAAGTTATTGGAAAATCAAAACCCCCGAACCATTGCGGTTTGGGGGTTTTATCTATTTTGAGACTCTGTGTGGACCTCTTGATTTTACAAGGAAAGTGCTCCTTCTTTTTTTTCAAAATGATATTAACTCGTTAGTCCTGATACTGGCCCTAATGCTTGTGCCTTATTTAGAACAGCTTGTTCATTTAGAGCAGCTTCTTTCTTTAACTCAATAAAAGACTGTTCCAACTGAGAATATTTAGCTCTAAGCTCTCCTAATTCTCTAGCTAAAACCTCGCCTTTAGCTTCATCTTCATTACTCAAAAAGAACGCCCCCTTAAATATTTAAATTATTACCCTAAACAGTCTTCCCCGAAATGAAGGAATAATGTGAAATCTGTTGTTAAAGTTCTGCAGGTTGTATGGTTAGTTTTGGTGTTTTTTGATCAAGCCATTAAACCCATGAGTAGGTCGATACCATATTAGGTAGTTAGTTGCCATTTCCGTTTCCTCCCTTTTTCAGTAATACCAAATAATATGCACAATTCAGTGGTGTGTAAAAATATGGAGAAAAACAACGGCAAAGAATTTGGAATTAATTGATGAAATATAAAAAGACTGCAACATAGCAGTCTTTTTACTGATTACCTAAAAAAACAATAAGTCATTGCTTGTCTTCATACCTT
>DHJG01000058.1:0-4147 GCA_002404215.1 Desulfosporosinus sp. UBA4726
TGTGCTTCGATCAGAGCTTTGACTTGTGCTTGAATCACTAGCAATTGCATCGCTTTGACTTAGTAAAGAGTTTCTCGATACGCTAACGGTATTGGTTTGAGCTGGTTGAGTAATACTACCGTACCGCCATACTGTCGACACGCATAATACTCCTGCTAATAGTAGGATCGATAACAGGCTAATTTCAAGTATATGCTTCTTCAATCCCACAAGTTAGATGCCCCTTTCATACCGCCGCCCTTTTCGGCTTACTCTTACCAAGTTGTTTTTTTAGCACTTTTTGCAAATACTCGATCAGCTGGGGTTGCAACTCTTCTCGCTGTAGCCCCATTTCAATAATCGCCTTCATGTAGCCAAACTTATCGCCTATATCGTAGCGTTCACCTTGCAACTCCAATCCAAGCAGACCTTCATGTCGGCATACTTCTCGCAAGGCATCCGTCAGTTGATATTCGTTTCCCGCGCCTCTTTCTTGGGTTTTCAAAAAAGGGAAAATAGATGGTTTTAAGATATACCTACCCATGATTGCTATATTGGAAGGTGCATTGGCCGGAGTGGGCTTTTCAATCAGATCCCTTACTTGCAAAATCTTGTTATGCCGTGCCTCAGCCGAAATAATACCATATTTGCTCACTTCCGCTGGATGCACCGGTTGGACGCCAACAACTGTTTTGTCATACCTCTCAAAAACGTCGATCAGTTGCTTTAGGGCAGGTGGCTCAGAAACCATAATATCGTCTCCGAGCAGCACGGCAAACGGTTCGTCACCAATAAATTGCTCCGCGCAAAGAATGGCGTCACCCAAACCAAGCGGTTCTCTTTGGCGAATATAAAGAATATTGGCCATATTGCTGATGTTTTGAATTTCAAACAGTAAATCAGTTTTACCCTTTTCCCAAAGCATTTGTTCGAGCTCGACGGATTTATCGAAATGATCCTCGATTGATTTTTTGTTTCTTCCCGTTACAATGAGTATGCTTTCGATACCTGACTGTACCGCTTCTTCCACAATATATTGAATGGCCGGCTTGTCAACGATCGGCAACATTTCTTTAGGTTGAGCTTTGGTGGCCGGCAGAAATCTCGTACCTAAACCGGCAGCTGGGATCACTGCTTTTCTAATTTTCATACTATACCACTCCATTCGATTCTGAAATTGACGAGAAAATCCATAAACGACTACCTACAAAATTGATCACAAAGCTAACTACCGTGGCAACCAATTTACAGACAAGCAATGGCCATACTAAGTGATGCTGAAAGTAGACTAACAATCCATACGTTATTGTTAAGGTGCCAAGATTTAGAGCTAAAAATCGGATCAGCTGTCCGGAGGAATGCCCTCTTCCCCGGAAAGTCCACGTTCGGTTCAGTAGAAAGCTATTCAATACTCCACAGGTATAGGATACAACTTGGGCAACAAGCAAAAGTACACCCATATTGGAGAGCACCGTAAACACTGTGAAATCTACACCCGTATTTACTGCGCCCACCAAACAGAACTTTATTAATTCATAAGGTCGCTTTGCCATATTAGACAACCCTCTTCACATTGCGTTCTTTTTTCATCATCCCCTGGCATTCACTGACAATATATAGGGGACGGTCTCTTGCCTCATCATAAATACGTCCGATATATTCTCCGATAACCCCCATCATTGTTAGCACAAACCCCGTCAACAGCAGTTGCATCGCCATTACCAGATTCCATCCTGCGATAACGGCAGGGGAGAATAGCTTTAACAATAATAAGGCTAACAAATAGGTAAATCCGAAAGTGATTAATACGACTCCTGCATAGTTCGCGAGTTTGAGGGGTTTATAGGAAAAGGAAGTAAGGCCGTCCAAACTTAACTTAATCATCTTTTTCAGAGGATATTTAGTCTCTCCAGCCACTCGCTCATCTCTTTCATACTCAACAGCCGTTTGTCGGAATCCCACCCAACTCACCAAGCCGCGAACATAACGGTTTTTTTCCGGCAGTCGTTTCAGTTCTTCACACACTCTGCGATCCAGCAAACGGAAATCGCCAGTGTCCGTCGGGATATCGAGATCTGTAGAAGCGCTCAGGATTCGGTAAAACAAGCGGGCGGTTTGCTTTTTGAAAAATGTTTCACCCTTGCGCTTCGTTCGTTTAGCGTAAACGACGTCAAACCCTTCCTTCCACTTGGCAATCATGTCCAAAATCACTTCCGGTGGATCTTGCAAATCTGCATCAATAACAACTACCGCAGCACCTGATGCATAATCCATACCAGCTGTAATGGCTACTTGATGGCCAAAATTCCGGGAAAAGGTCATGAGTTTAACCGCATCATCCTGACCTCTCAAACCTTTGATCATAGCCGTTGTGTGATCGCTACTGCCATCGTTCACGAAAATTAACTCGTAAGTCTCCCGTGTTGAATCCATTACCTGTTTCAAACGCCGGTAAGTTTGATTAATGACAGCTTCTTCATTGTAGACGGGAATGATTATGGAATAGCGAATCTCTGCGTTCATACTCTTGCCTCCTTCTTTTTAAGATTGATTACAGAACCTTTTTTTTGACGAATCATGGATTAATTTCATATAGAGTCTGGGAACCATTCATACCCTTATCTCCCTGAGAAGTTCCATTTTCTGTACTTGTTTGCCAGTCTGTCTGCGGGACTACTTTCCCATTTTTGATAATCCACGCCTGAATGTCGGAACTTCCTCCCCCTTGACCGCCCGAGGAAGCTAAGAAATATTTAATTTCTTTGTTAGCAACCATTTGTTTCAATTTGTCAACGGTCAGGATCGGATCTGAGCCGGAAAATCCGCCCATCGCCATCACTGCTTTCCCCGTTTTAATAATATAGGCTTCAGCTGTGCCTGCATTAGTTGTTGCAAACAGGTATTTTTCGCCGGTATTATTTGCCGTTAAATAAGCAAGCAATTCTGTATTGACACTATCCTTCGATTGTCCTGCGGCTTGAGTCTGCGTGCGATCTTGTGTCCGTTCCTGTGTCGTGTCTTGAATCATTTCTCCTATCTGGTGTGTCCGATCTTGCGTCTGGCCCTGCATCTGTCCTCCGCCTGGCATACCCATTCCATTCCCAGACGATGTAGGACCCGCTGCCGGCAACATGCTGTTTCCCCCATAAATGATAGGAGTTGCCGACCAATATAGTGGAGCGGCTAGCAGTACTAACATGCATGCTACAGCGGAAGTTCTCTGAATCTTGGTGCGAAACGTTAGTGTTTCGTAGACGTTGTCGACTGGAGAAACCTCAGTAGAACTAGCGGATTCGATATTTGCGGGTCGAATGACTAAAAGAATGCATAAGGTAAGTGAAGCCACAAGACCCATAATCCCAACAGTTATTGGCAAACCAAGTCCAATTTGAGTCTTATAAGGAAGAAGGATATAAAGTTCAAAGGCTGTCGTGCCTAGAAATCCAACTGGCAACATCCAGCGTTTCCATCCTTCGGGGGTACGATAGAAGTTGTATAGTTCCACCCATCCTGCGCCTGTTAGAACTGCAATGGGAGGTGCAAGCATAATGAGATAATACTGATGGAAAAACCCTGCTACACTAAAGAAGGCCATTATAGGTAACAACCAAGCCAACCAAAATAGACTTTCCTTCTGCTTTTCGGTAAGCGGTTGTTTACGACGAATCCCCAGCAGCAAGCCTACAGCACCTAATAGGGCGAAAGGAAGTAACCAGCTGATTTGTCCTGATAACTGGGATTGGAACAAGCGTAGCGGTCCTGCTGTTCCGGTGTTGAACGCGCCACCGCCACCAGCCCCTCCGCCACCGTCTCCTCCATTTCTCATCTGAACATTGTCGCTAGCAGAGGCTGCAATCTGCCCTATCCCACTCTGCTCAGTCTGAGATCCTCCATCTTGTCTTTGCCCAGTTGGTATTTCACCACTGCCTCCTGCTCTGTTGCCCCCACCTGGCCCTCCCTGTCCTGTCAAGCGAGCGATACCGTTATACCCAAAGGCAAGCTCCAAGACCGAATTGGTTTGACTGCTTCCTATGTACGGCCGGTCTGCCGCAGGAATGCTGTCTACGATGAGAGGCCAAGATAACGAGATTATCAGTAAGGCTGCAGTTGAGGCAGCAAGTACTCCAAGCTTCTTTTTCCAATTAACTTTGAAAGCTAGTAAATAAAA
>DHJG01000058.1:4292-5199 GCA_002404215.1 Desulfosporosinus sp. UBA4726
GCTCTAAATAACATCCACGTTGCAGCTAGTAACGTAAAGACCAATAAACTATCAACATTATTAGTGCGACTTACGGCTGCTGCGATAGGCGTACAGGCAGCGACTAAAGCCGCAAGCCTAGCTGCTGTTTTACCAAAGGACGGTTTAACAAGAACGTAAATAAGCAGTACAGATCCGACACCTGCTAGAGCCTGGGGCAAAATGACACTCCAGCCATGTACCCCGAATACAGAAGCAAAAAGAGTCTGGATCCAGAATGCGACAGGAGGCTTATCCACGGTCACGAAACCCCCTGGATCAAACGATGCAAAGAAGAAATTGTGAAAACTCTGTAACATACTGGTGACTGCCGCCGTGTAGTAGGCATTGGCATATTGGTCCTTCCAAATTCCATACATATTCAAAAAAACTGCAAGTAAGGTAATTCCGATCAAAAACGGATCAATACGCTTAGATTTTAATAGTTTCATTGCTTTGAAAACTCCTTTATGAATAATTTCGGACTCTCGCTTCGTGTTTTATTTTTAATACTCTATCAATATAACTCTCGTTCCTGAATCACGCCTAAATGCCACCTGAAAGTCTGCTGAAAATGTGTAAATTAATTGAAACAAAAGAAAAGGGGCTATAACGAAAAATAAACTGAGTCCCTCTTGGCTGTCCACCTAGAGGGACTCAGTTGAAAATCAGTCTTGTTACTGCCCCTTCTTAATTTAGATCAGGCTTCCCTGAGTCATGCTTATCGGTTTCAATCACCGTGGCTTCAACCTCAACCGCCTTAAATTCACTCGATCCGACGAGCCACAACATCAACTTCTGCGAAATCGAGCTCAGCACCATCTTCCCCAATGTCCCTGAAAATCTCGAGGCATTTTGAGATCTTCTGATTTCAGCTCCTTTTCCTGGG
>DHJG01000058.1:5263-5622 GCA_002404215.1 Desulfosporosinus sp. UBA4726
CTTATTATTGTCATTATGTCATAGCAATCTGAAAGCACACTGAATACTAACTGAATGTTTACTGAAAATCACAAACGGCTATATTCGCCACGAATCAGCGAATATAGCCGCAATTTCTAATCAACCTTATCTCTGTCTAGCGGGAGACCTACGCAAAACGTGCTTCCTTCTCCTTTGACACTATTTACCCGAATCGTACCTCCATGGAGCTCCACAATTGATTTTGTGATGGCCAAGCCTAGTCCAGCTCCACCATAAATTCTGGCCCTTGAAGGATCGCTGCGATAAAAACGGTCGAACAGATAAGGTAAATGTTCCTCTGGTATACCAGAACCGTTATCTCTCACGCTCAGTTCAAC
>DHJG01000065.1:0-819 GCA_002404215.1 Desulfosporosinus sp. UBA4726
CTCCCGCTGTTTAGGGGATTGTTCTCCGATCAGTTCGGCAATACTAACACCGAGAGCGGCAGCGAGTTTGGTTAAGGTTCGGATTGAGCCTGTTGAATGACCATTTTCGATTTTATTAATCATGCTTTCGTCGATATGAACCAAATCAGCAAGTTGTTTTTGAGTCATTTTGAGCGCTATTCTTATCTTCTTAATTTGCTTGTTTGTAGTATCCAATAAGATCACCCCTGATAAAAGATTATAGAATTATATTCTATATGTCAATACTATATTCTGAATAAAATTCAGGATACTTACTTTTATACGATTCAGATATAATTGAACATGAATTAAATTCAGGATGTGATGAAGTGAATTATGGACAACGGATAAAGTTCTTTCGTAGTACAGCTGGAATTTCCGCCAATGCTTTAGCGAAAAAAGTCGGACTAGACCCGACTACAATTTATAAAATTGAAGCCAACGATTCTAAACCCTCACTTGGTTCACTGGAATGCATATGTGATGCTCTCGGCATTAGCCTTGCGGAATTCTTCACAGAAGAAGAACATGTCTTGGGACCAGAAATCCAACGACTACTGGGTACTGCGAAAAAGCTTTCGTCGGAACAAATAGAATATCTTCAGAAGTTACTGGAATCGATGAGTAAGGATTAATATTTTTGATAATACAAGTGGGGACGAAAAATTTCCGAAATTCGTTTTCACACAACCTGCCATTAGTTATATCAAACCCTAAGTACAAAAACGCCCTCCCATCGCCGATTAAAGCGAAGGGAGGGTGTTGTGTCCAGTGTATCTATACTGAAAACAGAGTGGA
>DHJG01000065.1:967-2166 GCA_002404215.1 Desulfosporosinus sp. UBA4726
CTGATGCGTGTCTCAGAGGCCTATGGGACCCAACAACCTTCCCTCGACGTCGGTGCCCAGGCGCAAGGGCTGCCGAATTTGAATTATTCCCAGGCTTTTATCCTCTTAGGAGTCCCGGAGGAAGAAAGGGCTCAGTTCATTGAAGAGATGGATGTGGAAAGTATGTCTGCCCGCGAACTTCAAAAGGCAGTGAATGAGCGCAACCAGGCTGTGAAGGAACGGGAGCAGGCCCTGCAGGAAAAATCGGATTTCCAGAAAGCCCTGAATGACCAAGTGAGCAATTTAACCCAGTTGACTGCAGAGCGCGAGAACCTGAAGACGAAGGCAGAGGAGTTAAAGAAGTCCCAAGCAGAGATGGAGACCAAGGCCGAGAAGCTGCGGTCGGAGTTGATCTCCATCAAACAAAGCACAGCTTTTGAGAACATTCAAAGGATGAGTAAGAACCTAAATGCAGCGCATCAAAAGGCCTGCGCCAATTAAGTCGCCTTTTTATACAAGAGTCTGGACAAAACTTTCAAGGAACTGAAGTGGGAGTTGAGTGAGTTGGCTGCCAAGGATCCGGATACCCATGAAACGTATAGAAATAAGGTGATTGATTTTTTAGTGAGAGGTATGAAAGGAAATGTGACGAGTGGGGGAGATGCCGCCAATGAAGAAAGCAAAGCGGACTGCTAAACGCGAGGCCACTGAAAAAGACTTTGTTTTTCAAACACCTAGGGGTATGTAAACCCCAGCAATAAAAAGAACCAGTAGTTGAGACAATTTGGTGCAAATTGCTCATCTACTGGTTCTTTTAACTTCTTTTAATATATTTTACCCGATAATATTTTCTATTTTTCTCTCATCAGGGTTATTATCCTCTTCAGATTAACCGCAAATATTGTGGTTGCCCCTTGTAAACGCATACCAAAGAGACCTGAGGCTGATGCAACATCATACCCATGTCTATGCTTTAGTTCACTATTTTTAGCCTCTATCTTATAACGTTCCTTGGATTTTTCTTTAAAGTAGTCACTTTCTTGAAATGCAGCCTGTTCCGCATGCATATGGTGCTTTATGGTCACAGAATAAGATTTTGTTTTTGACCCTTCTTTGTAGCACCCCGCCTTAAAGGGGCAGCTTTTACACTTTTCTACATCGAAAAAGTAGGATTCAACGGTTCCCGTACCATCTTTTGCATGCTTTTTGGGAGAGCTACT
>DHJG01000065.1:2390-4918 GCA_002404215.1 Desulfosporosinus sp. UBA4726
GTATTACACTATCATGGTCATCAGGAGCTATTGGGTATTCACTTGGTTATTTACTGAAAAAGTCCAGGGTTCAGCGCATACAAATCGTATTCAAACGGGCGGTTTCAACAGGTTTTCCTTTAAGAACTGGTCTAGTGACCTCGACCCGCCAACAAGCCAAATAGGTCCACCTTTTTGATATTGCAAANNCGGTGATAATCCGTTCTTCAGTCATTGCAATATGTGTTTTATATCCGAAAAACGAACTATCTGCTGTCTTATGACCAACTTTCGCGTCAGCATCCTTTGATAATAAGGCCAAGGTCAATTGCTCAAGGTCATCATCAACTAGCTCTTTAAGCATATTCAATTTTTCTTTCACAGCTGGATAGCCCGAAATGATTTCTTCATTTTCTATGATCGTTATTAGCTTTTGGCAATATTCCAGCTCATCTTCCAGTAGTCCATTATTAACCTTTGCCGGAAATTGCTCTTTCATCTATGGCATAGACTGCTTTGCGCAGCCTCTTTGAATGGTCTACAATAGTTCCACCTTTTTGATATTGCAAATTTTTAGTAAACCTTACAATATCTCCTCGAACAAACTCCACATATTTGTCGTTACTTGTGATCGAATTTTAGAAAACATAGCACTTGATAGCTGTAGAGTTCAATATAAACTTAATTCTTGCATTATAGATATGTGAAAATCTGTAGGAACTACCTGAAAATATTTATTTAACCTGTAGTTTATACAGATGTACAAATACTGGAATAATCTTATAATATAGTCAAAGATTCTGTAATATTAAGGAGCCTTCGCCCCTCTATTCTGATACATTATTATATTGAGTAGCATAACTAGGAGGGCATTCTAGATTCTTCCTAGTGTCCTGCAGATCCACAAACTCAATTAATCACGTCAACAGAATAACAGAATTGGCTTCGGGTATCAAAGGCTGATAATCGCTTATTAAAGCCTGCACCCGTATCGACACTGAGCCTATTCTCAGCAATAAATATTTCCGTCTT
This sequence comes from Desulfosporosinus sp. UBA4726, assembly GCA_002404215.1. Classification (GTDB taxonomy): domain Bacteria; phylum Bacillota; class Desulfitobacteriia; order Desulfitobacteriales; family Desulfitobacteriaceae; genus Desulfosporosinus. The sequence continues at coordinate 3,402 of DHJG01000065.1, forward strand.
GCCTGTAAATGCAATAGTCGGGCTATGGCCAAATACGATTATCTTACTTGTGGCTCTTGTTAGATCCTAAGCATATAAAAAGTCGCGCCTAATCCATAGAAGATCCTCTTCTGTTTGGTCTTCGATTTTCCTCTGTCCACCACTGATTAGCCAGTTCAACATATCATTTGTTCTATTTTTACTTGGTTATATTTAGAAGGAGGATAATTATGTTTTTGAAAAAAAGGAGCAATCTGTTAAAATCCTTAATTGTCTTATCATCATTAGTGATACTTCTTTTCCAAACATCGCCGGTTATGGCGGTTAAGGTTACTGCTAACGAAAAACCCGCAACGGCAGCTCTGAAACCTATCGAACAGTTAGGCAAAGATATCTTTTTTGACAAGAATCTCTCGTCTAATGGAATGATGTCGTGTGCCACCTGCCATACCCCTGAAGTGGGGTTTGTCGGACCCGATTCAGATATCAACGCAACATCAGCTGTCTACCCTGGAGCAGTACATACACGTTTTGGCAATCGTAAACCACCAACGGCGGCTTATGGAGGCTACAGCCCAATATTATCCTATAATGAAGAGGAAGAGTCGTGGAGTGGTGGTATGTTCTGGGATGGTCGCGCTACCGGTTGGACGACGACTCTTGCCGATCCCCTAGCTGAACAATCGCAGGGCCCCTTTTTAAACCCCCTTGAAATGAATATGCCAAATGCCAAACTTGTGTGCATAAGAGTAGCCCAATCTGACTACGCGAAACTTTTCGAACAAGTGTGGGGAAAGGGATCTCTCGATTTCATTAAAGATAAAGATATCGATCTTTTCTACAAAAGAATCGCTCAATCAATAGCTGCCTACGAACGAAGTGCCGAGGTAAATCCCTTCACTTCTAAATATGATGCTTACCTTAAAGGAGACGTCGGACTCTCGCCCAAAGAGGAAGAGGGACTGAAGTTGTTTGAAGGGAAGGGTAAGTGCTCCGCATGCCATATCTCAGAGAGTGGAAGTAAAGGCTCACCACCACTTTTTACTGATTTTACGTACGATAATCTAGGACTACCCAAGAACCCCGGAAATCCGTATTACTCGATGCCGAAAAATTGGAATCCTGATGGAAAGTCATGGGTTGACTATGGACTGGGCGGTTTTCTAAAGAAAGCCGGGAAGCCCTATCAATCGGAGCTAGGTAAATTCAAAGTCCCGACACTGCGAAACGTGGATCTCAGGCCTAACTCCAAGGTTGTTAAAGTCTACGGTCATAACGGGTACTTCAAGTCGCTAAAGGAAATTGTGCATTTCTATAATACACGCGACGTGGAAAAATGGCCGGTACCGGAATACGCAGAAACTATGAATACTGATGAACTTGGAAATCTTCGTTTGACGGATCCAGAAGAGGATGCAATAGTAGCCTTCATGAAGACTCTTTCAGACGGTTACTCACAATAATACTAAAGCTCACAAAAATGAGTAATCGGCGGAACATGCTGTGAGAGGTTTTTTATAGTCTATTGAGTCTATTAC
>DHJG01000020.1:0-5310 GCA_002404215.1 Desulfosporosinus sp. UBA4726
GGATAAAACATTAATTGCATATAATGGCACATTCATTAACCATTCTTCATGCCTGTAATCCGACATCGATGTGCGGATCGCATACTTCGGCTGATACTTTTGACAAAAACTTTTCAGGCTTTTAGCCTGGAGGTTTTCTGCGGCTTTAACCTCAAGAGGCACAATATTCATTTCACTTTGGAATATGAAATCGATTTCTGCACTAGCCTTTTCTGCGGACCAGTAATAAGGCGTTATTTCTCGACTGGCTATAAGCTGCTGTAGTACGTATTGCTCAGTTAAGGCGCCTTTAAACTCTTCAAATAGTTTGTCCCCCTCAAGCAACGATTTAATATCAAGTTCACTCATTGCACCGAGCAATCCAACGTCAAGAACAAATAATTTAAACGCATTGAAGTCTTGATAAGCCTTGAGTGGCATATCTGGCTTTGTGACTCTGCTTATCTTATAGATTAATCCGCAGTCGATTAGCCAAGTCATCGCGAATTCATACTCTCTGGCTCTTGCGCCTTGCCGTATAAGGCTGTATATAAATTTGCGATTTTCCTTAGCAAGTTGAGCAGGCGTCGAGCTCCATAACATTCGGATTCGTGGCACCGCTTCGTTGGGAGCATGCTTGGAAAATTCCTGTTCATAGGCCATCAGTATTTCCTTTTGCAGTTGACGTACTTTGCCATAATCAGAGGCTTCGATGAACGACGCAACAACTGCTGGCATGCCACCGATATAATAATACTGTTTTAACAAATCTATGTACTTACCCTTAAAGCTTGTTATCAAACTAAAATCTTTGCTTACGAGTAATTTTACTAATTCGTCGTTGCCCATAGCGCTTAAGAATTCCAAAAAATCCAAGGGATATAAGTCCAGAAATTCGACTTTCCCAACAGGAAACGATGTACCAGGATGGAGTGCCACGCCAAGCAATGACCCTGCGGCAATAATGTGATATTCAGGTGTATTTTCACAGAAATATTTAAGTGAGGTCAAGGCGCTCGGCACTTCTTGAACCTCATCGAAAATGATCAAGGTGTTTTGTGCCTCGATTTTAACACCAGTCTCAATTTGCAGTGCTGTGATGATTCGTTCAATGTCAATATTGCCACTGAATAAGCTTTCCATGCGCTCATTGTTGTCAAAATTTATGTAGGCATATTTCTCATAATTAGTTTTGCCAAATTCCTTCATCAGCCATGTCTTACCGACTTGTCTGGCGCCTCTAATAATTAGTGGTTTTCTATCCTTTGAATTTTTCCAGCTGACCAAATTGTCCATCGATCTCCTAAACATAATATCACCTCTCGCTCCTAATACACCCATATAATACCATATGAATACACATTTGTCGAACGACTATTGTGATTAATCTACAATTTTACAATTGACTTATTGTCTTTTGGCTTGATTTCCGTGCGCACCACAGCGGGCAGAGGAAATTTGCTGTATTGCTCAAGACCAGTTAAGACGTCAGAAACCGCAATCCCACAGCAAAACGGTTCATAATTATCTCTTGCGGCTCAATAGGATTCAGAAGAACCGATAAAACAAGAATAGTTGTAAGTGTAAATAGCCCCCACCTAGAATTTGAACTGCCCCCTGTCAAGTAGACAGTGGGCAGTTCAGAATCGACAGCGCTGTCGATTCTGGGACAGACCCGGGTATCTATAAGAACCTTGCTGCCGCCGTAGCGGGGTTCTTCTGGCATCAGTCCCGAATTCCCTCATATTCCCCTTCCCCCGGTAACCTCCGGACATAAATGAAATTTCAAATGACACCTTATCTCAAATCGAGATAAGGTGTCATTTAATGGCCTAATACCGTCAAAGGGGCTGTTTTGACAGCTCCTTTTATTGCGCCCCAAGGACGAAGTGATAACCTCGCCACAAATTTCGTGCTATATGCTATGATAGGAAAGTACAATCAACTATAGGCTGGTGAAACATATGAAGTTTAAATACGGTATCAATGAAATCCCCCCTCTGGGACATCTACTATTATTTGGCTTACAGTGGCTAGCAATTATCATTCCCATCATCCTGATCATGGGGACTGCGGTGACAAGCCTTCATCCCAACGGGATTGTCGAACAAGTAGTTTATATCCAAAAGCTTTTCTTTGTAGTAGCAGTAGCCTTATTTGTGCAGGTGATCTGGGGACACCGCCTTCCGATAATTATCGGACCAGCGACAGTCTTTTTGGTAGGTATGGCCTCAGGAGGAGGAAACGACCCGGAGGCGGTCTACACCTCGATCCTCTTAGGTGGTCTTATTTTGGCGGTTGTGAGTATTACCGGACTGTTCGCTCGTCTAAAAAGGCTCTTTACATCAACCGTTGTAGCCGTAATTTTAATTCTTGTTGCCCTTACCCTTACGCCCATGATTCTCAATCTAGTTACAGCCCCGACTGCCCACGCCAGTTCCTTCGCAAACTTATGCTTTTCTTTAACAATGGTCTTCTGCATGTTTATTGCGGCAAAGTATTCACGAGGCGTGTGGAAGTCGACACTCATTTTTTGGGCTGTAATTGTAGGAACTTTAGCTTACCTTTTCCTGTTCCCCATGTCCCCTCTTCCACCCAATGACCTTCCGATCGTCGCTACATTTTGGCGAGACCTACAGCCCTCTTTTGTCTTCGATTCGGGTATTTTCATCTCTTTTCTGATTTGTTATCTTGCACTCTCTGTCAACGATCTAGGATCAATTCAAGCCGTCGATGGACTCCTCAAACCCGATAATATGCCAAAACGAATCACTCGGGGCGTAGCAACGACTGGATTAGTCAATGTGTTGGCAGGTTTCCTTGGCGTTATCGGTGTTGTTAACTTTTCTTTCAGTCCGGGAGTCATTATCTCTAGCGGAGTTGCCTCGAGATATGTCTTTATTCCCACAAGCCTAATGCTTTTGGCTTTATCCTTCCTGCCAAAAACAACTGCAATTCTAGGCAGCATCCCTTCCGTGGTCATTGGCAGCTCTATGATTTACATTATGTGCTCTCAGATCGCGGGGGGCCTTCAAATAGTTCAGAGTAAGGACTATAAATTTGAGTACGGGCTTATTGTAGGACTCCCAATTATCCTCGGTGTTATCATATCTTACCTACCCCTAGCGGTTCTTAATACATTTCCTCCTATTATAAAACCAGTATTAGGCAATGGCTTTGTAGTCGGGGTAATAACAGTTCTAATTATGGAGCATATCGTGTTCCCCCGAAAAGGTTGATTACTGGTCGATATCCCTGAAACATTAAGCTCGCTCTACCTCAGATATATCGAGCCAGACCGTTCCCCAAAAAACGATCTGGCTCGATATGTTCCCCTTTACACCTTGTCATTATAAAAAGAATACCCAAATCTACAACCCGCTCATACCAAGACTTTCAATTACCTTAAATAAGCACTATTAAGCACTCCACGTGTGTTGATGTTACTTCATTGTAGGTTTCTCACAGGGAATCAAGGCGCCTAGCAATAGCCTATCGTTCAATTAGAAAACACATTCAGTACTAAGCACTATAATTCTCAAGCCAACCTAAAAATAGAAAATAGCTAAGGGATTATTTACATTTTTTTGCTATTTTTAATTTCCTTTCCATTATCATCATCTTTTGCAGATATTCATTCTCTTCGGATGACAAATTAGCTCTTGAGCTCATTTCATCTATATATTTCTCGTAGTCATTGATTAGTTGTTCATACTCTTGTTTCTCTGACTCGAAGTCATTCGTTTGCTTTAGAAATACTTCAGCCTGCTTTAAAAGTTTACCTTCATACTCGTGAGACGCCTCAACGTATCCTTCCATTTTTCCTTCATGTTTTCCGACATTATATACGTGACTGATACCTGGTGTATCTTCTAAAATATCTTCTCGAATTATTTCTTTAACTCCATCGACAAGACCGTTTTCACTTATTTTCTTTATAACATTAACGTAACCATACCCTGGAATTAAAGCCTTTTTCAAAAACCTAGAATAACTCAATTTAACGCCTCCTAAAAATTGTACTCTTCACCTTTTATCATTTTGTTGAAACCACCAAAAACAAATTCCTCCTTCACCCGCTGTATAAATTCTGCATCATTTACAAGGCGATAAATCGTTACTATAAGGCCACCAACATCAAGTTTTCTTAGCGCATTCGGATTTTCTCCAACACTCGCTGCTACATATATAACGTTGCTTGCTGATGCAATTAAATTGGAATAACTTAATATTTTTCTTGTTTTCACCTCATACAACGACATTGAACTATATTTAGTTTCATCATAAAGCATACCATGTACCATCGCTATCAAAGTATTTATTAGAACGGCCATCGACGCTTGCTTACCTACGGTTGCTATATTCCCCATATCAATTCCATACTCAGCTAACTTTCGTGCAAAATCTGGAGAAACCGTACTAATAATAGGAATTGGCAAGCCTGCCTTTGAATACTCATCAGACCTAATATGCCTCCACTGTTTAAATATTGCGGTTCCAACCGACGTTTTCCCCTCATTGCCATCATTAAATAATCTATCCTTCGTATACATAAGAACTTTTGAAGTATCCGCTTTATTTTTAATTTGGTCTCGAGCATCACCTCTCGCTGTATGTCCAGTTTTAACATGATACGAGTTCAAGTCCCATGTTGTTAGGGTGCTTGTTGTAATATTGGCAGTACCAAATATCCATCCAAGGAGTGGGTCATGCCCAAGAGTTCGAAATCTATGAGTTCTCCCACCAAGCCCTAAATCAAAGTCGGGACTTCCAAATTGTGCATCATATGGAACAGGATTTGTCACAATTTCCTCTAAAGAAGGACGGTACCATTTATGTGACCTGTCGCTAGATTCTTTGATTGAATCTTCTTTAACTTTATCGGCCGCTTTATGATCATCAAGCCGTTCATTAAAGTCTGTAAGTAAATATTGCCGTGCGCATTGTAGAGCTGTTGCAAAAAACAAAAAAGAAATATCAACTCCGTTTAACCCTGTTTGGCTTTCAAACTCCAATTCTAGATTGTCAATAATTGTCTTCGAGATATGAGCAACCTCCGCTACCCTCTCTGATTCTTTTGCGATTGTGGTCATATTTTTGAGAGTTTTTGATGATTGCTGATAAAGATTATTTCTTCTTTGTTTCAATTCTTCAAAGTTCATTACTTTTACCTCATATCAATACTTTTTATAGTTTTTGTCAATTCACTTTTAACAACTGCATAATTATTCTAAGGGTATCTCCATTTGTTACTACAAAAGCATAAAGCCTGTTTCCTTTAAATCATTAACAGTCGAAATAAGATCCTCACTCAACTTTCGCAGCTCCAAT
>DHJG01000020.1:5364-7305 GCA_002404215.1 Desulfosporosinus sp. UBA4726
GGCTTTTATATTTAATACCTATTTCCACAAGTTCTTTTAATTGTTCTTTTGAAAGATACTCAAACTCAGCTTCCTTTTCTTCTATGTATTTTTCATATTCTTTGATCAAATCTCTATATTCTTCAATATCCCTTTCAAGTAAAACTTTTTGGTCTTCAAAATATATAGCCTGCCTTTTTAATTTATCTTCGTATTTTTCACTAGCTTGAGTAAAACCTTCCTTTTGCCCTTCATACTTACCCATTTTATATATGGACGTCTTTCTTACAGTCTTTTTTACCCCTTCTTCTATACCTTCAATTCCATTTAGAACTGGGGTAGGTGTGCAGATATTTATAAGAGTCTTTATATCTATATTTGGTAGTTGGGGACTCCAAAATACCCAATTAACCTTATTATCATTTTCCAGCTTAAACCCTAGATTTCGTTTCTGATTTAACTCGTCATTATCATGGACCTGATAATAGGATGGGCTAACCATTACTTTCTTGTAAGCAACGCTTTCGATATTACCACATGAACAGGTAATAGGTGGATTTAAATGGAACTCATCCCCGAATTGCTTACAAAGACTTTTAGATATTTTGTTGATTTTATCACATTTTTCACATGATACATTTACATAGCCATCAGATTCATTTAAATATAACATGTTATTCCAACCTTTCGTAGTTCCCCAACATGCGCCGCACAGTCTCCTTCATCTCCTGCCGGAAATTCTCAGGCTTTAACACTTCGAGAAACTCAGCCTGACTAAGAAGCCACATCTTAATACCCTCCCCGAAGACCTCCGCCTCAACCACAGCTTTATTGCCTTCCCGTCCTATTTCTTTAGCCGTAGGCAAGCGATCAAGAACAGCCTCTAAAGATGGACCCCAGAAACGAAAGGTGATTTTCATCAGGCTTCCCGCCCACATAAACTGCACCCTTTTACGAAATTCACCCTCTTCGAAACGATTGACCTCAGGAACGCGAAAGTGATGATCCGTTATCAAATAGTTCTGTATACGGTCAACTCTGTACACTGCTGGAAAATCATAACCATGACCTTCGACATAGGCTATAAGATAAAAATAATATTCCGAAAAAATCAGGCCACAGGGTTCTACTATCCGTGAACTAGGGGACTCAGCTCCAGGCTTCAGATATGTAATTTCCAACTTTCTCTGTTCCCTTACAGCTAAGCTCAGATCCCAAATCCTATTTAACAAAAGTTTATTATGTCTAGCCGGTAGATAATGCAAGCGTTCATTGCCAATAACTCTAGTTATATGCTTGCGGGTGTCAGCGTGACATTGAGCTGTGATCTTGTCTAGTAGAGAGTTGAGCTCTAGTTTAGAAAACGCTCTGCTTTCTAACAGTATTTTAGTTATGGCTAACACTTCTTCTTGGTTAAGCCAAGTGCCGCCACGGCTAAATAGATAACCCTTCTTGACGCGATCGTAATGGATGGACGCGATAACAGCCTCCCCGCGCAGAGGCACCTCGTTCAAATAGGCTCGCAAGTCATTGAGGTCACGCTGAATAGTTTTCACACCCACTGAAAACATGGTCGCGGCCTGTTGCTTGTTGACGACAGCTCCTTTATTAAGACTGTCATATAAGGATAGGACCCGGTTCACTTTAAGAGGCACCTTTTTCATCGGTTTCTCTCCTATCATACAAGCAAATCGCCTCCGCTTATAGTTCACTCTAGTACTCTTTATCCTGTGTTTTTAGGGTTTACTTACGTTATTCTGCTTTAATATATAGATTTCCTGCATAAAGCGTAGTATTCACTCAATTAAATAATCAGTACGAACAATATCTCTTAAATTCTTCACGTTTCGACTTATATTTTTAAGTTTACGACTTAATTAGTCATATTATTAATCCAATTGGAATGATACGAAACATTGAAATGGATTGCCACCCGGATACAATGGAGAGCTAGTTATTCTC
>DHJG01000124.1:0-864 GCA_002404215.1 Desulfosporosinus sp. UBA4726
TCTTTTATGTCTTTTCCCATTTCAGTTAGGCGATATAGGATTTCCTTCATTTCACTCATAATATGCCCCCTTCGAACCAATAATGAAATTCCAGCACAATAAGCTTGTCTTAATTATAAAATAGAAAATCTACTCAAACAAGTCCTATCTTCAAGTTTTTAACATTCCTAGTCATTCATCAAAATATTTCGTCGACCTCTATACCTGCCATTTTAATCAGATACATGGCATTCCGAGTCGTTGAAATCCCAGGCCGGAGTTTGTAGTCAAAATGGATCTCATCGTTTTTATAATACTCCCTGAAATGATAGTTGCGAATTCTACGGTCACTTTCACGCTCCAAATCCCCTAATTCCAAATCATGAGTCGATACCAAACCCATAGCCCCAACCTTGCTCAGTTGTCGAATTAAGACCTTTGCCCCAGCATGTCGATCTTGTGAATTCGTACCTTTGAAAATCTCATCTAATAGGAAGAAAATCTTCCCTTCTGTTTTGGACGCACTGACAATCAGTTTAATTCGCAGTAATTCCGCGTAGAAGGAAGAGATACTTTCTCCTAGATTGTCACTCACACGCATACAGGTATAAATTCGCAGAATCGGGCAGCCAAAACGTTGGGCACATACAGGTGCCCCAGCATACGCCAGCACGAGATTAATACCTATCGTCCGAAGCAAGGTGCTTTTTCCGGACATATTCGAACCTGTAATTAACAGAATTCCAGAGTTCTTCTCCATGGATAAATCATTGCAAACCGAATTCCCCAAGAGCGGATGCCCCATCTTGACTGCAACTATACCTGAACTTCCCTCAGCGACCTCAGGAACCCCCCAGTTCGGATGATCCATGTGAATAATTGCTA
>DHJG01000124.1:1036-2579 GCA_002404215.1 Desulfosporosinus sp. UBA4726
CGGATCTGTTGAAAGGCCGACTTGCCATCACGGTCATATAATCCTTTTTTCAGGACTTTTAAGTAATCCGATTGAAAGGTTCGTTTTTCAAACCGTTCCAGCATTTTCTCATAGACCTTAATACTTTCCTTATAAGGATAGACGGCATTAAGCGCTTTGCCTCTTTGCTTTCCCACAAAAAGTATGATTGTCTGAATCACAAGACCTGTGAGTGGATACCAAAAGGAAACTCTCGAGGTCAGAAGATAAACAAGTAAAAATGTAATTGTGATTATCGGGAGCGCCCGGGCTAGAATAGTAACCTCCAATCCCAAATAAGAGGGATCGTAGGTCTTAGCCCATTCAATAATTGTTTTGGGAGAAGTCATCGGCCGCTTTGTCATCCTGGCCTCAGCCATAAACCGCTGTCGCCAAGCAAGATTACTGGCTAATTCCTTAATAGCCACTTGCTTCTTCTGAATTGTTTCCGCTTCCACCAAGGGCTCGGTTAAGGTTTCTTTCAGCTTTTCTCTTCCCCTAAAGGTCTTCGCAATATTGATCCATTGAAAGAGTGAACCCAAACCAAAAAGGTCCAGATCTTCTGAATAGGGGTGAGAGGGGTCTTTAAACTCTTCCCCACTATCAGAGAAGGATTTCCACTCTCCTGCTAAACGTTTCAACGCTTGATCATGAATTTCATAAAGCGCCTGGATATAGTCTTTTCGCACCCTTACATTCTGGTGCCAAAGGACAAGCGCTAAAAAACAAACCACTGTAGTAACAACCGACCCCAGACCCAAAGAGGATCTTTGGGTCATATATAAGAATACGGCCAGCCCACAGCCAACAAGGGATGTAACTAGTCTTACATTACTTAATCGGTTAATTGTTTGGGTTAGTTTTTCCAACCGTCGCTCGTAATAGTTCTTGCGTTTTTCATGCTGTTCTTTTGGCCCTATCAAGTGGTTTATCTCCTCTACTTCAAAAATTAAGTAAGCTCTCAGCTCACTCCTAAGCATACGGGCCTATATAGGCCTCTCGTATTTTTATACTAGAATAGATCTGGACATACTATACCCTATTCTACCAAGTATCACCAAATGCCTTCTTCCGTTTCCTATGTGATTGTATAAATGATAGCGCTCGTTCTTTCTTTATGATTTGTTGAATGCTATACTTGAGTACAATAAATTATGATTTCGCCCCCTCGTCCATTGTGGTCTGAGGGGGCTATTGATTGACGATAAATAATTAATGGAGGAATTAGTATGAGACGAAACAAATTGACACCTACTTTGCTGGCCCTAGATTCTCTTTCTATCTACAGAGGACTTTTAGAGAATAGGGTGCTAAGTCGACTGAGAGCCCTGCTTAGTTGCCTAAATAAAGCGGACACTGAAATTCGAGAAGTGATCAATTTATATAACGATTTTTACTTTGAGTTGGCAAAAAGCAGTACGATTTCGTTACAAGACTATATTATAGATAAAATAATCTTTGATGAAAATCCATTTTCATTCAAGACTCAAGCAGCACAGATGAGTGGCTCTGGTGTTGGCATTGA
>DHJG01000124.1:2708-4494 GCA_002404215.1 Desulfosporosinus sp. UBA4726
CCTGATTGGGTCTTAGAAAGTCAACCTACCAGCGGTCCAGAGCATATCGAAGTAGTAAAAGAAAGATTCAATACTTGCAACCGCTGGGATGAGTGTCTAGAGGAGCTTAAGACTTTCTACAAAAGATATGGTTGTGGCATATTTGCGCGCTATATTGCCTTTGTCTGGGAAACATCTGATGGACATGGATACCTCAAGGGAATAGAGAGTCCTGACGCAATCACCTTAAACGAACTAGTGGAATACCAAAATGAACGTTCAATGGTGATTGCCAATACACTTCAATTCTTGAAGGGCTACCCCTCCAACAATGTGCTCCTTTATGGAGATAGGGGGACAGGAAAATCATCGACTGTCAAGGCAATACTGAACGAATACCATACGCAAGGACTGCGCATGCTGGAGGTTCCGAAGGCCTCTCTAGCTGATTTCCCCCTAATTATCAGACATTTAAAAGATAGAACACAAAAATTCATTATCTTCGTTGATGATCTGGTATTCGGTGATAATGAGGAGAACTATACTTCACTTAAGGCAGTGCTTGAGGGTGGCATAGAAAGTAAAACCTCCAACATCTTAATCTACGCTACCTCTAACCGAAGACACCTGGTTAAAGAATATTTTAGCGAGAGAGCCGGCTTGCAGTCTGGCAACCATAATGAAGAAGTACACGCCGGGGACAGCATGCAGGAAAAACTTTCGCTCGCGGATCGATTTGGCATTAGTGTGGTATTTTCTTCCCCGGATCAAAAACGGTTTCTGAAAATAGTCGCTGGGATTGCTGTAAGCAGAAATTTGAAAATCGACAAAGAACGACTTGAAAAAGAAGCGCTGCAATGGACGCTCAGCTATAACGAGCGTTCTGCACGGACGGCAAGACAATTTGTCGATTGGATCGAGGGAAATGATGCAATAAAGGATTCTCAATAATTATTGAGAATCCTTTATTGGCACAGGGTAAGGCTCCACTCCCTAAGTTTTTCTTCATATTTTTTGGTATTCGCTGGACTAGACGATGTAAGCTTATGGAATGTTAAATTCGGTATCGTTCCAAATCCAATCCACTTTTTATAGGTTTCATACGCTTTCCCTCCATTAAACATCACTGTTTTTATTCCAGGATATGCCTTGAACAAAGCGCTAAAATCGTTAACTTTCTCATCTCGAATATTAGAATCCAGACTGCCTTCCCTATAACAATTTCCGATAACATCCCAGACGGCAATTTTCTTACTTTTAATAAAGGACACCCTTTCCGCATAGTCCTGACTGGCTTGTGTATCAAACAATTCATAGATTAACTTCCAGAATTGGTTCCTTGGATTGCCATAGTACTGTTGTAATCTAAGGGATTCTACCCCTGGCATGGACCCCAGAATTAGGATGCGTGATTCCTCATCAATGATGGGGAGAAATGAACTCAACAGCCTCAATTGTCTCCCTCCTACCTTAAGCGTTTCTGAAGCCCAAGCAAATCCTCAGTTCTTTCGTTCATATATGCATAAGAGTCTTCCACGGCTTTATTGTAAATATGAGGTCCTATATCATTGACAATAAAATCAAGTAATAAATCCGCAGCTAAATTACCAAGCTCTTCATTTCTCTCGTTCCAATAATATCTCTTTAAATTTTCAATGAGAATTATTCTAGTTTCTTTATTAAGTTCTATTTCCAATTTCAACAAAGTCACGCCCCCTTCAAATTAGTTAGCTATGTCCTAAATCATTTTTAATTACAATTATACTCTAAGGATGAGGCAAGTTGAAACTACTTACTAAGTTTGAAG
>DHJG01000124.1:4718-6264 GCA_002404215.1 Desulfosporosinus sp. UBA4726
GTACGGAGATTAACTTAAAGTACTTTACTGAACATCACGAGAGTATTTATAAGGCCTATGAGAAATACGGCCAGTTAGTACATACGGAAGGCGGTCCTCTAGATGAAAAGACCTGCTGGCTAATTAAAGTCGCACTGTCTACAGAATGTCAATACTCTAGAGCTTTAAAAACTCACATTCTAAAAGCCTTAAGCAGCGGCTGCACAAAGGAGGAAATAGAACACGCTATTCTCTTGGTGGCTCCCAGTGCAGGATTTCCTAAAACTATGTCTGGCATTTTAATTCTAAGAGAGATATTAGCAGAAAGCAATCCGATTCACTAACTTATATTTTCTAGGACCTTTCATATTGTTTCCCAATTGTACATCTAGTCTTTCTGAATCTAGCCATCTATATCTTCTCGTGATAGAATGATATAATATATTCTTGAGTAAATATAAATTCATGATAAAGGAAGATTAATAATAATGATTAGTACTAGTGGGATAACTTTAAGATTCGGCAAACGAGCACTATTTGAAGATGTTAATGTGAAATTTCTCCCCGGAAACTGTTACGGGTTAATCGGAGCCAATGGCTCAGGCAAATCGACGTTTTTAAAAATACTTTCCGGCGAAATAGACTCCACCAGTGGTGACGTCATTCTAACGCCTGGCGAACGAATTGGTGTTTTAAAACAAGATCACTTTGAATTTGATGAATCCGAAGCGCTGCGGACCGTGATGATGGGGCACTCCAGACTATTTGAAATAATGGAAGCAAAAGATGCCCTCTATGCAAAACCAGACTTTAATGAAGAAGACGGACTTAAGGCTTCCATCCTTGAGGGTGATTTTGCTGAACTCAATGGTTGGCAAGCTGAGGCAGAGGCCTCTGAATTGTTAATGGGTTTAGGAATTGGTAAGGACCTCCAGAGTAACAAAATGAAAGATCTTAACGGGAGCGAAAAAGTTCGTGTGTTACTCGCTCAAGCCCTATTTGGTAATCCCCATATCCTGTTACTAGATGAACCTACGAACCATCTAGACCTGCATTCTATTTCTTGGCTCGAAAACTTTCTCTACAATTATGAAAATACTGTCATTGTGGTTTCTCATGACAGGCATTTCCTGAACAAAGTATGTACGCACATTGCTGATATCGACTTTGGTAAGATTCAATTGTACGTCGGCAACTATGATTTTTGGTATGAGTCCAGCCAATTGGCCCTTAGGTTGATGAGAGAGTCTAATAAGAAAAAAGAAGATAAGATTGAGGATTTACAGAAGTTTATTCAGAGGTTTAGTTCCAACGCATCAAAAGCAAAGCAGGCAACCTCTCGTAAGAAACAGTTAGATAAATTAACACTTGATGATATTAAGCCATCCTCCCGCAAATATCCTTATATTGCTTTCACCCCAGATAGAGAAGCGGGCAACAATATCTTGACCGTACAGGACTTAACTGTCATTGTTGCAGGCGAAAAGATCCTTGATAATATCTCGTTTATTGTTAATAAAGGAGATAAGATTGCCTTCGTTGGTCCCAACGGCCATGCCAAGACAAC
>DHJG01000124.1:6490-7014 GCA_002404215.1 Desulfosporosinus sp. UBA4726
TTGAAACAGGCTAGCGTTCTTTCCGGTGGAGAAAAAGTGCGTTGCATGCTTTCTCGAATGATGCTCAGTGGTGCGAACGTTCAAATATTGGATGAACCCACTAACCACTTGGATATGGAGTCCATCACGGCTCTCAATAATTCTTTGACAAACCTTGATGGGAATGTATTGTTCGTATCCCAAGATCACCAGTTTGTCCAAACCATTGCCAATCGCATCATTGAAATTACGCCTAAAGGACTACTTGACCGGGTAATGACGTTTGATGAATATCTCGAAAACGAGGACGTAAAGACCTTACTAGAAGCTATGTATAATTAATATACTTGAGGGCCTTTATCTTACTTTTTTCGCGTTATATAGTCAGTTGACATCCAAGAATCTTTTAGCTATACTAAAGGAAGCTCGTTAAAACTAGTGGATTCAAAGCTTACCTTCTCTATTACCTAAGGCTCCGGGAAGAAGTTGGTGAACTTACCATGTAGCACGGGTAATATTTTAGTGGAGGTTTTTTTATAATGTTT
>DHJG01000081.1:0-1257 GCA_002404215.1 Desulfosporosinus sp. UBA4726
ACAGCTATGCAAACAGGTTTGATACTTCTTCCATCAGCACTTTCCTCTGCCTTTATGATGCCTATAAGTGGTGCCCTTTTTGATAAGTTCGGGGCAAAGGTCGTAACAATTCCTGGCCTTTTGATAATTGCCATAACAACCTATCAAATGTCTAAGTTTAGCATGGATACGACAGCAGCGACCATTACTTTGGTTTCTACAATAAGAGGAATTGGGCTTGGGTTTTCAATGATGCCTGTCGCCACTGCGGGAATGAATGCCATACCAAGACATCTAGCTGGGAGGGCAACGGCCCTGTCAAGTACCCTTCGAAGTATCGTGCAAGCCCTAGCAATTACATTTATTACTTCGGTGATCTCGACTAAGTCAGGTATTAACTATGCTAGATTTACTGAGCAGATAACCCCATTCAATCATACGGCTGGCAATATCACCAACCTCATGCAAGGGGCTTTTATGAAATCTGGCTTATCCCAAGGGAATGCTCATGGGTCAGCGTTGTCGACCCTGGGGAGAATGCTTTATGCTCAAGCCTATCTTGATGCCATAAATTACGCGATTGCGATGACCGTACCTGCGGCATTGGCCGGTATCATTTTTGTTATAATGATGAGTAGTAAAAAGACTACCAAGAAAAGAGAGCTAGAGAAAAGTTCGGTGAAGGAGAAGGTATTACATGAATCAGAAACCAAATTTGCAGGATTTGTGGAGTAACCCCTCTGAAAGAGTCGTATATCTTTTTAAGGCTGTTCACAAGATATATAGAGATCATATCTATCAAAAATCTAGGCAATATGGTTTTACCGGCCCCCAAATCGGTCTGATTATTGGGCTCAGTAAGAATCCTTATATAACCTTGACAGAAATGAGCGAATGTTTGGGTTTGTGTAAAAGTACTGTATCTGGCATGGTAGACCGTTTGGTTGGGCAGGGAGTGGTCATCAGAGAGATTCCTGAGGATAATCGGAGAATTGTCAGATTGTCATTATCACCTGAATTTCAAAAAAATAACGTTTTGAAAGAGTTAGCGAATAAATATATTAATGACGCTCTCAAAGATGCCAGTCAAGAGGATCTAGATAAAATAATTACTGGGTTGGAGATACTGTATAGGTTAGTAAAAGATGACTAACCTTGTATCGTCGAACAATTCATGGACTATATTACAAAACGTTCGGAAAAAAGTGTTGACCAATGGCGCAATCCCTTGTAAAATGAAAAGTAGATAAAAGAATAGTATTCATAAATAGTTAGCAA
>DHJG01000081.1:1326-8356 GCA_002404215.1 Desulfosporosinus sp. UBA4726
AATTAAAAATCCAGGCTGCAGGTTTCTCTCGCTTATTGGAGTTGAAGGCTGTCGCTTGGTTTTTCGTTTTTATCACGGAACGTATCACATTTAGGCAAGGAGGTAGAAGCGTGTTTACATTACTTGATTTGGTTCAACCAGATAATTTAGCAGAAGCTTATCAGATCCTGTCTGATAAAAGAAATAATACCATTCTCGGGGGATGTACTTTTTTAAAAATGGGGTCAAAACGAATCGGTACAGCAATTGACCTTTCCAACCTTAAACTTAGCTATATTAAAGAGCAGGCTGGTTTTATCGAGATCGGGGCCATGACAAGCTTAAGAGAGATTGAAACTCACAAGAGGTTAATGGAGTGCTTTAATGGGGTACTTCCTAAATCAGTTCATAACATTATTGGAGTGCAGTTTAGAAACAGCGTTACGGTGGGTGCTTCGGTTTACTCAAAGTACGGATTTTCTGATTTAATCACTACTATGTTAGCGCTAAATACCGAAGTCGAATTATACAAGAGTGGCAGAATGCCCCTGATTGACTTCTTAAACAAGCCAAAGGAAAAAGATATTTTAGTTAGATTATGGATAAAGGTTGATAACCGGAAAGCTGCTTACTTGAATTTGAGGAATTCAGCCAGCGACTTTTCGGTTTTAAATGTTGCAGTCTCCAAGCTTGAAGACCAATGGACAGTCGTTGTCGGGGCCAGACCGAGAAGAGCAGCTATAGCTACAAGTGCTTCGGCAGCTCTTTCAAAGGGGGAGCTTAGTATCGAAGAGATTGAGGATGCGGCCAAAAGGGCTGCAGAAGAGCTATCCTTCGGAACCAATATGAGAGGGACTGCCAATTATCGCAGGGCACTCTGCCAGGTGCTCGTCAAGAGGGGAATAATGGAGGTATTGCAATGCAAATAAACGTGACAATTAACGATAAATTGGTGACTTGGGATGTTAAGAAGGATGAATTTTTAGTGGACACCCTAAGGTCCCATGGACTCCTTAGTGTTAAGAAAGCTTGTGATACAAGTTGTTGCGGACTTTGCACTGTTTGGCTTGAGGACAAGCCGGTACTTTCTTGTTCTATTCTTTCTTTGCGGATTCATGGTAAAAAAATCACAACTATAGAGGGTGTTCCAAAGGAAGCGGAAGAATTTGCGCGAGTACTCACTGCAGAAGGGGCCGAGCAGTGTGGTTTTTGCAGTCCGGGCTTCATTATGAATGTGCTGGCTATGAAAAACGAATTGCTTAATCCTTCAGAAGAAGAAATTATTCACTACTTGACTGGTAATCTGTGCCGTTGCACGGGCTATATGGGCCAGCTCAGAGCAGTCAAGACCTATCTGGGGGTGCTTTAGTATGAAAAAGATAGGTATGAAAAGTGTCGGTCAGAGCATTCGTAAAATCGATGGAATGGCCATCGCTACAGGCAAACCGGTGTATACCGAGGATATAGCGATGAATAATGCTTTAGTGGTGAAAATTCTGAGGAGTCCCCACGCTTTTGCTAAGATCAATTCGATTGATCTCTCTAGAGCAGAGAAGGTAGAGGGTGTAGAATGCATCCTGACATATAAGGATGTCCCAGCTGAGCGATTTACGTTAGCCGGACAATCTTATCCAGAGCCCTCGCCCTATGACCGGTTGATCCTTGATAAAATCGTACGCTATGTTGGGGACGAAGTAGCGATTATCGCTGCAGTGGATGAAAGAACTGCACTTCTGGCTATGAAGAAAATCAAGGTGGATTATGAGGTATGGGAACCTGTCTTAGATTTTGAGAAGGCTTTGGGAAATTCCACGGTCGTTCATCCTGAAGAAGATTTATCCTGCAATTTTGACATTGGACTGCATAAGGAAAAGAATATTGCATCCTCCTTCAAAGAAGTAGTGGGAGACGTTGAAGAAGAATTCAGGCGTTGTTACGAGGTCGTAGAGGATGTCTATTATCCTCAGGCTCAGGCCCATGCTATGATGGAAACGTACCGTGCTTATACGTACCTTGATCATACGGGAAGGCTTGTAGTGGTAAGCTCCACTCAGATTCCCTTTCATGTCAGAAGACAGTTAGCGCGAGCTCTGCAGATTCCCTCTAGTAAGGTAAGGGTGATCAAACCGAGAATTGGTGGTGGGTTTGGGGGTAAACAAACGAGCGCAGTAGAGGGGTTCGCGGCCATTGTGACCCTAAAGACTGGGAAACCGGCGATCATCATCTATGATAGAAAAGAAACGTTTAGTTGTACGACCAGTCGTCATGCCATGAGATTAAAGGTCAAATTGGGGGCCGATCAGGACGGGATCATTCGAGCGATCGATATGCAGGTTTTGTCGGATACTGGAGCGTACGGGGAACATGCGGCCACCGTCTTAGGTTGTGTGGGCCATTATACTCTGCCGCTTTATAATAAAGCAAGAGCAGTTCGAATCACTGGCAATGCCGTGTATACCAATAAAATGCCCGCAGGGGCTTTCAGAGGGTATGGGGCAACACAGGGAACGTTCGCGTTGGAATCCACCGTTAATAAGTTGGCTGAACGATTGAAGATGGATCCGACTGAGGTTCGTCTCAAGAATATTAGCAAAGAAGGGGAGACTTTCTTAACGGGTCAGGGAGTTCTATTGGGAAGTTCGTCCTTAGATCGATGTATCGAAAAGGGCAAAGAGTTAATCGGTTGGAAGGAAAAATTCCCACGCCGGGAAATCGGTCAAAATAAAGTCAGAGCTGTGGGAATGGCGATCACCATGCAGGGCTCGGGTATTGCCAATATCGGTACCGCTTCCGTTGAAATTAGATTGAACGATGATGGAAATTTTACCCTTCTCTCGGGTGCAACGGATATGGGACATGGCTGTGATACCATACTGACCCAGATGGCCGCAGAAATATTAGAAATACCAATGGATAATATTATTTTTGTCGCGGGGGATACGGATACCTCCCCTTATGATCCAGGGTCTTACGCTTCAAGTACGACCTATGTTGCAGGAACAGCGACCGTCAAAGCTGCAAAGGATTTGAAAAATAAGATTCTAGAGCAGGGGGCCAAGCTTTTAGGAGTTTCTTTGCACGAGGCCGAACTGAATGGGTTAGCAGTTCGCACGATTAACGGGGACCAAGAGATTAGTCTTGTCAAACTTGCTGAACTTACCATCCTGGGCGCGGGGAAACTTCAGCTAACTAGTTATGCAACACATGGTAGTGAAGTTTCCCCTCCACCATATGTAGCAGGCTTTGCTGAGGTTGAAGTCGATCAAGAAACCGGAAAAGTAGAGCTGATCGACTATGTTGCGGTCGTAGACTGTGGGACCGTGATTAACCCAAACCTAGCCAGGATGCAAGCTGAAGGTGGGATTGCCCAGGGAATAGGAATGGCCCTCTATGAAGAGGTACATTATAATGACTTAGGCAAGATGGAGACCAACTCCTTTATGCAGTACAAAATCCCGTGCCGCAAGGATGTGGGAAAAGTACACATAGCGTTTGAAGAGAGCTTTGAACCTACGGGTCCTTTCGGTGCTAAATCTATTGGAGAAGTGGTGGCCAATACCCCATCCCCGGCCATTGCCCATGCAGTTTATAACGCTGTAGGAGTTAGAGTGAAGCATTTACCCATCACGCCTGAGAAAGTATTCTTAGGAATGCAGAAACTCTAAAGAGACTTTGCATATCGAAACGCGCATAGGATATGAAATTAGTGATATAATGACTAAGCAAGGCTGGAGATTTCCGGTCTTGTTTTCATGTAACTCCTGTTCATAAAGAAAGACTTGCCTAGCGTTAGTTGCAGCAATGTGCTGGTCAAGGATGGCCGAGTGTCTCTGCAGCCCAAGAATCGAACAGGATGTTCAAGGTTGGAGCTCTAGCCAAGGATGGAGAGAAGAGAGCATCGCCTGGCAAGGTGCTGTGATAGCGAGAAAGGGCCTTCTTGAAATATAACTTTCGGTTATTTCTGAGTACAAGGAATATTGTGGCTAAGGATACAAGATGTACATGCCATTTGATCTCTAATGGTGTAAACTATAAGACAAGTAATCCCAATTCTCTTATTGAGAATAGTGATCACAAAGATAATAATTGTTAGGAACTGAGGTAATAGAATAATGATAATAAAAAACGAATTAAGCGAGGCCTTGCTCGTTTCTAAAACTGTGACACTTCCTCGTTTGAACCGCTTAAGTCCTTCCTTAGAAAGCACCGCCTTGAAGATCATGGAGGAATCTGGAGAATTAGCTCAAGCTATAGGCAAACTTAGGGGACTTAGTGGGGAGCGACAACGCCTAGAAGAAGAAGAAGCCATGCAGATGGTGGCCCGAGAATTGGTAGATGTGGCCCAGACAGCTGTAACTATGATGTTTGTCCTAGAAGAGCAATACGGCATAGATTTAGAAGGCATTTTGAAAGACCATATAACAAAATTGCGTCAAAAGGGATATTGTGATTAGAAACTTCTAGAAAAAGCAGATAAAATTAAGGTTTTATATTGGCATTAATGATACGCTGATATGAAGATGTAAAATTATTGGAAGTATTGATTTGGAGAAGGGTGAGTAGGTATGGAATATTTCACGCTCATAACTGCTTTAGGGATTATATTATTATTTGGATTTTGGTCAGGAAGACGTCGTCTCAAGTCGCAGAAGGGACAGGAATCAAAAAGGCAGGCCTCAAAATTACATCCTTTATCAAGGATGAAAAAACAAACTAATTTGCGCAGGATTAAATAGGTGTAATGGGGTATCAAAAAGGATCAAATTAAAGTGGTTAGCAGGACTAGGTATGGTCCAGCTAACCACTTTTTATTTTGGGTTATTTTAAAGAGAGTGGATTTACAAAAATGTGGAATTTGTAAACAAGGATCAGGCTATATATAGATGAGACCAGTAAATTAAGTTGTATTAAGTTATCAACTTTTTAGAGGAGGGAAGACAATTGACAGAGTTGCGCTATAACCCATTATTAGGAGATTGGACTATGGTGGCGACACAACGACAGAATCGTCCTAATATGCCAAAGGACGGATGTCCGTTTTGTCCAGGCTCGGGAAAGGTTCCTGAGTATTATGATGTCCTTAAATACGACAATGATTTCCCCACCTTAATGCCAGGTCCGCCAGAACCTGATCCAGTGGGCTCGAACTTATATAAGACTAAAAAAGCCTATGGCAAATGTGAAGTGGTTCTTTATTCGTCAGATCATACCGTCACACTTCCGCAACTTTCGGTAGATCATCTTGAGAAGTTGATTGATCTGTGGACAGAACGGTTCGTCGCGTTGAGCCAGTATCCAAACCATCAGTACGTGATGATTTTCGAAAACCGAGGGGAAGAATGTGGTGTGACAATGCCCCATCCGCATGGACAGATCTACGCCTACTCTTGGATTCCTCTCAAGATTCGTACAGAATTAGAAAATTGCCAAACGTATTATGCCAATCAGGGCACTTGTCTAATTTGCGATATGAATCAAGCAGAATTAGATTTTCAGAAGCGTATGATTTATGAAAATGAGCATTTTTTAGCTTATATCCCGTTTTTCACTGATTATCCTTATGGGTTATTCATTGTTAGCAAAAACCATAAGACCGCCTTAAGTGATTTCACACGAGAAGAAAAAAGAAGTTTGGCGGAAATGCTTAAGAAGATGACGGGAGCAATGGACATTTTATTTGATCGGTTATTTCCCTATATGATGGTGATCCATCAGCGTCCAGTCAACGGGGAAACTGTTGAAGAATTTTATCACTTTCACATTGAATTTTACACGCCTCTTCGGGATGTAGGGAAACTAAAATATTACGCTTCTTCTGAAATGGGTGCCTGGGCACTTGCCAATCCTCAGGCTGTGGAAGAAACGTCAGAACATCTGCGCAATGCTTTTCAGCATTACCTGAAAAAGGAAGGGCGGAAAAAGGAATGCTTAGACTCAGTTCCATAAGGCAGAATTTTGAACAAGCGTTTGGGTATCTAGATGAAGGCCTGCGCGTATTTTTTGCCCCGGGTCGTGTAAATCTGATCGGTGAGTATACGGACTTTACAGGTGGATATGTATTACCTGCTGCCTTGACCTATGGAACCTGGGCGCTTGTCCATCAACGTAAGGATCGTAAATTCCGTCTTGCATCGACAAGCTTTGAGAGCCGGGTAGAATTTGACCCTTCGGAGATTATCTACCGCAGGGAAGATGGTTGGGCTAATTATCCCAAAGGCGTTATTCGTGAATTTCATGAGCTGGGCGTGCCGTTATCCGGTTGTGATATTTTATTTGAGGGTAATGTACCAAAGGAGGCCGGGCTTTCTTCCTCCGCTTCCATTGAAATGGTGACGGGAATAGCCCTAAAGCAAATGAATACTATTGAGCTGTCACCTATTACTTTAGCGAGGCTAGCGCAGCGCGCGGAGAATCAGTTCGTAGGGGTGAATTGCGGGATTATGGATCAGTTTGCCTCGGAGATGGGACAAACTGATCAAGCAATCCTATTAAAATGTGATACGATGGACTACCATTATATACCTTTAGCCTTGGGTGACTACCAATTCGTAATTACAAACTCGAATAAACAACGGAATTTAAGAGAATCGAAGTACAATGAAAGAAGAAAAGAGTGTGAAGAAGGGATTAAACTAGTCCGAGAATACCTTCCTAACACCTTGTGTCTAGGGGACGTATCTGTTGAGCAATGGAAGGCTGTTCGCAGAGATATCCATCCTCAAGAGGTGTTCAGACGCTTAGAGCATGTGATCAACGAAAACGCCCGTGTTGTCTCCTCGACAATCGCTTTAGAAACAGGAGATCTTGAGAAATTTGGCCACTTCATGATGCAGTCTCATGAATCTCTGCGCGATCTTTTTGAGGTGACAGGGACAGAATTGGACACTCTATTCGATGAGGCGCGTCGAGTTGAAGGGTGTATCGGCACAAGAATGACCGGGGCCGGCTTTGGTGGATGTACGGTAAGTCTGGTTCATAAGGATGCAGTAATGGGTTTCGAAGCACAGGTTACACAGAGATATCTAGTGAAGACAGGTCTGATCCCAACCTT
>DHJG01000164.1 GCA_002404215.1 Desulfosporosinus sp. UBA4726
ACAGGTCAAAAGGCATCTCAAGTTCCAAGTGTGGATACAAATCAGAGAACATCACCTACTCATGGGATGAGGCCTAATGGAATGGCGAACGGAAGTCCAGGTATGAGTGGGGTTACGAATGCGAGTGCAAGTTATACTCCTCAAATTGTTGCCTATGCTGTTGCTTTTTTGGTGCTTTTCCTAGCAGCCTATTACCTTGTTACCAAGAAAAAGTTAAAAATTCTGCCGAGTGATGCCAAACTATTGATTATGACCTTACTTGGTGTGGGTTTGCTCTTACGAATTCCCCTGGCTTTATTAATTAACGGTCATCCATTTGATCTTAATACCTTCAAAAACTGGGCAACCACGGTTGCTAATAATTTTTCTCAATTTTATCAAGGGCGTAACGCCAGCGACTATCCGCCTTTATATATCTACATCTTATTTTTGATTGGCAAAATCGGAAGTCTGTCTGCAGTGAGTCCCTATTTTACGTTATTCTTAAAGCTGCCGTCCATCGTTGCGGATATTGCTACATCTCTTTTGATTTACAAACTTGCCAAAAAATATCTCTCTGTGGAACTTAGCATCTTACTAAGCGCATTTTACGCCTTTAACCCAGCTATTTTGATCAATTCAACGATATGGGGTCAGGTGGATTCGTTCTTTACCTTACTTATTGTCGGAGCGATTGTTCTCCTCGCAGAAAAGAAGATCGCTCTCTCGTCGGTTCTATTTACCGCAGCTGTTCTAATGAAGCCGCAAGGAATCATCTTCCTTCCAGTACTTTTCTTCGAATTAATTAGGCAAAAGACTCTCCAAAGCTGGATGAAAGTTATTGTTTCAGCCTTAGTTACAGCCGTCGCGATTGTTCTTCCATTTTCCTTGAATACGAATGGACTATGGATTTTCAAGCTCTTTGCGAGCACGTTGGGAGAGTATCCCTATGCCTCGGTTAACGCTTTTAACTTCTTTAGTTTGATTGGAGCGAACTTTGTAAAAGATGCGGGTACTTTGTTTATATTCAGCTATCATATCTGGGGACTAATTGCTATTGTCCTGATCACCGCATTTTCCTGGTTTCTTTTCATTAAAGGGAATAGCGAGGTATATGCTTCGGCTATAGCACTCGTCTTGATCGACGGTGTGTTCACATTTTCCACTAGAATGCATGAACGATATATGTTTCCGGCCGTTGCCCTGTCAATTTTAACGTTCATCTATCTTAGGGATAAACGGTTAATGTTGTTAGCTGCAGGGTTTAGCACAACTATTTACATCAATACACACTTTGTTCTCTATGAGACGCAGATTGGTATAAATTCCATTTCGTATGGCCCGATCCTTATGGTCACTTCACTCCTAAATGTATTGATGTTCGTATACCTTATAAAGGTTTTATACGAAATCATCAGGGACAGGAGAGGATGTGGTCTGTTGAAGAATAAACAATGATAAGAAGGCTTTTTTCTAAATAAGGGAGGAATTTATAAGTGAGAAACTTTATACAAGCGCAGAAATCAAAAATTAAGCCCTGGATGGTTGTAGGAATGTTATTATCATTAACAGTAATTGGGGTAGGTGGTTGTGGCACAAAAACAATAACTTCAGAAACTACAACAACTGCAGAAACGGTAGCAACTCCAGCAACAGCTCAGAAACCGGCACTCAATCCTGCTATTGAAGCAGCAATGGGAATACGTCGTCTTCAAAATAACCAAGCAACTGTTTTGACGAGTGATCAGAAAGCCAAAATTAAACCGATCTTACAAACTTTAATTGATACTGCTAGTCCGAGTCAAGATTTTCTCCAGCAAAAAGGGGATGCCATCACTGCTGTATTTACTGAAGCGCAAAAAGCCTATTTAAGTACAAATACTCAGAAAGATAGGCCGGACGGAAATAGCCAAAAAGGAAAAGGTCAAGGAGAATCAGAACCGCCAACGGATGGAACAAAGGGACAAAACGGTGCTCCAAGTGGCAATCAAACTGCCCCTTCAGATAAATCACAAGACATATTCACACAGGTATTAGCCTCTTTAACATAACCTAGGATGTCCATTTCATTTTGTAATATTATTGAAGATAGTAAAGAGATTTTGGCCTTCTCTAGCACATACAGGGAAGGTCTGAAATCTCTTTAATTTAATCACCACATGTCTCCCCCTCCTCATTCCAAAGAGTCACTTGAATGAGATCAACTGCATAATCATTAATTATGACGCCATAGAAAGGGCGGAAATCGCATGGAAGAGATGGTTGAACTTGATCAACGGAACTTTTCAAGGCTGTTGCCGGTCTGAAAAGGTAAGAAAGAGAGGGAATATAGGATGGATTGGCAAAAGATTGTGATTCACCATACTGCTAGTCCCACGGAAGTCCAGCGCTCAGGAAAGAACGTGCCAGTCGACGCGGCCATGCTTAGGGAGTGGCATAGAACCAAGGGATGGAGCGATATCGGGTATCACTTCGTGATTATGCCGGATGGTCGCTGTGAAGAAGGAAGACCCTTATACCGGCCAGGAGCACATTGTAACGTCGGTCGTCGAAACCATATTGGGATTGGAGTTTGTTTAGTGGGGAATTTTAGCGAGACGGAAGTGCCGGAGGCTCAAATCAACGGTTTGGTGACTAAAGTGCTTCAGCTAATGAAAGCCTTTAAGATGAGTATTGAGGTCGTTGAGCTACATCGAGACGTACCCGAAGCCGCTACGGAATGTCCAGGACGATATTTCCCGGTGGATGTTTTTAAGAAAAAATTGAAAGAACAAAACGACGCTATTAGATAAAATAGTAGTACACATGGCGATAGTTCCATTGCTGTCAGACGGCATTGTTGACCAAAACATCCAAAGGTGTAGTCTGTTCATTGGCTTTATCTAAAATATTTATTGATTAAGAAGGAATATTCGAAATGATATAGAATTAATCTAAAGTGAAAAGAATTATGGACAACAGCGGTAGGGGTCATCTATACTGTGATCTCACATTTTAGGAAAGAGGTTTATGTTATGGAAGAAATTATTTGTTGGCGTGATAAAGATGGGGTTCCTCGCTGTAATCTCGAACAGGCGAGTATCCAGTCGTCACCAAACGGTATGAATTGGACTTCAGAGGGAACTGGCCCAACATTATTTGCCAAAAACGTACTAGCTTTATATGTAGATCACACAAAAACGGATAAATATTTTGAAGAATTTATGCATGATCTAGTGCTCCCTTTACCTGAAGCAGGAGGTAAAATCATAAGGCAAGAGATTATTGAATGGTTAAGGTCTAAAGGGGAAACCGTAGAGTAGTGGGACTTAAGCAATGCTTCATAAAGGACAGCCGAATATCGGCTGTTCTTTATGAAAGATAACTAATAATCTCGTGAAGATAATAGAAGAGTAGAATTAAAATAGCAGATAATGGGAGCTGATATAATGAACTCGATAGGACAACAGTTTCTAAATCAAACAAAGCATAGCAACCTTGACCCATCAGATCAGTATTTGGGTAAGCCTCAGCCACCAATCCAACTGAAATTCGACGAGAATCAGCCTGTAATTAAACTGACCAAGCCTAGTCAAATAATAAATGAGTCCGTTGATGTTCGTAAAATAATTGAACAACGAAAAAGTATAAGGAATTATTCTCAAGTACCATTGACAGTTGATCAGCTTTCCTATCTTTTATGGTGTACACAAGGAGTCAAAGAAATCATCCAAGGAACAGCAACAATACGCAACGTTCCCTCGGCAGGGGCTCGCCATGCACTTGAAACTTATTTGCTCATCAATAATGTAGATGGAATTACCCCGGGGTTGTATAGGTTTTTGGTACTGGAACACAGCTTAATTCCCGTTTTGCTGGACAAAGACATTGCGGACAAGATTACCAAGGCGTGCTTGAACCAGAAATTTGTCAAATCCAGTGCGGTGACTTTCATTTGGATTGCAGTACCATACAGAATGAATTGGAGATACGGAGAAAGAGGTTATCGCTATCTGTATCTAGATGCCGGACATGTTTGCCAAAACTTATACTTAAGTGCTGAAGCCATTAATTGTGGAACCTGTGCAATAGCGGCTTTTTTGGACGATGAGATGAATCAGATACTAGGTCTGGATGGAAAGGAAGCTTTCGTCATATATTTGGCGACGGTCGGAACGAAATAAACAGGCCTTTGCATACGGCGCTTTCCCTCGAGTTGTATCCATGCTACTTTCAACTTCTATTCCTTTATTGAGGATTTTTCTGCCGACAAAATCTATATCCCGATTCACGGTAAGACGATTAATAAAAAATAGAGAAAATAATGATAAAAATTGTATGTTT
>DHJG01000119.1:0-3006 GCA_002404215.1 Desulfosporosinus sp. UBA4726
GTACTGTTTAACCCGTCTGCAATTTCTTTAATTTCATCCTTTGAAGTCACCTGACAGGTGTTTGTTAAATCTCCGGCTGAAATCTCTCGTAAAGAATTTTTTATTTTATCAATGTTCTTAGAAATTCCTCTAACCAATAGCACTGCAAGAATGATCCCAATTATGATTGCAATTAGGGAAAATATAGCTATGGATAGGATAATATTTGTTACTTGCGCAACCATGCTACCTTTTTCTACTCCAACAAAAAAAGCACCTACTACTTTACCATTGGGGTCTTTAAGCGGAATATACTTAGTTTGGTAAAGTACATTTGTTACAGTTGCTTCCCCCACATAAGTTTTCCCTTGCTTTAGAACAACATCGGCAACCTCCGCAGACATTTTTGTCCCTGTCGCTCGTTTATCATTTACCATTACATTTGTAGCAACTCTTGTATCATTTAAAAAAATAGTGCTGATCGAGCCTGTATCCTTTTTTATTGCATCCACTACTTCATACTTATCATTAATTACTTTCTGGCCTTTGAGAAGTTTATCTCCTTCAACTTGCCAGTCACCTGGATATGTATTATCAAGAAGTCTAAATCCACTCATAGCACTGCTCTCAATTTGTTTGTCCGCATTTTCCCCGACCATATTATTCACACTATAATATACGTCCAATAAGATAACTACAGCTAAAAATAGTAGCAATGAACTAATCATTAAGATTATTTTACCTTTGAACTTGAGACTAATTCCTCTCATACTCATCATCCCTTCAAAATATTTATCGAATTTACAATATTCAACATAATACTCAATAATCCCTCTATTTTCTTTAAAATTCTTACTTTCCCACAACGTGTTAACTCCATAGCAATGTCGATCAATCACTCAATCACCAGGCTACTTAGCGCGGTTCAAGTATAGCCAGCACGCTGAAACGGGCTTTTGTTTTTTACAAAGTTTATTATGCAGGATTATTATAGGAATTGTAGAAATATAAAGGAATTAAAGATATTAAGGAATATTAGAGAAGTTCATAGGAGATTCATATCTATAAATCACTCACAAACATGCATGCAGGGGGAATCTTCCATGAAAATTTGGTCCCATTCTAGACTAACCCGCACCTATACTTCAGCTTTAAGTTTGATTGCCTTATTGACTCTTGCTACTTTCATTTCAATGCATCTAGTAATTGACTCAAAAGGATAGTGCTCTACTTGTGAACGCAAGTGGAAGTCAAAGATGGTTATCTCAAAAGGTTGCACTAATCAGTCTGGAGCTTGTTCACGCCACAGATAATAGGGAGCGGGATCAATGTCTCATGAAAGTGGCAACCGCTTTAAAGAACTCCATGAAACGCAATGGAGATTTTGTTGCTCGTTATGGCGGGGAAGAATTTGTCGTCGTTCTTCCTAACACCGATGTAGAAGGGGCCCTAATAGTTGCTGAAACTCTACGCGCCAATGTGGACGATCTTCAAATACCTCATTCTCTTTCTATTTTCAAGCCAAACGTAACGATTAGCTTAGGCGTAGCTATAAGTTTTGCAAATTACGCTGATTTGCCTGAAACGTTAATTGAGACCTCTGACAAGGCCCTATATCAAGCTAAAAAGATGGAAGAAACTGCTACAGACTTGCTAACAATAACACGCAAACTTAAACGTTTGTTTCAAAGTATTAACCACAAACATCCGGATTACGTTTAAATAAACAACGATACTCATGAAGGAAGGGGAGCATTTTTAAAATGCTCCCCTTCCTTCATGAGACCTTTGATTTAAGTAATGACCTATTGAAACTTACTTTACAACCTTTAGTTCGGGCTCCTCATTTTCATTCTGCGACTCTTGCCACCTGTTCTTCCATTTTTTCCAAAGCTTTTCTGACGCCTCCACTGCTACGGGGTCGAATTGAATGCCTTTGTTGATAAGTATCTCTTCCCAACATTCCTCCCAGGACATGGCTCTTCGATAAGGCCTTATGGAAGTAATGGCATCCACCGAATCTGCTACCCCAATAATCCTGGAACCCAGAGAAAGTGGAAATGATGCGGTCGGAAAAACCTTTGAATGTATTGGAACATGTGCGTAAGTACCTTTCAAGTCGTTACTTTCCGTTTGCTATACCACTAGCTTGGCTTCAAGCTCCAGTAATAGTCCCTCTAAGGAAGTCCCACTGCTACTATGACATCTGAAGACGGGTATCTTTTTTCTTTTTGCTTCTTTTATAGCTGTGTGAATCATTTGATGAGAGACGGTCGACGTGAATAATACTATCCCATCGGGGGTCCCTATCACCTTTTCAAACCTAGCCGGCATCTGAGTATAGACCTTAACACGATGCCCTCGCTTGGCGCATATTCCCGCGTATTCACTATGCATCCGATCATGACCCCCTACAAGCACGATACTCATCGAACCCCTCCTTNNGATGTGTTTGTATCTGTGCGAACTCATGAGGAAGTAGTCTTCCTTTTTTGTTTAAAATATTTTCTGAAATTCCCATCTTACCTATGTCATGAAGGTGGGCCGCGATATGAATATTTTCAAGCTCTGAGGCTTTCAACCCCATAGCCCGGCCCAGCTCGTACGACATATCNNTACTCATCGAACCCCTCCTTTCGCTAATATTGTTCATAACATTTTAGCTTACTACTTTACATGCTCTGAGTGTTATTTCGTACAATCGCACTTGCCTTGGCCGCAACCGCCTTCGGCACACCCTCCGCAGCAGGAGCTTTCTCCATTTCGCATACGCTTGATCGTTCGTAGAATTATGAAAATGGTCACGCCAACAATGGCTCCGCCTAAAATCCAATTAATCATCTAAATCACCCTTTTTCTTAAGTTTTAAAGTCTCTGAACTTTCTGCTTTCATTTCAGTCTCTCGAATCAACTAAAGCCCATCAATTTCCCAACTCGGAAGATAAGAAACGCTACTAACCAAGCTACCCCGGTGGAGTATCCTACTGTGATTAAGGTCCACTTCCAGGAATTCATCTCTCTTTTGAT
>DHJG01000119.1:3231-3382 GCA_002404215.1 Desulfosporosinus sp. UBA4726
ACTGAAAAGATAATCGTACCTGCTTTTTTGATAAACCCTTTTCCCTTGTCCCACATATGAATCATCAAACCTTTGAAAGTGGGAATTCTGTAGGGAGGTAATTCCATGACGAACGGGGCTACTTCCCCTTTAAGAATGGTTTTTTTGAGCA
>DHJG01000119.1:3617-4513 GCA_002404215.1 Desulfosporosinus sp. UBA4726
GTTTGATTGCTTGAAAAGAACGCTGCCGTGTACAAGGCATATACGGGTAACCTTGCTCCACAGGACATAAAAGGGACGAGCATTATGGTCAAGCGCCGATCCTTTTCGTTTTCCAAGGTTCTCGTACTCATGATCGCCGGAACGCTACAGCCAAACCCGATTAACATGGGAATAAACGACTTTCCACTTAAACCAAGCTTTCTAAGTAGTCGATCCATAACAAACGCTGCTCTGGCCATATAACCAGTATCTTCGAGTATGGATAGAAAGAAGAATAAGATCATGATTTGTGGGACAAAGACCAACATACTTCCCACTCCGCCAATAAGTCCGCCTGAAACGAGATCTTGCAACCAGGTTGCCGCTCCTGCTCCTGCAAGCCAAGTTGCTAGAAAAGTTGCAATCGTGCCGTTAACCAATTTATCTACAAAGTCGATGGTGAAAGAGCCAATCGTGCCAAAAGTTATTGAGAATATGCCAAACATCATCGCTAAAAACAAAGGAATTGCCAAAATCCGATTCGTCACTACTTTATCAATTTTATCGGAAATCGTTAAATTGGAGCCCCGATCTTTCTTCTTAACTGCTTTACGCGTAATAGCGGTCGTAAACTGGTACCTGCTGTCAGCGATAATCGTTTCTATATCCATATCGTACTTTTTTTCGAGTTTTTCCTGATACAACTTGATCTCACTCAGTAAGGCATCGGGTACCTTTAGCGTTTCCTGAACCTTCTCATCGCCTTCTAAAAGTTTTAGCGCTGTCCAACGGGAATTATCGGTTTTACTATTCAGCTTAGGAATAATATTTTTTTCGATTTCCTGGATACAGCTTACGATACTTTCATCATGCATCTCATTAAATGCTGGTGCTACTCCTGATGATGCCGCTGTTTG
>DHJG01000119.1:4657-5713 GCA_002404215.1 Desulfosporosinus sp. UBA4726
CCTTTGGCATCTGCCGCATCCATCATGTTCAGTGCAACAACAACGTTGACACCTAATTCGAGAAGTTGTGTGGTCAGATAAAGGTTTCGCTCTATGTTCGTTGCATCAATAATATTGATCACGACATCAGGCTTTTCATTCACGATATAGTCTCTGGCAATGATTTCTTCCATTGAGTATGGGGATAAGGAATAGATTCCAGGCAGATCAATGATCTTTATATCTCCCTCGATCTTTTTCGCTTTCCCTTCACGTTTCTCAATAGTTACTCCCGGCCAGTTTCCAACATACTGCGTACTTCCGGTGATTTCATTAAATAAGGTAGTTTTACCGCAGTTCGGATTTCCTACCAATGCAAACTTCAAGGACATAGGATATTTTCAACTCCTTTTTAGATATAAATATTAATGATAATCATTCTCAGTTTAAGTTTTTAAAAATTGCTCCTCATTAATTTAGGAGCATTCTTTATGAAACGATAATGTTTTCAGCTTCAGATTTCCTTAGCGTTAGTTCATAACCACGAATGTTCACTTCAATAGGATCTCCCAGTGGCGCTACCTTCCTAACCAGTACTTCTGCTCCGCGGGTCACACCCATATCCATTAGTCTTCTCTTCACCGCGCCCTTTTCTCCTAACACTCTGGTGATGACCGATTTTTCACCTGGCTTTAATTCTCTTAAAGTTCTCTCCAAACTACTTACCTCCCCTTATTATCAACGTTGTACAAGTACCTGCTGGGCAACTCCCCTATTCAAAGCCAATCTCGACCCTTTGATAGATACAATTAAATTACCACTGAATTCTGATATAACCGATATGGTTACACCTGGAATAATACCTAGCCCTTCTAAGAATTTCCTGGTTGTATCCTTAGCCCTACAGGCGTCCACTACCGCTTCTTTACCTGGGGAAAGCATTGTTAAGGGCATTTTTCCTCACTCCTTATCTCACGGCTGTAATTGATAATGAATATCATTATCGAGTAAGCTAATATTAGCACTACTATTCCATTTCGTCAATGAAAATTTTATTCATCTGCTTTTTGCTTAACT
>DHJG01000119.1:5817-6884 GCA_002404215.1 Desulfosporosinus sp. UBA4726
GAAATAACGCCAACTAAAAAGGGTGAATTTATTGAAGCCATTGTCAAATGCCGCAGTTTTAGAACTCCTGCTCCCAAAATGATGGGTGTCGACATAAGGAAAGAAAATCGAGCTGCATCTTCCCTGGTTAGAGTCAAAAATCGAGCCGTCGTCATTGTACTTCCTGAACGAGATACTCCAGGAATAATTGCTAAAGCTTGTGAAAGACCGATCCAAATTGCTTCTTTCAATGTCATTGTCTTCATTTTACGAATTTCACGTTTTTTGTCTGCTAAATATAGCATAGTCCCCATCACAATCATCATAATTCCAATGAGCAAAGGAGAACGGAAAACAGTCTCTGCCTTCTTCTCCAGTGCAAGACCAAATAATGCCCCGGGAATGGTCGCTAGAACTAAGTACCAGAAAATACGTTTATCGTCCGATGCACCTGGTCTTAGAGCCGCTTTGAATAATTTGGCCCAATCTTTCCAAAAATAAAGGACCACCGCCAAAAGAGTGCCCATGTGAAGCGCGACGTCAAATGTTAAGCCTGGATCTTCCCATCCGAAAAGCCATGGAACTAATACAAGATGCGCTGAGCTAGAAATGGGCAAAAATTCCCCCAATCCTTGGATAATACCCAAGATCAATGCGTGTATAATAGTCACTTGTTCATCCTCCATTATAAATATTTTGTTCTGGTATCCTATTTATCCAATTTTTTGCTCATGTTTCAAATCGATGACTAATTGAATGATATTTTCCACAACCCGCCCGGTGGAGTGACCCGGCAAAGCTACGGACGCTTTCTCTCGCATTTTCTGAATTTCCTTAGGATTATTCAATAAACGACGTAGAAGCTCTCCCAGTTCCTCTTCTGTTTCTGCAACGTACCCTGCACCTTTCCGTTGCACAAATTGCGCATTTTCACCTTCCTGACCTGGTATGGCTTTGTAGATCACAAGCGGCAAGTGCTTCGTTAAGGCCTCTGTAACTGTTAAACCTCCTGCCTTAGTAATGATCAAATTGGAAACCGACATTAGTTCCTCCACGTTATGCGCATATCCTACGCGTACCATGGGTTT
>DHJG01000119.1:7003-7696 GCA_002404215.1 Desulfosporosinus sp. UBA4726
TTCTTGCACTTTTCAAGTCCCCAAACCATCCTCCCATCACTAAAAAGATGGGTAAATCGGGGTTTAATCCTAGCTTGGAGATAATATGCCCTCGATCCATTTCCACTTCGAATTTTGGGCTGACCGGAATTCCCGTCACAAGAATACATTGCTCTTTGATTCCCCAAGACACTAAACTTTCCTTTACTTCCTCACAAGCCACCATATAGCGATCAACACCGGGATGGACCCAGTGACTGTGAACAGTATAATCCGTAATAACGGTGATGACCGGAACCTCAAGAATCTTTTCAAGTCTCAGCTGGGCTAGAATTGAAGAAACTGTTGGATAAGTACAGACAATGAGATCTGGTGCAAATGCCTGGATGTATTTAAGGAAATTGCTTCGCCCCAAATGTTTCAGAAAACGTTGAATCATCGATTCCGGTTGTAGCTTATCTGTTTTATAATAAAATTTCCCCCAGAGCCTGGGGGTATGTTTAATCATTTCCATGTAAATGTTCTTAGCCACCAGGTTAAAGCGCTTACTTAAAAAGTCGCCAAAATCCAAATGAATAATTTCCGCATAAGGCTCCTTAATTCGTAGGCCTTCAATCACAGCTTCTGCCGCTCGGAAATGTCCATTTCCAAATCCTGCAGAGAATACGAGAAACCTTAAATGTTTCACCTCTGACCCTCCCTCTCAACATCCTT
>DHJG01000119.1:7911-21591 GCA_002404215.1 Desulfosporosinus sp. UBA4726
CGCTAGCATTATGATCAATCCATTGGGCTGGGTGAGTAAATGGCAAATACAGACCATTCATAGCAGGAAACTGATCCCAGTTTTGAGTCGCCCATGTTTCGAATTCTTTGTGACCGTCGAAAAGAATCCCCAAGGAATGATGTGGTACGCACATGTCTTGCACCAGGTGCAGTGCTGCTCCCAAAAAGAACATACCTTTATCTACGTTATTGGGGAATAAAGCGAAAGCCCTATTGAAATAGTATTGGCACTCACCCGTTGCGCCCGGCCAGACAATGATTCCTTGCTTGTCGGGATGACTATAAAAATGATTGACGTTTTTCCAACCGCGGTCAGCCCAGTTTAACCCTTTAGTCAGCGAGAGGTGATGAGCCTTGAAAAAGGCAGCTATATCCTCTTTCTCATCATGCTTCAAAGTAATGTATGCCTGTTCCAGACAATGAACGTGGGTTACGCCTGGGGTGTCGAGAAAATATTGCAAGGGACCCGCTGAAGCAAGTAGTAACTTTGTCACCTTACCAAGTGTCTGACCAATAATCCTCTCATACATAGCCAAGTTAACGACTCTCCTTTTGTACTTGATATAATTCTATAGCCCTTGACTTTGCCTCCATCGATAACAGTAGTATCTTAAACTACAAGACTACATTAACATTCATTTCTTAGAAACAGCTTAGAAACATTGAGGTATTTAATACATATCTGAAGATGGGGAGCAACCCAGAGTAGGTAAACGATCAGCTAATGCAAAAAACTAAAGGCTCCTACAAGACTTAAAAAGTCAGTAGGAGCCTGATTTATGAACCGTGTCGTTCGGCTAAGATACGCCAACACTAAAAGCTTTTACTCTGATGCGGTAAACTAATGACAAAAGTTGTCCCTTTCCCTGGGCAACTTGAGACCTTAACCCTACCGTGGTGGCTTTGGATAATCCAGTCCGCTATAGCAAGGCCTAACCCAGTACCCTCTTTTAGTTGGGAACGGGCTTTATCGACACGGTAAAACCGTTCGAAGATCTTAGGCAAATGTTCTGGTTCAATGCCCTCTCCACTATCGGACACCGTGATCTCCACGTAAGTATCCCAGTTACGTAAGCCTAGAGTGACTCGTCCCCCAGAGGGCGTGTATTTAAGCGCATTATCTAAGAGAATGACAAGGAGTTGTTCAATCCTGAAGGCATCTCCAAAAAAGGTAATTTCTGAATTCAGAGAAGAATCAAGGTGGATCCCGCTTGTCACTGCGAGGGGTCTGAAGGATTCGATCACTCCATGAAGGGCTCTATCAAGGGAGAATTTTTTTATTTCTAGCGTTTGTTGTTGAGAGTCCGCACGGGCTAGAAAGAGGAGATCGCTCACTAATTTAGACATACGCTTTGTCTCAAGCAAACTATAATTAAGCCATTTGGACTGGCTGGCCACAGTTTCTTCAGGGTTTCCTTTCACAAGTTCCAAGTTAACCTGAACGACCGTCAGTGGCGTCCGGAGTTCGTGAGAGGCATCGGCCACAAAGTCCTGCTGTCGTTGCCAGGACTTTTTAATGGGGGCCATAGCTCGTTCTGCCATAAAGCGACTGGCGTAATAAGCGAGTACTAAACAGATGAGGCCTCCGGTTGTAAGAGAGATCAATAACTTACCTAGTATTTCTCTCTCCTCATGAAGATCAACAAAGGAGATGACGAAGCCGGGACTCTGCTTGAGAGGCACCTTCAGATATGAGTAGGTTTCATCCTGAAAATCCACTTCACCTTTAGTATTCGGACGGTGGAATATTTCGTAAACTAAGGGAGCCAATTGATCTATAACTAGTGGCAGATCTGATGAACTCTCAGTGATCTTACCCAAGGCATCTGTTTTTAGATAAAAATACTTAGTCAGGTGTTTGCTGTGCTCCCTTGTATCGCTAACAGAACTTGAACCCGCTTCGCTCGCCATAATTTGCATTAATTGTTGAGATTGGTTGAAGAGCTGTTCTTTCATAATAACGAAGGTTCCTACGACAAAAAACAGTAAGAGGAGGGCCATGACTGAAACATTTATTAATGTCAGCTTAAGCCTCAATTTATGGAACATTGAGCTCCTCCTTCAAAAAATAGCCTATTCCGCGCACGGTTTCGATTCGCACGTTGGATGAATTTAGCTTTTTACGTAGATAGTGTACGTAAATTTCAACATTATTGGTTTCTACGTCAGTGTCCGGTCCCCATACTCTGTCTAAAATTTGTTCCTTAGTTATAACCTGCCCCGCATTTCGCATGAAAAGCCCCAAGAGCAGCGATTCCTTTAAGGTAAGTTTAACCGTTTTGTTTCCTTGGGTTAATTCGCAGTGGAGAGGGTTGAGAATAAGCCCAGCAACGTTTAATTGTTCGTCCTGAATTTGGCCACTCGGCCTTCTCCCTAAAGCCCTCAGACGAGCAAGAAGCTCCTCAGTAGAAAACGGTTTTATGAGGTAATCATCTGCGCCAGCATCCAAACCTTCAATCCGATCTTGAAGGGAATCTTTGGCAGTTAAAAGTAAAACGGGAGTGTGTATTCCTTGGCTACGGAGTTCTTTTAATAAAGCAACGCCTTCTTTGCGAGGCAACATCCTGTCTAGGATAATCAAATCATAGACCCCAGTCTCCGCCATAGCTTGTCCCGTTTCTCCATCATACGCGGTATCCACCCCATAGTTATTCTTTTTCAAGATATAAGTCAGGGCTTCGGACAACCTAGGCTCATCTTCTACAAAAAGTATGCGCATCTAAATCACCACCTGTGTATAGTTTAAAGGATATTTCTTTAAATAACCTTCGATTTCGTATCTTAAGGAAAATTAAAGGTTCAACTTACATACTAAAATCAAATAGTTGAGGGAGGTATATTAATGAGGATCTTAGAAAAAATGAAAACTGTTAAAAAAATGACCGCACCGTCGAAGAAATTCAGCCTAAAGCTTAACTCTTCTAATTTTGGAAAAAGCACCCTCTTGGGTGCTTTTCGGATGCAGATACTCAGGACTA
The DNA here is from genome assembly GCA_002404215.1 of Desulfosporosinus sp. UBA4726. Taxonomy (GTDB): domain Bacteria; phylum Bacillota; class Desulfitobacteriia; order Desulfitobacteriales; family Desulfitobacteriaceae; genus Desulfosporosinus. The sequence goes on from DHJG01000119.1 coordinate 10,910, forward strand.
TCCACGCCGAAGCTCTTTTATTTTTCGTTGTTAAACTTAATCATAATATCGACCACTTCCGGAGTATTTCCAAGTCTGATCGGCGGTCCCCAGGTTCCATATCCGCACGAAACTATGATTTGAAAATTGTCCTTACGCAGCAAACCCCAGTCATCTTCAAATATTCTGCGTGTAATATATCCAATGGGAAATAATTGTCCAGCATGAGTATGCCCTGACACTTGTAAATCCACCCCTTGTCCCTCAGGTTCTTCCAAGTGTGATGGCTGATGATCCATTACGATAATTGGTAGATCACGATCTATCCCTTGCATTAAAGTTTTTAGATCTTGTCTCGGACCCCCATTGTAACGTGCCCCTGAGCGGTCATCTCGCCCTACCAGATTAAAACTCCCGGCGATCTCCAAGAAGTCATCCCTTAAGACCTGGACCCCTGCCTCACCTAAGTAATCTATCGCTTCCTCGGCATTACCGCCAATATACTCATGGTTCCCCAGTACTGCAAAGACACCGTATGGAGCACTTAGTTTACGAAAGGTATCGGACACTTGTTGTTTGTTTGACGATTCGATATTCTCATCAAACACATCTCCTGCAAATAAGATCAGGTCAGGTTTCAGTTCATTCACCATATTAACCATCTTCGTTAGATTGCCATTATGAACGATCGTACCTAAATGGATATCCGAAACCATGACAACATGCAATTGTTTTAATGATCCTGCCTGTTTAGCGATGGTCAAATCATAATGGTTGACCTGGGGATGCCGGGCATTCCACGCTCCGTAACTTACAATACCGACGACCAATAGAATAACAGCTAAGCCCATAGCAGGGTTTAAATTCCGCTTTATATCTATCGGTACTAGCCGCAGCCACCGATCCAATAATCGCAATAAATCTAAGGCGGTAATCACCAATAAAAAATACCACATAAACGCTAGCCAATAGGCCCCAATTAGTGTCAGCCCTTCGTATAGCGCCGTTGGTAGAAATTTCTCACTTAACCGACTAAATAAATAGGAGAAGGATAGTAGCAAAAAAACCAGCCAATACACTTTAGAACTTACGAATGGTACATAACTAAATAAGGCTTGCCATCCTCTCAGCCCAATGTAGTAATTAAGTCCACCGTACATTAATAAAATAGCACCAACTACCAAAACAAAGAAGGGGTTTGTCATTTCTGGCTTTTACCTCCGAAATTCAACGTTTAACGCATGAATTTTTATCTCGAGGTTATTATATAACTTTTTCTGGCTTACGTCAGTATTATGCAACATTGCAAAAAAACAAATCAGCGATTAATCAATCTGTCCACACTTGATTTAGACTTTGCAAGATGTAATGCATTGAATGCGTCACTATTACCTCAATAACCGCAGGCCGCTGATGATGACGATGATGGTGCTCCCTTCGTGTCCGATCACGCCTAGAGGCAGAGTAATAGAGCCCAAAAAATTAGACAGGACAAGCGAGAGCATAACAGCAACTGCAAAAACCACATTTTGTTTGACCACTCTAGTCGTGCGACGCCCTAGGGCAATAGCATAGGCGACCTTAGAGAGGTCATCGGCCATCAACACCACATTAGCCGTCTCTAGTGCTACATCCGTTCCAGCAGCGCCCATAGCGATACCCACGGAGGAAACCGCCAAGGCCGGCGCATCGTTAACACCATCACCCACCATGGCAACCTTACCATATACCCCTAATTTCTTTATAATATCAACTTTATGTTCCGGTAGCAGGTCGGAATAGACTTGGTCGACGCCTACCTGTGCACCTATGATTTGAGCTGTTGAAGAGCTGTCGCCTGTCAACATTACAACTTTAATCCCCATTTTCTTAAGCCGTGCTATTGATTCTTTTGCTTGAGGCCGTATGGTATCTCGTACCGCTAAGACGCCGATTCGTTCTTTCCCCACCTGAACAACGATCATTGTATTGCCTTGCTTCTCCAGATTCAGCACAGCTCTCATTTCCTGGTCCGACAATTTCTCGCCTTCAACCAAATTTAGCAAATCAAATTTTCCGATCCGATATTCCTGACCTTCAACTATCCCGTGAACTCCAAACCCAGGTACAGCTTCCAGTTTTGAGGCTGTGCTAAGGGCAAGATTTTTTTCGTTAGCTTTACGGACTATTGCCTTAGCGATAGGGTGTTCTGACCATGTCTCCAGAGAAGCTGCGATACTTAAGACCTCGTCTTCCGCATAAATTCCGTAAGGTATCACCTGAGTGATTTTCGGTATTCCCTCTGTGAGAGTTCCAGTTTTGTCAAAAGCTACTACGCTTACATCTCCAATTGCCTCCAGATAGACACCTCCTTTAAATAAAATGCCCTTGCGTGCTCCATTCGATATTCCGGATAACACAGCAGGCATAATGGAGGAAACTAGGGCGCAGGGCGAGGCTACGACAAGAAAGATCATGGCTTTGTAAATTGTCTCACTCCATGACCAACCTAAGAGAAAGTGTGGCAAGACTGAGATCAAGACCGCACTGGTGATCACGATTTTCGCATAAATGCCTTCAAAACGCTCCATGAATACTTGGCTGGGGGGTCGTTCACTTTGAGCCTCCTGGACAAGGTGAATTATTTTAGCAAGCAAGGTTGCCTCTGCAGGTTTGGTCATTTCTATGACTAAAGCTCCCTGTCCATTCATGGTTCCAGCAAAAACCTCGTCCCCTGCAAATTTGTCGATGGGAATTGATTCTCCCGTAATCGAGGCCTGATTCACAGAAGAACACCCCTCAATTACAATCCCATCCGTTGCAATCCTTTCTCCTGGCCTCACCAGTAAATGATCACCTTGCTGCAATTCTTCGACTCGAACACGCCTTTCAACGTTTTCATGTACCACAATTGCTTCTTCCGGGCGTAGTTTCATGATGGACATAATTTCGTCATTCGTTCGCTCCAGAGTATATCCTTCAAGGGCACCACTTAGAGAAAAAATAAAGATTAAAATTGCTCCGTCTGCCCAATAACCGATACTGGCAGCACCAATCGCCGCTACTACCATAAGTAAATCGACATCTAAATCTTTTTCCTTGATCAATGTTTGGAGGCCTTCCCAGGCTTTCTGATACCCACCTATGGCATAGGCCAAAAGATAGAAAGGAACTTCGAGCGCATAATTACCGTATTTACCAGAATACCAAGCTAGGATAATACATCCTAAGCTTAGGAATGTAACAATTAACCCCTTGTGCCTGGACCAAAGTATATTCCGAGGCTTTAATGGTGCTTGAATAATATTCATAGTGCTCATATCTGGCGTCTCCTCCTAGTACCTCTTACTACTACTTTCCACACAACCAAACCTACTATATGTACGGTACGTGTACTCTTACCCACTTTATCCCGTAATTAAGCTCTTGGAGCAAAGAGAGATTAGTCTAATGACTAAAACTAAAACGTTTCTGCATTTATTTTTTTTAAAGTATTTAAAAACTGGCTGATCTCATCGTCATCCAAGACAGACGTCATCTGCTCTGTTAAATGCAAATGATAAGCATGATGTTCCTCAAAAACGTTCTTGCCAATATCACTCAAAACAATATAATTCACGCGCCGATCTTCCTTCGTCGATTCACGGTAGGCAAGATTCTTCTTTTCTAAGCGGTCCACCGTTACCGTCGTCGTTCCTGTCGTAACCCCAAGTTTCTGGGCTAAACCTTTCATATTCATTTTTTCGTGTTCACCCAGGACCTCCACGGCATGTGCTTCAGAAACTGTTAACTCACTAGATCGCACGATTGAATTTTCCCAGGACGAAAACCCATTAAAAAACGCCAAAAGTTCATGGGTCAACTCTTCATTGATAGTCACGAAAAACTCCTCCTCTATATTAGTAAGTAAATCATAATGTTTTATGATTGTATTGTTTGAACTTCAAAATATATGATAACAGAAATATTCCTTGTTGACAAGGGATAAGACAGTCTGGCACCCACACGTTGGAACAATTGCTTTAAGATAAAGGGAAGAGGGTGTAACAAACTTAAAATAAGCTTTGTTACACCCTCTATGTTTAAACTCTTTGTCAGTCCTCCAATGATGAAGACCGGTAACTATCCCCTCTGCCCAGATCCGCCTCAAACCCCGCCGACTGAATTCTTCGCTCAATACAATATCGACAATCTTCCGGTTGATCATCCCCACAAATCTTGTTTTCGTATAATGCGTACTGTTTTCTGACTGACGTTGGAGTAATAATCGGCATAACAACATTGGCGCCTGCTCTCAAGGCAAGCTCTCTACCTTGCGGATGGAGAGTCCCGAGCGCCGTCGTGGAAGGAATAAGACTATCTGGAATAAGCAACCGGGCCAATGCCACCATCACCAAGGTGTCGTCAAGGGTTCCGCCCTTTTCTGTACCAAGAGGGGTCTGGCTGTGCGGTATAAACGGACCAATTCCGATCATGTCTGGACGAAGGTTTTTCAGATATCGGAGGTCCTCTGCCAAATCGGCAGGTGTTTGCCCAGGAAGTCCCACCATAAACCCGGCGCCCACTTGGTAGCCAATAGCTTTTAAAGCGCTTAGACAAGCCCGTCGATCCTCAAAACGCATCGTGGGGTGTAACCTTTCATACAGTTCTTTCGAGGCTGTTTCGTGACGCATCAGAAACCGATCTGCTCCGGAGGCAAAGAGGCTTTGATAGGTTTCCGCTCTCCGTTCACCAATTGATAACGTAATAGCTACCTCTGGATAACGTTTTCTGATCTCCTGAATCAAAGCAACAAGAATCTCGTCTGTATACCAAAGGTCTTCCCCGCTTTGCAAGACGAATGTCCGGTATCCTAATTTATACCCTTGATCACAGCAATCTAGGATTTCCTCTGGAGTTAAGCGATAGCGTTCCACATTTACATTGGAAGCTCGGATACCACAGTATAGGCAATCCTGTCGGCAAAAATTTGAAAATTCGATAAGTCCTCTTAAGTAAACTTTGTCTCCATAATATGCCTTTTTTGTTTTTAGTGCATAACTATATAAGACCGCTCTATCCTCATGAGTTATATTTTCTAGAAGATACATTATTTCAACTTTTGTGAGATCGTTCGTTTCGTAGGCTTTATTTAGCAAATTATGCATGTCACTCACAAAACCACTCCCTCCATCCGGCGTTATTTATAAACCGATATATTCAACTTTATTCTGCAATGCATTTCCTTTACTTTTATAACATTACAACCCTAATCCTTTAGTAGAGATCTTCCTCTTCCAAGATCATCTTAGCCAGTGGGAATGGTTCCAGGGCCCTTGGCAGCAATCCCTGAACATAAGCAATTAAAATACCGTAGTTAACTATGGGCAGATCATAATCTTTTGCTCGTTGTATTCTGCTGAGCATTCCGGTTCTGTTCATCATGCAGGCTCCACAGTGAACTATAAGGGCATATTTCTTTATGTCATCCGTGAAGGTTGCTCCTGCGGAGAATTCAAACTCTATCTGCTTACCCGTTCTCTGACGTATCCACCTAGGTATCTTCACACTGCCAATATCATCTGATTGTTTATGATGTGTGCACCCTTCTGCTATTAAAACCTTATCGCCATCCTTAAGCTTTTCAATCGCTTTAGCCCCTTTGATAAATTCTGTTAGATCTCCCTTTTGTCGGGCAAAAAGAATCGAAAATGAGGTCATTAAAATATCCTTGGGGGTATCAGCCGCAACCTTTAAGAACACTTGGGAATCCGTTACGACGAGCTTTGGTTTTTTGGCCAAATTACTTAAGGTTTCTCTTAGTTCGTATTCCTTGGTGACAATCGCCACTGCATCACTTTCCAAGATGTCTCGTATCGTTTGCTGTTGAGGAAGGATAAGCCTTCCCTTAGGCGCCGCCTTATCAATCGGAGTAACAAGTACCACAAAATCGCCAGGGCTAATGAGATCACCTACAATTTTAAACTTATCTTCATCCTCCGGGATCACTGAGATGATAGCATTTTTTAGTTCTTTGATTCCTTGCCTGTTAAGCGCAGACACAGCAACAACTGGGGTGCTTATTAGTTCTTGAAGACTAGTTGCCAGTTCTTCATACTCGTCGTTTTCTAGGGTATCAAGTTTATTTAAAACGACTATGATTGGCTTCTTCTTTTCCTTAAACTTATCCAGTATAAACTGGTCGTTTTCGGTGATTCCTGCCCTGATATCGACAATAAGCAAAGCCACATCTGTAATACTCAGAACCTCCAAGGTCTTCTTAATCCTGAGCTCTCCTAATTCTCCGACATCGTCTAGTCCAGCTGTATCGATGATCACACAAGGACCAATGGGCAGTATTTCCATTGCTTTAAAGACAGGATCAGTCGTTGTCCCTTTCACTTCTGACACTATAGCCGTTTCCTGTCCTGTTATGGCATTGATTACGCTGGATTTTCCCGCATTTCTCTTGCCAAATAGCGCTAAATGCACTCTTGCACCTCTCGGTGTTTCGTTTAAGCTCATCTAAATTCCTCCATACGATCACTTCCCTGGTATTCCGGGTATCCCTGGCTTTGTGACTTCAAACGGATTCAAGATTTCATCGATCCTGACATCGGAAAAAGTATTTTCTTCCTTCAATACTTCTCTTATTGTCTTGCTGTCTCTTAACGCTTTAGTGACTATATAGGCGGCTTGGTCATATCCAATATGATGAACTAAAGCTACAGCCAATACCGCTGATTTTTCAAGATTCTCTTGGCATTTTTCTTTATTGGCTTTAATTCCTACGATGCATTTCTCTCTAAATATTGTGACTCCATTATTCAGAAGTTCTAGTGATTCTAACAAACATTCCGCTATGAGAGGCATAAAGGCGTTAAGTTCAAGCTGCCCTGAAGAGGCAGCCATCGTAATAGCATAATCATTAGCCATGACTCTCATGGCCACCTGGCCAATCATCTCTGGTATTACCGGGTTCACCTTTCCTGGCATAATAGTTGAGCCGACCTGCATCTGAGGAAGCTCTATTTCACCGAACCCGCCCTGAGGACCAGACGATAACAATCTCAAATCATTGGATATTTTTAAGAGATTCGTACTGCAGGCTTTTAAGAGACCTGAAACTTCGACAAAAACATCATTGTTTTGGGTTATATCCATGGGATAATCGGACCTAGCTAAACCTAGGCCTGATAACTCCTGAATGGTATCCGTGATCATAAATATATACTTATGCGTTGCATTGACACCTGTGCCGATAGCAGTACCGCCTAAATTAATCTGTCTCAAGCGTTCTTCTACTTTGTAAACTCTCCATCGATCTCGTTCTACGGCCTTGGCATATGCACCAAATTCCTGACCGAGCATCATGGGCAACGCATCCATAAGTTCTGTCCTGCCGAGTTTAATCACATCACTGAATTCATTTTCCTTTCCCTGCAGAGCTTCCTGAAGCTCTGCGAGAGAATAGCTTAATTTTCTGAGCAAATGAATTGCAGTAATTCTTAGCGCTGTTGGATAGACATCATTCGTTGATTGAGACATGTTGACATCATTCAGTGGATGTACAACATCATAGTCACCTTTGGTTCCACCTAATATCTCAATCGCCCTGTTAGCAATCACCTCATTGACATTCATATTAGTTGAGGTACCTGCTCCCCCTTGAAAAGCGCTGACAACAAATTCATGCTTAAAAGTCCCCGCAATAACTTCCTCACTTGCTCGAATTATTGCGTTTGCTTTGTCCTCGCTCAGTTGCTTTAATTCTTTATTCACCATAGCCGCTGCTTTCTTAATCAAAGCAATTTCGCAGATAAGCTTCAAATTAACACTTTTCGCACCTAAATCAAAGTTTTCTTGGGCTCTCTTTGTGTTAATTCCGTAATAGTTAGTTTCGGGAATCTTCATTTCTCCGATAGAATCCTTTTCTATTCTACAGTTCACTTTATCTCCTCCAAGGATTCTCTCCACACCTTTAGTCTGGTGACTTCTAACTAAAGCACGAATCAATTGCTCGTGACGATTGACTAGTACAAAGAAGGCCTTAGAAACGGAAATCCCGCTTTCCTTCCTTAATTTCATTCAAATGCTCTATCGCAATTGCCCGAACCTTCTCATGTGGTATGCAGGGAATCTCGTTTTCAATTACTACCTCACCCTTTTTCTTGGTATCGGGGGAAGCATAATCCTCTAAATATTCTTTTAGTGTCATCAAAGCATTTGGCTGACAGCAGTTTGCAATCTGCCCGGACTTTACAAGGCTCATAAAACGATCACCTGTACGCCCTTCACGATAGCAGGCGGTGCAGAAGCTTGGAATATAGCCGAATCCCAAGAGCCAGTTTACAATCTCATCCAATGAGCGGGTATCGTTTACTTCGAATTGTGCCGAGTTATCATCCTCTGCTTCTGGCTCAACATATCCACCAACACTGGTACTTGAGCCTCCACTTATCTGGGATATGCCCAATTTCAGCACATGCTCGCGGGTTGTTTTCGATTCACGGGTGGAAATAATCATCCCTGTATAGGGGACGGCAATACGAATAACAGCCACAATTTTCGCAAAAATATCATCCGAGATTGCATCCGAAAAACTTTTGGGGTCTATATCATCGGCGGGGCGAATGCGTGGAACGCTGATGGTATGTGGGCCGACACCCATTGCTGCCTCTAAATGCTCCGCATGCATAAGCAAGCCAACAAGGTCATAGCGGTACATATTTAAGCCGAATAAAACTCCGATTCCTACATCGTCAATACCGCCCTCCATGGCACGATCCATCGCTTCAGTATGATAAGCGTAGTTGTGCTTTGGTCCTACGGGATGCAGCTCCTCATAGCTTTTTTTGTTATAGGTTTCCTGAAATAGTATGTAAGTACCAATATCCGCTTCCTTGAGCTTGCGATAATTCTCTACGGTTGTGGCAGCAATATTAACATTGACCCGGCGGATAGCTCCGTTTTTATGCTTAATACTATAAATGGTCTTCATACTTTCCAGAACATATTCAATTGGACTGTTCACAGGGTCTTCTCCTGTTTCTAAAGCCAAGCGCTTGTGTCCCATATCCTGCAAGGCGATAACCTCTCGCACAATATCCTCCTGCGAAAGCTTTTTACGAGATATTGTTTTATTTTCATTGTGATAGGGACAGTACACGCAGCCATTTATGCAGTAGTTTGAAAGATATAGTGGAGCAAACATGACAATCCGGTTGCCATAAAGCTTTTGCTTAATCTCTCTAGCCAGTTTGAACATTTTTTCTTTTTCATCTTCCAGATCACATTCCAGAAGAACAGCTGCCTCTCTGTGGGTTAAGCCCTTACAGTCTTTTGCCCGTTCTATCAGGCTATCAATCAGTTCACGATTTCTTTTGTTTTCCTGTGCATAGGTAAGGGTGGCCAGAATTTCACCGTCATCAATAAACTCCGTTGCCTTTTTCGACTTACAATCATACATAGTCTAAAACTCCTTTTTAAAGATTAGTTATTGGTTATTTGCCTCAACTTTCGCTTTGCGAAAGTTGGCTTAGAAATTCAATCCTCCAATTTTTTAGTTAATGCCGATTTAACATTTACCCCTTTTATTTTCCCTAGTTTTCCTGTCATTGCGCTAATCTCATCCGAGGTTCCCTCCACGATTAAGGAGATAATCGATATGCCCCTTTTCTTATTGGGGATTCCCATTCTTCCGATTATAATACTTGCCAACTCATGCAAGGTTTCATTAACTTTATTAGCACTTTCAAATTCTTCAATCACGATACCTATGACACCTATCCTATTATCCATTTTTGTGTTTCCTCCAAATATAGAAAACTTGGCTACTAAAAAGGAGCCTTCTGCCAATAGTAAGAGAAGGCTCCTTAGCAATTTAAACCTTCTCCTTTTGCTCAGAATAATCCTTACAATCAGGTAATAGTTTTGTGGATCCACTATGCCGGATACCTCCAGCACAACCGATCAATCCAGTCAAGATGGAATTTTAGAGAAAATACTCCACTAAGGCTAACAGTTACAATGTTTTAAGGCCATATTAACTGTTAGCCTTGATAGTGTCAATAAATGTTCGCAAAAACCATCAGAATTCCTAAAGGCTGAGTAGCATTTTGTTGAACGGTTAAAACAAAAGAATACCTTCTAGATTTTCTTTCGTGCCGTATAGGTAGTATGCAGCAATTGATGCGCTTTCTTTCCGTAGGGTTCGCCCAAATAATCTTTATACAGGCCGATAATAGCCAGATTTTCGTGCGACTTGCGCAAGGGTTTGGCGCGGTCTTCGCGGTAAATGGCAGCAGCTCGGGCTTTAATAATATCCATGTTTCCATGATGATAGGGTTGGCCACCGCCCCCGATACATCCACCTGGGCAAGCCATAATCTCCATCACATCATAATTGATTTCCCCAGCTCGAATTTTCTCCAGAACGGTACGGGCATTCCCCAGACCATGGATGACGGCAACCCGATAATCTCGTCCATCGATCGGAATGACCGCCTCCTTGATTCCCTCCATTCCCCGGAGAGCCTCAAACTCTACTTTTTCCAGAGTTTCACCGGTTATAACCTCGTATGCCGTACGCAGGGCAGCTTCGAGAACTCCGCCTGATGCTCCAAAAATGACGGCTGCGCCAGTTGATTCTCCCAAGGGATGATCGAACTCTCGGTCTTTGAGATGATCAAAACGAATACTGGCTTCCCTGATCATGCGAGCTAGTTCGCGTGTGGTGATAACGA
>DHJG01000039.1:0-1390 GCA_002404215.1 Desulfosporosinus sp. UBA4726
ACAAAGTACTATGAACTTGTAGAGGATAATACACTTCCGTCATTCATGCCGGATGTTCCATGTGAAGTAACGTTTAAAGATTATGTCCAAAATATAGACCCATGCCTTGAATGGATATATCGTGACATAGATAAAAACGATTAGACCTCTGAGCTAGAAATTGAGTATTGGTATTAAGGTATTTTAATAGCCAATTGGTGGAGAGGAAGTTTTACGCACGTGATAATTTTAGAGGAGCCCTATGTATCTGAACTGTTGCTAGACACAATCCGAGAATTGAAGTTAGAAGTTCTGAAAAATGAGGTTGCCAGAAATTCAGGGCTGGAAGAGTGTTATCTCCTTGAGGAGAAGGCTTTCATCCAACAATTTCAGGTTGGAGCAAAGTTTCCACTGTATACCAACTCGGAAAACTCGATTCCCTGGATCCAAGCGAATTTAGCTTTCAGCGACTTGCCAGATCGGATTGAGACCTTCAAAGATAAAGTGAAATTCAGAAATCTATTAAACCCGTTGTTTCCAAATTTTTGGTACAAAGAACTTGCCTTTGAGGAACTGATCCTACTAGATATCGCTGAATTTCCGAAGCCATTTATTCTCAAACCTGCCACAGGTTTCTTGAGTTTAGGTGTCTATACGATCGATAATAATCAAGCGTGGGAAGCTGCTGTGAGCCAAATTAGCACACTCAGACACAAGTTGCAGAGCCAATTTCCCACAGAAGTAGTGAATTTCGAAACCTTTCTCCTTGAAGAGTATGCAGAAGGAGAGGAATATGCGATTGATGTCTATTACAATTCCTCAGGTAACCCAGTTATCTTAAACATACTCAAGCACGAATTTGCTTCTGAGGCGGACGTGCGGGACAGGCTATATATAACGTCTAAAGACATCATTGAGGCTAATCTCCAGAAATTCCAGGATTTCTTAAATGACATCGGGGGATTGACCTCCCTAGTGAATTTTCCTCTTCATGTGGAAGTTCGTGTCAGCCAGATCGGCGAGATCTTCCCGATTGAGTTTAATCCAATGCGTTTTGCGGGATGGTGCACCACGGATATTGCCTATTATGCCTATGGTCTCAATGTCTATGAGTACTTTTGGAAGCAAAAACAACCAGTTTGGGAAGAGCTTCTTAAGGGGAAGGAGGATAAAATTTTCAGTATTGTTGTTGGAGATATTCCGACTCATCAGAGCCAGGTGAGCCAGATCGATTATCAACGATTTGCAGAGAGTTTTGCCAAACCTCTTGCCATACGGAAGATGGACTATCAGAAATACGGCCTTTTTGCTTTTGCTTTTACAGAAACAAAAAGAAGTGAAAGAAGCGAACTGGACAGAATCCTAAGCACAGATTATAAGGAGTTTATTAAGTTCTGATCCTGGTCTAGTC
>DHJG01000039.1:1650-3814 GCA_002404215.1 Desulfosporosinus sp. UBA4726
CAAGAGGAAATGAATTGGAAAGAATATGTGCCGTACTGCATGATACTATAGAAGATTCCGAGATTACCTTTGATGTTCTCAGAAAGGAGGGCTTTTCAGAAGAGGTTATTGCGGTTTTGGATTGTTTGACCAAACTTAAAGGCGAAAAGTACGAAGCTTTTATTGAGAGAATACTTACAAATATAACGGCTTGCCAAGTGAAACTCGCAGATTTGGGTGACAATATGAATTTAAGCAGGATTGAAAATCCAACTGAAAAGGATGAAGCACGAGTCAAGAAATATCAGGAAGCTAGGGAGCGAATATTGGATTCTCTTCCTAAGTCCGGGTCTGTGTTCAGCCTTTTATGACCTACGATGATTAAAATTGGCAACAAAAGGGTATCTAAAGGAAACGGAACATTTTCTTTACGCAAAACTCACAACATCTTAAAAACTATTTCACAGATTCAACATAATTGAAGGGTACGCTAACAGTGTAGCGGTCAGGATGATTTAATCTTGACTGGTAACAATTTATTAGGGGGAATTATATGAAAAAGAAGTTTGCTGCAGGTGTACTAAGTGTTGTGTTATTGGTTGGGGGAGCAACGGCGGCTTTTGGTGCTACAAATCCAGACAAGCTCGCTGAAATCAAGACTTTGACCCAGCAGATGTTTGGACTTCAGAAGCAAATTGTAGATAAGGAAGTGGAGGCGGGGCTTAGAACAACAGATCAGGCGGATACAATGAAGAAGGCTATTGACCAACGCCAACAATCTAGTGACAAAGCTTTAGCAGAGGGCAAGGTTTTCAGTCCGGGTATGGGTAATAAGGGTATGCATAAAAGCAAAGAATTCAATAACGGTCAACCAATGACTGCAGAGCAGATTAAAGCTTGGAGTGAAGCCGCACAAACGCGTTTAACCGCTCAAGTAGAGGCTATGAAGAGCAATTCAAAGTTGACAGCAGAACAGATTAAAACCTGGAGTGATGCAGAACAAGCACAGTTAAAAGTTCAAGCAGAGGCCATGGCAGCTGGAACCTTTGTGCCTGGAGGTATGGGGAAAGGTATACGTGGTACTTATGGGTGCAACATTGTACCCGCAACACCTACCACAGAACCTACAGCAAATACACAGTGATTTAGATACTTTCGAAGAATATAGAAGGACCAAGATGGGTAATCTTGGTCCTTCTATATTTCTGATTCTGAGTGAAAAGGAGCGGAAATATTACAAGTAGACTGAAGCTGTAAAAACTTTATTCAATTTTAAAGGAGACCAGGTTTTATGAAAAAGATGTAAATGGTTCTTGTGGGGGTCAGTTAATATCTTTGTCCTGATTTTGCTGATCATTGCGTTATCTTTGATAGATAAATTGGTCTTGAGCAGGGTGTAATAGATTAACAAACTTCATAACCATCATTGAGGCTAATGCTTTTGAGTAGTCGTCTTTGTTATAGGATATTTCATTCCTATTTATGGTGTATAATGGATGTAAAGGCAAGTCTTCTATTCGTTACTTCAGTTGTATTAGAATAAAAATTTGAATAGAACTGGCAGTCTAATTTTTTAAATAATGCCGTTCAAGCATATTAATAACGACTACTTTTCATCGATTACTGCTACTAGACCATAGCAGCTGTTGCACATTTTAACCTTTTCTCCAGCGGGATGATTTGGATCTAGCCAATCATTGGAGTGATTGGCTAGCATTTCTTGGTCGCATCTTGCACACTTAAAAGCTTCGATATCGACGGCCTTCTCGAATCTTAGCTTTCCATTCCCGTTATTAATCATTTAACCAAGAACCTCCTTCTTCGTTAGGTTAGTGACTAGCTTATTACTCGTCTAAACTACGAATTACACCCTAATTTAACTCTGTCTAGTTTATACAAAAGTACCGAATGTTAATCTAGGTCAATAAATAGAAGTGGAGGAATTAGGATGCAATGTTCACGCTCTGAGACAACTAAGCTAAAGATATTGGAGATCGATCCCTATCTTAAACCCTTCGAAAAGGATCTTCGACTACGAATGGACAGGTATTTTACCCATAAAAAGGCCTTACTTGGATCTTTGAAGTTCAAATCCTTTGCAAATGGTCATTTGTTTTATGGTTTTCATTTGGATGAAGAGGGTTGGTATTATCGCGAATGGGCGCCGGGCGCAGAAGAACTTCAT
>DHJG01000107.1:0-446 GCA_002404215.1 Desulfosporosinus sp. UBA4726
TTTATTTGTAATGGTGTAGGGTTGGAAAAGTTCAATCTCATGTTACTGTGAATCCCTCCATGTGCAAAGAAGTGGGCGCCCGGTACATAGGCTACATTGGCTGCTGCTACACGGGGCAGGAGTTTTAGAGTGTCATAGCTTTCAGGTAAGGTCAGCCATATAAACATGCCACCAGAAGGTTTGGTCCATTTGACCTGAGTGGAGAAATTTTCCTGGAGCTCTGTTAGCATTAGATCCCGTCGTACTTTATAGGTCTGACGGATTTTCTCAACGTGCTCGAGCGTGTTAAAATGAGTTAGGTAGTAGTGGGTGGCCCGCTGTAAGAGAGTACCGGTGTGCAAATCCGTTCCTTGTTTGGCTACGCTCAGTTTGGCTATTAGTGCCCGGTCTGCAACGATCCAACCAAGTCGAAGGCCGGGAGCGAGGGTTTTAGAAAAGGTGCCAAG
>DHJG01000107.1:647-844 GCA_002404215.1 Desulfosporosinus sp. UBA4726
GGGGCAAGGTAAATAAGCTTAGGTGGGTGCTCTTTAATAGATGATTCAAGGGAGGTAAGGTCGATTCCTTCTCCATTGGTAGGTATCACCCTGAAATTGGCCTGGTAACTCCGAAAGGTTTGGATGGCGCCAAGATAACTGGGATTCTGCAGAAGTACTTCATCACCGGGGTTTAGAAATAGTTTGGCAATCAGATC
>DHJG01000107.1:1067-1675 GCA_002404215.1 Desulfosporosinus sp. UBA4726
CGCAAGGGTAAATATCCCTCGGTCGTTCCATATTGGAGGACCGAAGGGTCACCTGCCCCGAGAACGCGATCATAAGATTCCCTGATATCAGCAAGTGGAAATAGCTCCGGAGCTGGCAGACCACCGGCAAAAGAGATCATGTTCGGTTGTACAGTCACTTTCAGGAGATCCCGAATCGCTGAATTTTCCATGGACTTAACTCGCTCTGCATAGTTATATGTCATAGTATTGTTCCCCCTTTGGAAGGTTTTAGGCATATTATATGGGGAAGACTACCAGCTTACAACATCCAATTGGATGATTGCAGAAGACATCCAATTGGAACTAGCCGAATATTTGGGTTATTGTGAAATGCTCACGACGGTGAGGGACGAAAAAACTGTAGAGGATGAAGAAATGATGATTAATCGTGAAAGATTATTAACAGAGTTTTTTGAACTAACGAGAATTGATTCGCCGACCAAGAACGAGCGCCAAATAGCAGATATACTGAAAAAACGTCTCGAAGGTATGGGTAGCGTAATATCAGAAGATGAAGCGGGCCTGGCGATTGGTGGCAACTGTGGTAATGTTTTTGCCTACTTAACAGGAACCCTTCCGAAGGCTCC
>DHJG01000107.1:1852-3025 GCA_002404215.1 Desulfosporosinus sp. UBA4726
GCCGATGATAAAGCTGGAATAGCGCCGATCATGGAGGCCCTAAGAACTATCCAAGAACAAAATATTCCTCATGGCGATATTCAGATTATTTTTAATGTAGCTGAAGAAGGCGGTCTACACGGCTCTAAGAACTTAGATAAAACGTTATTAAAAGCTGATTTGGGATTTGTTCTGGATTGCGGCGGTGGCCCCGGGGAAATTATTCTTGCGGCCCCAGGGCAAGATCGAATTAACGTGACGGTCAAAGGCAGGGCATCTCATGCTGGAGCTTTTCCAGAGGGAGGGATCAGTGCAATTGTTGTAGCAGCTAAGGCAATTGCCAAAATGCCATTAGGTCGGATTGACGATGAAACGACATGCAATATCGGAACGATTCAGGGTGGTCTAGCTACGAATATTGTGGCTGAGAGAGTAGAAATAACCTGTGAATCAAGAAGCCGGGACATAGGAAAGCTGGAAAGTCTAACGGTGCAGATGTGCGAAACGTTTAAGCACTCTGCAGAGGAAATGGGTGCGGTCGCCGAAACAGAGGTCATCAGGTTATATGACCCATATACACTGGCGGAGGATTCACAAGTTGTCGTCCTCGCGGGTCAGGCAGCTAAGTCTGCTGGCTTAAAAGCGATCTTTGGGGAAACTGGTGGGGGCAGCGATGCCAATAACTATAACCGCTACGGCATACCGTGCACTGTTTTAGGGATCGGTATGCAAAAGTCTCATACAACAGAAGAATGTATTAAAGAAGAGCATCTGTACCAAACCGCAAATTTGGTGGTGGAGATCGTTAAAGCTGTAGCTAGGGTTCAAAAGGGCTAAGAGCTGGAAAAGACAAGTGTTTTCAAACCTTTTATAGAATTTTTATAATTGCTTTAGAAAGAGTTTAAAACCTCCCTTTATAATGAATTTGTAGTAAAAAAAAGGGAGGCCATTTTAAATGAGTAAAATGAAACTTATGTATGATGTGATTAACACGATGAAAGAGAAGGATCTTATCACTGGTGTTTTTAAGGCGGAAGTCAAGAAGGATCAAATTAAAATTATTGGCTTTAATAATCAATTTGAAAAGAATCTTGCAAACGGTGAAACCAAATGCAAAATAAGTACGGAAATTGATTGTAATGACAAAAAATTCAAACATGAAAGTCAAACTGAGTTTACTTCGCAGGGTTGCCA
>DHJG01000107.1:3105-4155 GCA_002404215.1 Desulfosporosinus sp. UBA4726
CAGAACTATGAGGATATAAGATGCGGCGGGATTAAAGAAAAATTAACAAAGCTTGCGTTTGTGCTTAATGTTTTTAATCAAATTAAGGTTGACGAGAAAGAAGATAAGTCTATCGTATTATCCCTAAACTTAAATGAAATACCCGAAGACATTAAAAAAGTTTTTCAAGAAAGAATGAGTCAAAGAACAATGTCCGAGCATCATCAACACCATGGCTTCATGAAAGAATTATCCACCCTCAAAGACCCAAAGATCGAGTTAAATCTTTGTATCACTAAGAATAAGGAAGTAGAAAAAATCATGTTGACAGTCGAAGGGAAACAAATTGATGAACTGAATGAAAACCATGATATGAATCTATTCGCGGAATTGAGTCTTGCTCAGTTAAGAAAGTAAGTAATCGGGTAAAGGAAACTGACTTCATAGTGAGTATTTAAATTTCACTATGAAGTCTAGCGGAACATATCCTCATATGAGGGCGCAGAACAGTTGGATTGTTTTGCGTCCTTATACTAAGGTATAATAAATAAGGTAATGAAGAAAGAAACAATGGGTGATGTACGTGTTTGAAAGAATAAAAAAACGTATATTTCAGAAATTAGAACGAGTAAATTACATTCGTTATCGGAGACATAAGGATCACCATAGAAGAAATCAGGAATTCTATGAGCAAAATATAGAGTTCCATAAGCATCATCATGAATTCCAGAGAAAACATCGGGAATTTAATCAATATCATAAGTCTCTTCGTTTTCTGCGTCCAGTTAGTATCATATTTAATTTAATCATTCTGTACTTGCTATTTATATGGGTGGGTATCAAGTCAATCAGCATTTTTTTTGCCGTATTTATAATTATTAAGGAAATTTTACAATTTTTATTTTTATGGCGTTTAGAAAAGAGAGTTTTTAAACCCATTGATAGGCTTAAAGTCGCAGTAGAAGAGATTGCTAAAGGAAATTTCAATGTTCAAGTAGAGAGCAAGGAAACGTGTGATTTGGGTTTTATTGGCTTATTGGTGGATTCATTCAACGATATGGCTCAAAAATT
>DHJG01000107.1:4219-5567 GCA_002404215.1 Desulfosporosinus sp. UBA4726
AAAGTAGATAAGTATCTTAAAACAATTTATCAAAATACAGTTTATATTGATAAATTGATTGATGACCTTTTCTTATTTTCTAAGTTAGATTTACAAAAGTTGGATCTCCAGTTTGAAAACGTACAAATAGGAGCTTTCATGGAGGACTTAATGGAAGAATTTGAGTTTGAACTTGAAGAAAAAGGTTATAATTTTCACTACGTTAATAAGCTTAAGGGTGATTGCCCTATAAAAATTGATAGCAAGAGGTTATATCAAGCTTTTAGGAATATTATCGACAATGCTGTTAAATATGGATCTAATAATGATTTGAATATAACGATTGAAATGGATAGACAAGATGATTTTATAGGTATCAACATAGAAGACAACGGACCAGGAATCCCTAAAGGTAAACTCCCCAATATTTTCAATCGGTTTTATAGAATTGATAATGAACGTACCAAAGACTTAATGAGTACCGGACTTGGTTTGGCAATTGCTAAAGAACTTGTGCAAGCCCATGGTGGATCTATTACGGTAGCAAGTATTGAAAAAGAGGGTACATGTTTTACAATAAGGCTCCCAGTCAATAAGGATTTAGAAAGAGGTTATGAATGAAACGAATCTTGATTATTGAAGATGACCTAAATATTGCTGAATTGGAGCGAGATTATCTCCAATTAAATGGATATGAAGCAGATATTGCGCAAGACGGGATGTTAGGCTTAAAAAAAGCCCTCACGGGTCTATATAACGTTATTATTGTGGATTTGATGTTGCCTGGCAAAGATGGATATCAAATCACCAAGGAAATTCGCGACAAATTTGAGATTCCGGTGATCATCGTATCCGCTAGAAACGAAGATATCGATAAAATCAGGGGATTAGGTTTTGGCGCAGACGATTACGTAACTAAACCCTTTAGTCCTGCGGAGTTAGTAGCGAGGGTGAAATCTCATATTACGAGATATGAACGTCTCAAGGGCAAAATAATAGCTTCTGAAGTTATAAACCATAGAGGATTAGAAATTAATACGGCATCCCACAAAGTCTTTATTAATGGGAAAGAAGTTCAAATGACGACAACAGAATATGGACTTCTGGTTTTTTTTGCTACAAACCCAAACATAGTTTTTAGTAAAGAACATATTTTCGAGACCTTATGGGGAGATGAATACCTTGGAGAAACTGCGACTGTTGCTGTTCATGTACAAAAAATAAGAAAAAAGATTGAACGAGACCCATCTAATCCGGAATTTATCGAAACATTATGGGGGACGGGATACAGATTTAATTCTTAATGTTCCCATCAATTCAGGTAAATTTGAAGATCAAGATCAGAATAGAGGACATGCCATCGACAATT
>DHJG01000029.1:0-883 GCA_002404215.1 Desulfosporosinus sp. UBA4726
CCATACGTTTCCTGCAAAATTGTTGCTTTCAAATTTCTCTCCGATAGGGAAAAATAACGCTTTTATTCAATTCGCTCATAGTGGTCCACCTTGCTTTGTTAATTATCGGCACTTCTATCTTTATAGACCATTCAGCTTCCACCTCCACACAAAACCCTTGTGTGGATATACCATGCTAAAACTCATATTGGACATTCCTTTTAATTTACTTTCTTAGCACTTTTGTATCTGCAAATAAGCATAACATCTGGAGTTAACTCAAGGTCAAGCGTTTCTTTAAGAATTTTACAGAAAACTTATGTCATTATTCACAAATGCAAAGAAGCCCACAGGCAACAGTACTCTACCGAATTTGGGCTACCAACCTAGCAGGTTACTTGGTTGTTGTCTAAGGGAAATATTAACTTATACAAACTTACAATCTGTGAAAAATCCCAAGTAGCCATTGACTGGGTTGATTTTGTTCAGTTAGATGGGATTTATTATTTAAGTAATGACTATACTCTAATTCTAAGATTCACACCCAGCAAATCCCTCAACTGGAACAGTTCCTCTTTACCAAGCCGGGACACCCTTCCCAATCTATGAATGATCTGGGCGAGTGGATAAGAAATGTGGTACTTTGGGTCTGTTTGGGACGGTCGGAGGATAAAATCTCAAGGCCCTTGTTGAACCGGGCTCAACCATCCACTTTTGCCTTGAGCCATCAAACAGCTTAACCCCGGCGGTGGGTTCGCCTGGATATGTACAACAAACACTGTTCAGGGACGTGACTACAAGGTGCTTAGCCTAAGTTTGCCCAGATAGGAGAATCGCGAATTGAACACGGGTAGAACCATGCAGGGGAGTTTCACCCCAACTTTAAATAATATATAATGAATAC
>DHJG01000029.1:980-4048 GCA_002404215.1 Desulfosporosinus sp. UBA4726
AAACAGGATGATTGAAGAACAATTTAAGGAAAGATATAAATCAGGCAATACTCCTTGGGATATTGGCAAACCTGATTTCAACCTTATTCAGACTGTAACAACGATGGACATAAAACCCTGTAATGTGTTGGAAATCGGATGCGGTACTGGCAATAATTCCATATGGCTTGCCCAAAAAAACTTTAATGTTATTGGTATTGATGCTTCAGAGATTGCAATACAAAAAGCTTTCGAGAAAGCTTCAAAAGCCAATGTGAATTGTACTTTTATTGAGCTTAACTTTCTTAAAAACAAAATTGAAGGCGCACCATTTGACTTTGTGTTTGATCGAGGTTGTTTTCATGTATTTAATTCGGATCAAGAACGAAAAATCTTTGCTGAAAATGTATCAGCCCATTTAGAACAAGACGGTCTATGGCTGAGTATCGTTGGCAATGCTGATGAACAACGTGATCACCCAGGTCCACCGCAGCGTACTGCCAGAGATATTGTTAACTCAGTGGAACCCTACTTCGAAATTCTTTCACTCGTTTCAAGTCATTTTGAATCAGACCGCCCAAAACCTCCTAGAGCCTGGGTTTGTCTAATGCGGAAAAGGCGTTCTGCATAAAAGACCTTGTATGTGGGTTTTTCAATGCTAATCCAGAGAGGTGAAAAGCTCTGGGATTCTTTTCCTCTACCAACACAAGTGTGGTCCTCGCCCCCTCATAATCCAATATAAAACAAAAAGGCCAGATCGTTTTTCAAAAAAACGATCTGGCTTAATCTTTTCCCCCGAACACTCCGACACTATAAAAAGAATATCCTTCTCTACGACCCGCTCATACCATGGCTTCCACTCAACCCAAATGTAGAACTACCACGCACTCCGCGTGCCTTGTCACGATGAAAGGGATATAAATTACTATAGCTATATTACCGTTACAAAGGTGCCTTTTCTGGGCACAATGTTATAAAGTGTCTCGTTTGAAAACACATAGTTACCGAGAAATGTCGTATTAGAAAACTCTTTATTTGTCGATCAGAAATAACTATACCTTCAGTACCATAACAGCCAACCTCTTTTAAACAAAGAGCTAAATGGCAACAGGTGTCATTTGCAACCAACCGATGATCTCATTTACTTAAAATAAATAATGCGCAGAGTTGTTCCAAAATCATCTCTGGCGAATAACCACGCACATCTCTTTGAAAGGAATAGAAATCTCTGCTTAAAGCCGTTAGTAACATATCCGCTCTAAAAACACTGTTAAAATAGGTCTGCTCAGTCGCATTCATCTCGTCAAACAGTTCTACTAATAATTGATGCAATTCAATAAACACAGGACTCTGTATTAGGGACCTGAGTGGATTGGTTGACGAGGAGCCTTCGACTCCTGTAAGCAATTGTGCCTTTTTTTCTCTAAAACGGATAAATAGGCTGAGAATTCCTTTTAATCGTTGACTTGGTAAATCAGAATGGTTTTGCACCAAGTAAGTTTCAATGTCTTTAAATAGTAGGTCAACGTTGTCTTTAATTAAATCAAGACATAATTCACCTTTGTTTCTGTAACGGCGATAAAGCGTTCCTGGACCGACTTGTGCTTCGTTAGCAATTTGATTCATACTTACTTGTTCAACACCATTTTGCTCAAATAGACTTAGAGCCGCACTCAATATTCGCTGACGATTTTCGGTAGCATCACGACGTTCAGAACGAGGTTGGGTTGTCTCCGTACCATTCACTCTATCATCACTTCCTATAGTTTAATAAAAAATCACTCTTGACAAGTGGAGAACTCTCCGTTTATAATAAATGGAGAGTTCTCCACTTAATATAGCATAATGAAAAGGAGTTGTACAGCACATGCATAATCATCACAATAACACTGCCCTCTTGGTCATGGATATGCAAAACGGCATTGTATCACGTTTTACAGAAGAGGGGAAACTGCTTCCGTTCCAAAAAGCCGTGGAAGCCGCACGCCGACATTCTATTCCAGTTATTTTTGTGCGAGTCGCATTTAGCGAAGGTTACCCCGAAATCAATCCTCAAAACAAGTCGTTCTCCGCAATTTCTAAAACTAGTGGAATGACGGTCTCCGACATAGCAACTCAAATTCACGAATCCGTTCATCCCGAGCTAAACGAACCAGTAGTTACAAAGTTTCGAGTCAGCGCTTTCACAGGCAGCAACCTCGAAGTCATCCTCCGATCTTACCATATCAATACGTTAATTTTAAGTGGAATTAGTACAAGTGGCGTTGTTTTATCAACATTGCGAGAAGCGGCGGATAAAGATTATGCACTTAAGGTACTTTCGGATGCATGCCTTGATGCCGATCCTGAAGTTCACCGCGTGCTTACCGAGAAGGTGTTTCCTCGTCAGGCAGATGTGCTTACTGTCGACGCTTGGATCAACACATTGGATTAAAAATCAGGAATACCAACCCTGCGAGATAGTAGAACAAAAAGCAAGCTCCTCTTTGGGACAAGATCCAAAGAGGAGCTTGCCATGGGAGCAGAACATGATGAATCCACTTTAGAAAATCTTCCGGATGAAAAGCCGTTTAGGTATATCTCAAATAAATCCGGAAAATTATAGTACAGACGGCTGTCCCCGAAAGCTAAAAAACAAAAGAGAGGCTTATATTCATGCCGATTTGGAAAAGAAATTTATTCGTTTGCTGGTTTGGAATGTTTGTATCAGGCATAGGAATGAGTCAGATTGCCCCAGTATTGCCGCTTTATATACAGCATCTTGGAGTTCATAATACAGCTTCAATCGCACAACTTTCAGGAATTGCCTTTGGAGTTACCTATATAATTTCTGCTATTTTCTCACCTATTTGGGGTCATTTTGCGGACAAATTTGGGCGAAAGCCAATGATTTTGCGGGCAAGCCTTGGTATGGCGCTAGTTATAGGTTGCATGGGTTTTGCGCCGAATGTATATGTACTGATTGGATTAAGATTATTGCAGGGTGCTATCACAGGTTTTGGCACAGCTTGTACTACCTTGATTGCAACTCAGACGGATAAGGAACACGCAGGCTACGCTTTAGGGACACTTTCAACAGGAAGTATTGC
>DHJG01000212.1:0-499 GCA_002404215.1 Desulfosporosinus sp. UBA4726
ATCAAGCTCACACAAATGAACGGACATAGGAACTATTGGATTGTGCGGCAATGTATGCGTTGGTTCCAAGTATGTATGTGCGGAAGTATGTGGATGCGATGCCGAGTGGGGCGACAGAGAATTTGGTGAAGTAAGTACATATATTTTGCAGTCTAAATGGGACAAATTAGAACTATATTATAGGAGGAGAAACAAACAGTTTTAGAGGAAGTTGACACAATGCTTGAGGTCTCAATGGATCTTAAGAAGAAATTTGCTCAGCATATCGCAGGAATATACGACGAAAGTTTTTCCGCCGGAAAACATTAACGTCTGGAAAACCCCTTGTTGCCCATCACTTAAAGGAAAAAAGTTGGGCATACTTTTGGTATGCCCAAGCGGATCTCTTGTTTGCTCTAATCTAACAATGAGTGAAACATTAGTAAAAGGATAATCTGGTTACAAAAACATTGAGAGCGGAATTAATAGTTTTTGGATAATACCCGTAAGGAGAAACATG
>DHJG01000212.1:665-1450 GCA_002404215.1 Desulfosporosinus sp. UBA4726
GGGGAACAAGCTTCGGGAGTGGGATGGGCATTGGCCAGAGCAGGCTTTAGAGTGGTGATGACTGAAGTGCCTAAGCCACTTATGGTTCGTTGGCCGGTTTGCTTTGGGACAGCAGTGGCAGAAGGCAAGTGGAAAGTTGAAGGGATTTCCGCTTGCCGCGTGGAATACCCTAGGGATTGTGAGGCAGCTTGGGCTGCAGGCGAAATTCCAGTTTTAATCGACCCTTATTTGGAGGGATTGTCAGTGCTTAACCCTTTAGTATTGGTCGATGCCATTATGGCTAAACGTAACTTGGGGACAAAGCGGAGCATGGCTCTCAGGACGATCGGTTTGGGGCCAGGCTTTACAGCAGGAGTGGATGTGGATGTCGTCGTGGAAACAAACCGGGGGCATTATCTCGGTAAGCTAATTTATTCCGGGGCTGCACAGCCGAATACGGGCATCCCGGGGGAAATCGCAGGGTCATCACGAGAGCGCGTTATCTATTCATCAAGGGCCGGGATCTTTAAAGCGAAGCGGGCCATTGGAGAACAGGTTACGGCAGGTGATTGTTTAGGTCAGATTGATGATGGGATTCAGTCGGTAAAGGTATGCTCTGCTATCAATGGCGTTTTGAGAGGGTTATTAAGAACCGATACTCCTGTCGCTGCCTTGGTGAAAATTGGAGACGTAGACCATCGCGGGCAAGCCGAGTATTGTTGGACAATTTCTGAAAAAGCTCGTGCGCTTGGAAGCGCCGTTTTGTTGGGCATATTGGAATGCGGCATACTTAGTCCCTTATCTAT
>DHJG01000212.1:1596-2539 GCA_002404215.1 Desulfosporosinus sp. UBA4726
GACAGAAAATGGAGGGTGATACTTTGAAGAAAGTTACAAGAATCAAACGAGAAGGTTTCTCAAGTAGCATTGGTGTTATTGCTGCAGTACTCGGTTCAGCGGTTGGACTAGGAAACATCTGGAAGTTCCCATATGTCACCGGAGCCAATGGAGGAGCAGCCTTCATCCTGGTGTATGTACTTTGTCTCGCTTTGGTGGGCCTGCCAGTGATGTTATCAGAGCATCTGATTGGTCGTCATACAAAAGCGAATGCGGTGGGCGCGTTCAAAGCATTGCAACCCAAACGTCCTTGGTTTTTAGTCGGTGGGGCGGGTGTATTAAGCGCCTATCTTATTATGGTCTATTACACGACGGTCGCTGGTTGGGTATATGCGTATGTCTTTAAAGCAGCTGGCGGTTCACTTCTTTCGGCAAAACCGGAAGATACGTCCCTTGTTTTTAACACACTCGTGTCTGGAGTGGGTGAGCCCTTGTTTTGGCAGATATTTGTTTTGCTCTTGACAGGGACTATTATTATGGCGGGCGTGACCAAGGGAATTGAACGAGTTACAAAAGTGCTGATGCCTCTTCTCTTTATACTTCTTTTAATCATTGATATTCGAGCTTTGATGCTTCCAGGCGCGGGAGCGGGTCTGTCATTTTTGTTCAAACCCGACTTTTCAAAAATAACGGTTGGTGTAATTTTAGCCGCGTTAGGTTTGGCTTTTTTCAAACTCAGTGTAGGCATGGGTGCAATGATTACCTATGGTAGTTATGTCGATAGAAAAGAGAACTTGCCCAAGATGGCTATTAAAGTCGCCTTCGCTGATACGTTGGTTTCGCTAATGGCGGGCATCGCTATTTTCCCTGCGGTGTTTGCCTTTGGTTTTAAGCCGGATTCCGGTCCAAAGCTATTGTTCATTATCATACCGACTGTCTTCAATTCTATGCCCTTTGGCAGATT
>DHJG01000212.1:2705-4304 GCA_002404215.1 Desulfosporosinus sp. UBA4726
ACAGAGCAGTATCAATGGACGAGACGGAAGGCGACTTTGCTCACGATCTTGGCTATTGGTTTACTTGGGTCAACAGCTACACTTTCTAATAGTATTTTCGCCAAGGTTACTATGTTTGGAAAGACATTCTTTGATTTCTACGATTTTACAACGACCAATATTTTGCTGCCTGTAGGTGGTATCTTCATAGCACTCTTTGTAGGTTGGCAGTGGGGATATGCCAATGTAAAGCGTGAAATGTCTAATGACGGACAGTTGAAGAATGATGTTTTGGTAAGCGTTTTTATGCTGTTCGTAAGATTCATTGTACCAATTGCGATTACCCTGGTGCTTTTGGCAGGTCTTGGTCTAGATAAACCAATCATTGCTTTCTTCTCTAAGCTGTTTTAATGACTAAGAAGTAGGAGTAGGACTAGGACTAAAGGGAAAATTTTCGGTATATCCTCGTTAATAAAGGTTATTTGGTGTTTTTTGACGAAGTAAACTTCACAATAGATAATTAATTTGAATAGGGTGAGAATTCATGCGTTTGGTGAACACGCGTTATGTTGAGGAAGGATCTATACTAGCACGTCAGGTGATTAATCCTGCAGGAAAGGTATTATTACAGGCAGGTGTGAGAGTAACGGCTTCCTATCTTTCACGGTTACAGAGCATGGGGTATGATGTTCTGTTTATTCAGGATGACCGACTAGAGGACGTAGAATTCCACATCGCGATTACTGCCCGAACGCGTGAAGTTGCGTATAAGACTATTGAAAACGTCAGTAAGTATATAAGTAGTCCGGAAAGTTGCTTGCAAGTGGATAATATACGTTTGACCATTCAAGAAATGATTAACGACCTTTTATACAGTTCTGACGTTCTGGGTAACTTGACTGAAATCCAGGGATTTGATGACTATACGTATCACCATTCCGTCAATACAACGATTATAGCCTTGATATTGGGTATTGCCTCGGGATATTCCGAACAGAAGTTGATTGAACTCGGTATGGGTGTCCTCATGCATGATATAGGGAAAATCAAGATACCAGAGGAAATTCTTAATAAGAAGACTCCGCTGACTGAAGAAGAATTTAGAGAGATCAAGCAACATGCGATATATGGGTTTGATATATTGCGCAAGAACAATGATCTTAGTTTACTTTCCTCCCATGTTGCCTTTCAACACCATGAAAAATTTGACGGGTCCGGTTATCCAAGAGGATTAAAAGGGAGCGAAATCCATGAGTACGGGAAGCTGGCAGCCGTTGCTGATGTGTATGAAGCCCTGACGAGTAAACGAGTTTATCGTCGCGCCGTCGACCCTAATGAGGCCTATGAATATATTATCTCTCAATCTAATTCGCATTTTGATCCTCAAATTTTAGAGATCTTTCAAAGACACATTGCTGTATATCCTTCTGGGACAGGTATAATTTTGAGTAATGGGCAGAGAGGAAATGTTTTAAAACAAAACTCTGCCTTTGCAAATCGCCCATTTGTAAGGATATTTTACCAGGACGAAGATGCGTTAACTACTCCAATTGATTATAATCTCGCAGATCATCCTTCATTAATGATCATTGCAGTGGATAATCGCTAAAAAAGTTTGAT
>DHJG01000212.1:4419-6344 GCA_002404215.1 Desulfosporosinus sp. UBA4726
ACGGGGCGTTGGCAAGTAAAGTTTTGACAAAGATAGGCAGTGACATGGCCGGAGTCAATTGGATAATCCTGAGTCCAAGGGACGATTTCGGTAATGCTTCCTTCTTGATAAAGAACAGAAGCATAAGGGCGAAACTCAGAAAAGAATACTTGACGCATCTCAGGCAGTTCTACTGCTTCGAGCGAACCAGCTAGAATTAATTCTTGACTGGGATGAAGAGCAAACTGTAAGGCTTGTAGAAAGGCTGTATACCCGGAGGGATGTTCTTCAAGGACGGTTCGGAAATCAAGCAGCTGTTGATTTGCTCTGTTTTCCCAAAGCTCGTCGCCTGTAAGGCGAGCTAACCGGAGAAGGTTGAGCGCTGTGATGGAGTTACCAGAAGGAAGGGCTCCGTCATAACTCTCTTTAGGGCGGAAGATAAGCTCTTCGGCATCCGATCCGGTAAGGTAGTATCCTCCTTCTTTGTCCCAAAAGAGTCGTTCCTGCTCCCCTTGAAGGTGAAGTGCGGTCTTTAAATATTGGGGTTTACCACTAGCAGCGTAAAGTTCTAGGAGACCCCAAATGAAAAATGCATAATCGTCTAAATACCCAGGGTAGGCAGCATCCCCTTCACGATAACGTGCCAAGAGGCGACCATCACCACGGAGAAGGTGGTTGAGGACGAAATTAGTGGCATCTTCGGCTGCCTCAAGGTATGCCTTAATGCCAAGAACTTGTGCTCCTTTCGCCAATGCAGCGATCATAAGCCCGTTCCAAGCAGTCAATATTTTATCATCCTTATGAGGGTGAATCCGTTTTTCGCGTGCTGCAAATAAGGCTTGGCGTGCATTTTCTAGGGAGTGCAGAACCTCATCTTCAGAAAGGGCATTGTCATGAGCTATTTTCCCTAAATTTCCTTGTAAGAGATTGGGAATATTTTTCTCTTCAAAGTTACCCTTAGGGGAAATATCATAAACCGCACAGTATTTTGCTGCTGTTTCTTTGCCCAGAATGTCTTCAATCTCTTGGGGAGTCCAAACATGAAATTTCCCTTCTATTCCCTCAGCATCGGCATCTTCCGCGGAGTAAAAACCGCCATCCGGTGATGTCATGTCTCGAAGCACATAGGTGAAGATTTCTTTCGCTATTTGAGCGTCATGTGAGTGATGTGAAACCTGATAACTTTCCAGGTAGGATAAGGCGAGTAAAGCATTATCATAGAGCATTTTTTCAAAATGAGGAACTAACCACTTTTCGTCCGTACTGTATCTCGCAAATCCGAATCCGATATGGTCATAGATTCCACCCTGAGCCATACCGTCAAGTGTTTTGTGTACCATTTCTAGCGCTTTGTCCTTAGGATGATCTAAGGCATAGCGAAGGAGGAAGGTTAGGGTATGGGGTGTGGGAAATTTGGGAGCAGTACCGAATCCCCCGTAACTCGTATCAAAGTTATGGGCTAAGGTCGCGTAAGCTTTATCGATAATCTGGGTTCCCCATGTTTGAAAGGCTTCGGAAGCGGAGCCTTGGTCGCCTTTTAACGATAGGTCGTTAGCCGAAGTGGGGGAAAGAGACGTCGATTTATTTGTAATGGTACGTTGAGAATGGACGGCAGCCGTGATTTCATCGGCAGATTCTCGTAATTTACCTTCATTTGTCTTCCAGAGAGTTCCTACTCGTTCGGAAAGTTCCATAAGACCTGGGCGGCCATAGCGTTCCGTTTTTGGAAAGTAGGTTCCAGCGAAAAATGGTTTTTTCTCTGGCGTCATAAGAATGGTGAGCGGCCAACCACCTGAACCGGTCAAAGCCTGACAGAAGGCCATGTATAAATGGTCAACATCAGGGCGTTCTTCACGGTCAACTTTGATGCAGATAAAATAACGATTAAGTATGGCTGCAGCCTCAGCGTTTTCGAAGGATTCTCGTTCCATAACATGGCACCAGTG
>DHJG01000102.1:0-851 GCA_002404215.1 Desulfosporosinus sp. UBA4726
ATGACCGAGCGCTGTGTCATACCAGGCCCCTACTTAAAGTAATTACTCCGAATAACCTCATCGGCAATTCCCACCCCAAGCGTAGCATTTTCTCGATCTTTACTGCTAGGGAAGGTCCCTGCTGATTTCCCGCCTGATAAAATAGCGAAATTCCGATTAGTATTCAGGAGATTTCGGCCCATTGCCGTGCCCTCATAGTCTGAATGATCTATTCCCATGAGATAGGCCAAGGTTGGTAATAAATCGATCTGCCCACCAGTCGTCTTTATTTCCTTGCCAGTCATCCCCTTAGAATAAATGATAAGTGGTATTTTGTTGTGCCCCTCGAGCCACCAACTTTCCGGGTTCTTCAGTTGCTTTATCTCGTCATCATAAAACTTGTGCACCCCAGTGTGATCCCCGTACAGTGCAATGACCGTATTGTCTAGTAATCCATCCTTTCCTAATTTATCGATAAACGCTCCAATTTGTTGATCAGTGTAATGTATGCTCTGAAAATACCCACCCAACTTCGATTTATCTAAGACAGGGTCTAATTTCAATTCGCGGTATTGAACCGGTAAATCAAACGGCGCATGACTGGTAAGTGTAACAAGAAATGTATAAAAAGGTTGTTTTTCCGCCTTAATCACCGGCTCTACCTGCCTAAGATAAGTCCCGTCACTAATTCCTAAGCCAATCCGTTCGTCCATTTTAAAATAGCTTTCATCAATCGTTCTTTGAAATCCGATGGCTGTGAGCGCTTGACGCCAATTCCAGTATCCCCCCTTGTCGGGATGAATAGCTAACGTTCCATACCCATGGCTTTCTAACATTTTAGGCAGTGAATTGTAGGTATTACCAGGGAAGCG
>DHJG01000102.1:910-2018 GCA_002404215.1 Desulfosporosinus sp. UBA4726
GTACCATTCCACACTTGCTCATAGTAATTAGAGAAATACAGGCTATCTTTCAACAGTTTATTCAAGTTAGGTGTAATCTCTTGGCCATTAACACTGTTCCCGATCACGAAGTTTTCAAGGGATTCTACTTGCAGAACTATTAGATTTTTCCCTTGAAATATATTTGAATAGCTGTTCTCTGGAAGGTTCTCTTTCTTAGCTGAAAACCAGGACTCTACTCGCTTCTTCTCCTCAGTACTTAAAGCAAACGGCTTACTATCTTCCCAGTAGTTATAAGTATCAAAGAGATGATAACCGAGGGGTGAGAGGTTTGACATAGTTTGGTTCTGTGACCATGAGCACTTAAACAAGAATCTCTGATCGTTTTTACCAAAGACATCGACCATAAGATAATTAGCAAAGATATAACCAGACGAAACAAGTATCAACGTAAAAAAAATCGGAAAACTACGTGCAACGGATTTAAACCGCGGCGCTACTTTATATCCAGCTATTATGAGCAAAATTATATCGAATCCAAACCCAATATCGACCGGTCGCAACATAGAAACAATGCTTGTAAAGAGATTGTCTAGATTAGACGTTTGAGACAACGTATAAACAGAAAGGAAATTACCAAATGCCCTAAAATTCATTAAATCGACAATCATGGAAAACGATAGGAAAGCATTAATGATCACCAACGCCCAATAATGCAACTTACCTCTAAACAGAAAAGTAACGCTAAGCAAGCCAATTTCAAAGAAAATATAGACTAAAACAAATGGCTGATTGGTGAACATTTCAAAGGCTTTCGCTATGGCAAAGTGAACCCCGTCATTATTTACTAAGCCTAAAAAGAATATTGATTTGAGCAGTAACGCAATCCACGTATAGTGAAACAGCTTTTCGCGGAGGAGAATACGAACCAGACCCGCTTGCAGATATTGCTTTGAAATCGCAGGGTAGGCCCCTTGCGCGTTGATAGTCGTTTTTTCTACTTGGTACATTAGATTCATTCAATTCCTTTACAATTTTGTATGAAAACTAGCCTTGCACCATGCCATCATTCAATGCATACTTATCACTTTGACTACTTTCCAAAATTATAGCACAAGCTAGAGAAAAA
>DHJG01000102.1:2159-4558 GCA_002404215.1 Desulfosporosinus sp. UBA4726
AGGATCACGTTGTATCGTGCCCTATTAAAAGAAGGTTTTTGGTTTTTGACTTTTCTCTTCGCTCTATCATGTGCTTACCACTATTTTCATAATATCCGCTTCTTCCAGAGGTCTTTTGAGTTGATGGGTTTGCTGTAAAATCTTGATTAAAAGTTCATCGATCGTTTCTTGATTTAATTCAATCCCTTTTGCTTCTAATAATCGCATGATCGTCTTACGTCCAGAGTATTTGCCATAGGATGTCGAGTGTTGCCTTCCTACGCTTTCGGGTGGGTAGGTTTGATAATTGGCAAAATCCTTCTGTATTCCGTCGATGTGAATGGATGAAGTATGAGTAAAAACATCTTCCCCAATAATAGGTTTGGCCCGAGGAGTTTTACGATCGGTCGCTAAGTTTACCAATAAACAAATGGGATTTAAACGTTTCAAATCCATCTGCACAACCTTATCAAGGCTATATTTCAGCGCCACAGCGACTTCTTCGAGTGAAGCATTACCAGCCCTTTCACCCAATCCTCCGACGGTTACACTGACCGCTTTAAAACCGGCTTGAACTGCTGCGAGAGCATTCGCTGTTGCCATTCCTAAATCGTTATGAGCATGAAATTCTAAGGGAACATCGCATACCTTGACTAATTCTTGCAGAGTAAAGAAAACTTTAAGCGGGTCGAGAATTCCCAGAGTATCCGCAAAACGCACCCGGTTGACCCCTAATTTCTGAGCCTCCATTAGTATCTCTGAGAGAAATGTGAAATCTGCTCTGCTGGCATCTTCCAGACCAAGAACAATATAGCCCACTTCTTTTTTAGCGTTAAGGATACATTGTCCCATTTGATCCAGCACCCAAGCCCGATCTTTTCTTAATTTGTGCTTGATTTGTTGATCCGAGGTGGGAATGGAGATGGCGACTCCCTCGATCCCTGTTTGATAACTTGCCTGGAGGTCTGACAAGACAGCTCGATTCCAAGTGATCAGACGAACTGGTAGCTTGAGCGCCACTAGCTGGGAAATTGTTTTAATTTCTCCTTCACCCATAGCAGGCACGCCCACTTCCAGTTCGTCAATCCCTGCATCGGCTAAAGCCCTCGCGATCATTTCCTTTTCCGGCAGACCAAACGCAACACCAGGAGCTTGTTCACCATCCCTTAAGGTAGTATCACATAACAAGATTCTTTGCTCCATCTTAATTAACTCCTTTTCTGCCATCAGAGCAAACCAATCGCATCTGCCCGACATTGTTGACAGTGCTTCATTTGAGGAAGAATTTCGCCACAGCTCTCGCGGCAATTTGAGATTAGTTCCTGAGACGGTGCATCGATATGAGCGAGTTTCCCTTGAGGAATTACTGGCATGATGTTGTGAATATTCGCACCCCTTTTTTTAATCTCTAAACCCAAGCTGTATAAAAGATTATCGTTAATACCAGGCATCAAGACAGTGTTGATTTTGATTGTCATACCCGCCTTAGAGGCCAACTCAATTCCCTCTAATTGATTACGAATCAGTACCCTTGCAGCCTCAGTACCGATCAGGGTTTCTCCTTTCCAACGCACATAACTGTAAATCTTGGCACCCACTTCTTCATCGAGGGTATTAAGAGTAACCGTAATATGTGATACCCCAATATCCGCCAATTCATCGATCTTTTCTGGTAATAGTAGGCCATTAGTGCTTAAACAAAGGGTCATATCTGGGAAATTTCTCTTTACTTCCCTCAAGGTTTCATAGGTTGCTTTGTTTGCTAAAGGTTCTCCAGGTCCAGCAATTCCTACAACGATGAGTTGCGGTCCGATAGCGGATGCCTTTGCCTGGCTAACCGTTTCAATCGCTTCTGCTGAGGTTTGCACACGACTGGTTACACCTGGACGGGATTCATTGGCACAATCGAATTTGCGCACACAATAATTACAAGAAATGTTACATCCAGGCGCCACTGCCAAGTGTATCCGTCCAGTTTTACCATGCCCTTTTGTCGAGAAACAAGGATGACCAAGATTCAGGTTCGGTGTATTAAGATTTCCTTGTGTACATTCTTTTTGCATCATAATCCCTCCAGTCGTTGATTTTATTTAGCTATTTCAATACGCAAGACAATTCACAAGCATCAAGCTATCTTTTCCTTAAATGAATGACAGCGTTTCACGCAGATGCTACCGCAGGCCTGGCAACCAATGCACTGGTCTTTATTAGCAATTATCGCTATGTGTCGTTCTGTCCCTTCATCATCCTCGAAACTTTCAAAGCCTAAGCATTTTTGGACACATAATTTCACACATCGCCCACATCCCATGCATAGATCGCTATCAATCGCTTCCACAAATTGCGGAGTCCAAGGTAATCCGCCATAGGTTTTATAAATTACAATTTCGCTCAATTTTCATCTTCCTCCTCTAGTAAGG
>DHJG01000102.1:4697-5102 GCA_002404215.1 Desulfosporosinus sp. UBA4726
CTTCTCGAATTTCTTTTTTAACCAGGGTGGCAGTTTTTTAGAAAGTAGCAATTTGTTCAGTTTGTTAAGTTCATCGACAATCAGCGTGCCCTCTGGAACTTTCAACGGATGAATACCACTTTGAACTAAACGGGCTGCTGCAGGGCCGCCGATCTGTGTGCAATAGACGATGGCACACTCATGGAGCATGTTTATCCGTGCATTGACTTTATCATCGG
Organism: Desulfosporosinus sp. UBA4726; assembly: GCA_002404215.1. Taxonomy (GTDB): domain Bacteria; phylum Bacillota; class Desulfitobacteriia; order Desulfitobacteriales; family Desulfitobacteriaceae; genus Desulfosporosinus. Next base: position 4,916 of record DHJG01000102.1, read on the forward strand.
CTTCAGAAATGTCTTCCGCCGCCAGCGAGGTATGAATAACCCCTTGCTTATCCCCAGTAAACTTATACATTTCAAACCCTGGCGCGGAGGCAAAATGCGAGTCAATTGTTAATCCATCACTACTAGCAAAAGCTACAAGCATATCAATTCACTCCTAACTTACTGAATTTAAGGTGTCAAAGAGAAA
>DHJG01000027.1:0-3647 GCA_002404215.1 Desulfosporosinus sp. UBA4726
CTCACTGCTTCCACCCCTGATAAAGTTCTAAGACCCAAGACATGTTCGTATTAAAGAGGTGGGTAATGGATTCTCCAAAAAAGGGAATCGCCAGAAACAAAATAGTAAATCCGAAAATAATTTTTACTGGGAACACAATCGAGAAGATATTAAGTTGAGGTACCGTCCTAGATAAGAGTCCCACACCGATATCCGAAACGAGAAGCGCCCCAAAAACAGGCATTGCCAATTGAATTGCTAAAGAAAACACATTGGTCACGAGATGGACGTAATAAAGATAGTTACTGGGCAGGCTAGACGGGTTAATCGGAATATACGCATAACTTTTGACCATAGCGGCGATAAGATAGTGATGAGAATTAGTGGCGAGTAAAAGCATAGTCGCTAAAATCATCTGAAAGTTGCCCATCATGGGGCTTTGTACTCCGTAAACTGGGTCAATCGCTGCCCCCATGGTAAAACCCATTTGAAAATCGATCAATTGCCCTGCTCCTTGTAAAATAGCCGTCATCGTATATATCACAAATCCGATGACCAGTCCCACGAAGACCTCCTTAAGCACCACCGCGACATACGGCAATAACTCGATAGGAATTGAAGGCTTAGCAGCAGCAATTATGGGATAGACAATCACAGAGAGGCTTGCCGCCAAACCCAGTCTGACCATCACCGGAACTCCCCTAGCGCCAAAGACCGGGGCTAACATGATCATCCCGCCCCAACGAAATAAAATCAAGAGAAATAAAGAGAGATTCCACTGGAGCAGGTCTGTCAAGCCCACGCTTACATGCCTCCGAACGTCGCCAATTGCGTTAGTAAATTCGTAGTGTATGCCGTCAAAACAGACAACATCCACGGACCCAGCACCAGCAGAACAGCAACCACTGCGACAACTTTAGGAATAAAGGTAAGCGTTTGCTCTTGGATTTGCGTCATTGCCTGAAAGATGCTGACCAGAAGACCCACCAACAAACTCACCCCGAGAATCGGTCCTCCCACAAGAACCACAGCCCCAACAGCCTCTTTGGCCATATAGAGAACCATATTCTGGTTCACCGCAATTCCCCCTTTCTCCCTCTATCCCATTAGCGATTAACCAAAGGTAAAGGTACCGCTCTACCCCTGTTCGTCGTTTTCCTACCCCATCTCCACACCCCAGCCTTCGAGCGCATACACACCAAAGCGTGTGATCGGAGAGCATCACTCAGCTTTATTACTTAAAGCTCGTCACCAACGACTGAACCACTAAATGCCAACCGTCTACAAGCACAAACAAAAGCAATTTGAACGGCAGCGAGATCATCATAGGAGGAAGCATCATCATCCCAATCGACATAAGAGTACTAGAGACAATCATATCGATAACAATGAAAGGAATGAATATCGCAAAGCCCATTTGAAACGCCGTTTTTAATTCACTAATAACGAAAGCTGGAATAAGGACATACGTCGGTACTTCTCTGTAGGTTTTAGGGCGCTCCATTTTAGATAATCCCACAAAGAGCTCCAAATCCTTTTCCCGAGTCTGCCTAAACATGAAAACCCGAAGCGGCTCTTCTGCTTTAGCCAAGGCCTCCGATTGGGTGATCTGATTCTTCATATAGGGTTGAACCGCCGTCGTATTAATCTGATTCCACGTCGGGGCCATTACAAAAAAAGAAAGAAATAAGGCCAATCCCACCATTACTTGGTTGGGAGGAAGTTGCTGAGTACCTAGTGCATTACGCACAAAGGACAAGACAATGATAATGCGAGTAAAGGACGTCATCAGCATGAGCAGGGCGGGCGCCAATGACAAAACGGTCATGAGCATTAATATTTGAAGTGAGGAACTTGTTTGTTGTGTCGCCGAATTTCCCAAGTCCAAGGTTAGACCTGCCGCCCAGGCTACTTTAGGACTAGCGAGCATTCCTAATCCCACCAAAACAAAAGGCATACCTGATCTGAAGAGTTTCCTTAACCGACTTGAAGAAGCTATCATTTCTTGACCTCCTCAAGCAAATGTTCCAATTCCAAAGAAAAAGACTCTTTCTTTCGAGGCCACCCCGTCCAGAGCTTCTGGATACTTTTGGCCCACCCCTCCACTCGTTCCACAGGTCGATTCGCAATCTCCTCCAAGATTTCGGCAGCCAGATCAGGGTCATTGATCTCACTGATTTTCAACAAGTGATGATCCGATCCTCCGAGGACCTGTAATTGACCAGCAATGTCTACCAGATATAGGCTCTGCTGGCCGCCTAACACTTGTCGGTCGATAACTCTTGCCCATGGTGCATTCATACTCCGAACCTTAGCCCGGTTAAGGCGTCGAATAACCCAAAGCGACACAAGCAAAATAACGAGGAAAATCAACATCGTTCCCAGAAGCCCCCACCATGAGAAAGCTGGCTGTGCGACAACCGAAGCGGCTCCAATAGGAGGAAGCGCGTTGTCTTGGTTGAATGACGACATATTACTTCAACGCCTTCGTGATAGCCTCAACCACCCGATCCGCTTGAAAAGGTTTAACAATGAAATCTTTGGCTCCAGCCTGAATCGCCTCAATAACCATGGATTGTTGACCCATAGCACTGCACATAATGACACGGGCCTTCGAATCTCGTTTGCGAATTTCTTTCAACGCTTGGAGTCCATCCATTTCCGGCATAGTAATATCCATCGTCGTTAAATCCGGTTGCAACTCCATATACTTTTCCACGGCAACTGCCCCATTTTCCGCTTCGCCAACTACGGTAAAACCATTCTTAGTCAAAATATCTTTCAGCATCATACGCATAAACGCGGCATCGTCGACAATCATTATCGTAGCACTCACTATTTTTCCTCCTTTATTTTAGCGAATTCATTCGTTCCAAGGGATGTACGATATCTGTGATACGAATCCCGAACGTCTCATTAATGACCACGACCTCACATTTGGCGATCAGCTTGCCATTGACGATCATATCCACCGATTCCCCAGCCAGACGATCAAGTTCGATAACTGAGCCCGGACCCATTTCCAGGATTTCCTTAATTGTCTTCTTCGCTCGACCTAATTCTACACTAATTTGTAACGGAACATCCAAAATTAAACTCAGGTTATCCGACTGTACCATCGGATTCCCCGGTTGAAGTGGTGCGAACTGAGCCGGTTGAACGGACGTAGTAGCCCTTCCATCAGGAGCATAGGGTTGCGACGACCCATAGGACGGGTAGCCTTCTGCCGGCATTTGATAGGGTGGTGCTTCATAAGCCGGTGATTGGGATGGTGGTGGACTTTGATAGGCTTTCGTGGCAGGTGCAGGCTGCTGCCTGACATCGGGTTGTGTGGCTGCAGCTGCAGAAGATCCGCCACCCATCGTGCCCATTAACTTGTTAACCATCCCTTTGGCCACACTGAGCGGGATCACTTGAACAAGAATACTGTCAATGACATCTTCTACAACCATCCGGAAAGCGATCCGCACAAGTGGCTCTTCTGGAGACAGGAACTCTGCAATGACATCTCTTCCCGTCGACAAATCATTGAGCACTAAATTGGGGGGAGTGATATCCACCATAGCATTGAACATGGTCGACATGGACGTGGCCGCAGACCCCATCATCTGATTCATAGCCTCGGATATTCCACTAATTTGAAGCTCCGAGAGTTCTGGAGTCGGGTT
>DHJG01000027.1:3774-5477 GCA_002404215.1 Desulfosporosinus sp. UBA4726
ACATCACAAACCACGGAGGGAATTGGATAATCTTTGCGAATCTGTTCAATGGTTGTCAAGTCGACTTTCGGCGTGGTAATATCCACTTTTCTGCCCAAGAGCTGAGATAATGTCGTTGCCGCAGTGCCCATTGAAATATTAGCTATTTCCCCAAGAGTGTCTTTTTCCATCTCATTGAGAAAGTCTTCTGGCAGCGCTGTTTTCGCTTCTGGTTCTGGGTCAGGCTCCATTGTCCCTCGCAACAACGCGTCAATCTCTTCCTGAGAAAGCATCCCGTTACCCATCTTGTTCCCCTCCTTCCTTTACTATTTCTGCAATCTGAACGGCGAGATGCTCTCCATTTAGTCCTGGGATAGACTTGAATTTCATAAATTCCCCCACATAAATTGGTAGTGGATCTTTAACGGCTTGATTCAAAGGGATAACATCTCCCGGTGAAAGGTAGAGGAGGTCCCGTACGAGTATTTCCGAGTGGCCCAAGAATGCGACCAGATCCACCTTCGCCCATTCGATTTTTTGTCGAATTGCTTGTACTTGCTCCGGAGAAGTGACCTTTGCTTTAGTGGAAAAGAGAAAAAACGTACTTAGCTTGTCCAAGATGGGTTCGAGTACGAGATAGGGCATACAGATATTTATTATCCCTACTGCTTCGCCAATCTTAACTTCAAGAGTTATCAGCACGATCATTTCGTTCGGGGCCACAATCTGCGTAAACTGGGGATTTGTTTCCATCGACACGAAATGAGGATTAAGCTCGTAAACCTCACTCCAAGCCTCTCCAGTGATTCCAATAACTTGGGTCAGACGGTTTTCGACGATGGTTCGTTCAATTTCCGTCAACTCACGGTTTGTTTCTGACTCTTGTCCTTGCCCTCCCAGAAGACGATCCACTATAGTTAACGCAAGCGCGGGGCTCATCTCCATCAAAACTGTTCCCTCTAAAGGATCCAATGAGTACAGGCCGAGTACAGTGGGGTTGGGTAGAGAACGAATGAATTCATCATAGGTGATTTGCTCAATTGAAAGAACCTTGCTTTCAATAACAGAGTGTAAATTTCCGGAAAAATACGTTGTCAACCCCCGACAATAATTTTCATAAATGTTTTGGAGGGAGTGAATCTGATCCTTGGAAAACTTATTAGGACGTTTAAAATCGTACACTCGAATCCGTTTTTGGGTCTTAGTTGTCTTCATTTCCTCGGCATCGACTTGCCCGTCGGACAATGCACTCAGCAGAGCATCAATTTCTGTTTGGGATAAGATGTCTCCCATAGAATCCCCCCTCTCATTTACAAGATTCGAGCTACGAACTATAGTTTATTGGTAAACCAAGGATAGAAATAAGACATCCGTAATTTGATTATTTGCTACTTCATTGAGTTTATGAATTAACTCTGCTCTCAATTTTTCACGTGCAGCCGGAGTTTGCACGTCAATAAGAGATTTGTTCGCTAAAACCGTATTGACTCGGTCCTTCAAGAACGCATCCTCTTCCTTTAGGAGCGCCTCTGCTTTCGCATCGGTCACTTCGACTGTGATGGTCGTCTTGAGAAATGCTCCCCCTTGCAAATTCACTGTAAACTCGCCGATAGGCAAAAGAACTCCCGCCGCTTTTTTCGTTTCAGTTGCCGAACTTGAGGCCGAAGATTTAAAGATAAACTTTTGGGCTCCTATCGTCCCGCCTATACCAAGAACCAAGCCCA
>DHJG01000027.1:5558-5994 GCA_002404215.1 Desulfosporosinus sp. UBA4726
ATCCGGTCAATGAGAACCTCGATGGGCTCGGACACCACAAATTTATTTCCACCCATTAAGGTAATGACCGTATCTGGAGTTTCTTCCATCATTTCAATTAAGTCGGGATTAATCGCAAAGACTTTGTCATTTAATCGGGTCACGTAAATCACGAACTCGACCTCCCGTCAATTTAGAATTAAGTAACTTTCTTCTGACGCCAGTGCAGTACCTGGCCAGTTTCATCCAACACCATCTGTTCCTTCTGCAATTCAGTCAACTGAAAGGCCTTAGCCTGTTTATCCTTAAGACGCCCAAACTTCTCCATCTCGCGGTGCGCTTCCAATAAAATATGCCGGGCATTTTCCATGACTGGTTCTTGTCCTATCCGATCTACCTCACAGTTATGCAACCGCCGCTGGTGTTCTGAAGCGAAGATTTGCCAACTCCCTAGCTC
>DHJG01000027.1:6197-6821 GCA_002404215.1 Desulfosporosinus sp. UBA4726
GTTTCCACTCCTTATGCAGGTGTGATGATCCCCCGCAAAAGCTTAAGCATCTCTTCAAACCCTTCATGTTCGTCCACACCTTGGCGAGTGAAGGCTAAAATACGATCCATATGCCCAATAGCGGCATCAATCTTGGGATTACTTCCTGAAGTATACGCCCCAATGTCAATCAGATCCTTGGCATTACGGTAAACCGCCATGTGTTCGCGCACATTTCCTGCCAAGTTCTTATGTTCTGTGCTAATGACATCGTTCATAACCCGACTGACAGATTGTAAAATATCTATGGCCGGAAAATTATTTTGCATGGCCAGCTCCCGAGTTAAGACAATATGTCCATCGAGAATCCCTCGCACCGCATCGGCAATCGGCTCATTCTGATCGTCCCCGTCCACCAACACCGTGTAGATCCCAGTAATACTTCCAGTCTCCGCCATGCCCGAGCGCTCCAAAAGCTTCGGTAAAAGCGCAAAGACGGAGGGTGGATATCCCCGGGTAGCAGGAGGTTCTCCAACCGTGAGCCCCACTTCCCTCTGCGCCATGGCAAAGCGGGTCACCGAGTCCATCATCAGCAGTATGTTCTTGCCTTGATCTCGAAAATACTCGGCGATGGCTGTCGCAGTA
>DHJG01000094.1:0-135 GCA_002404215.1 Desulfosporosinus sp. UBA4726
AATTCAATTTTATTCTTGATCTGTTTACACAGGTTTACACATCTTTTTGCTAGCCCCACATAATGGACATTTCCAAGTATCTGGCAAATCCTTAAATGGAACATCCTTGGGTATTTTACTTTTTTTACACCCTTT
>DHJG01000094.1:349-1449 GCA_002404215.1 Desulfosporosinus sp. UBA4726
TTTTTTATCCCACCTCCTGTCATAGTTTATCATTAAGTTCTTGAAATTCCAATCATTTAGCACTTACTGTTCTTGATACTCTTCCCATAGATCCAAACATGTTTCAAGCTTTTTCTCCAGAACTTCCTTTTCTTGAAATAACTCATTTAAACGATTGGCATCTAAGCCATTGTCAACCATTTCTCCATCAATTAATTTAATTTTGCGTTCGTATTGGTCAATCTCCTCTTCAATGAGCGCTATTTTTTTAGCAGGATTACTCCTCTTAGATAGCTGAGAGTTCACCTTCTTTTTAATCTCTTTTGTCACCATACTAGGTGCTACAGGCTTCATTTTCTCCATTCCCTTTTTATATTCTTCTAGATAATAGCTATAATTGCCAGGATAAACTTTGACCCCTTTATTTTCAATTGCCATCATCTTATTCGCCACTTTATTAATGAAATAACGATCATGCGAAACAAAGAGTAGCGTCCCCTGAAATTGAATTAAGGTTTCTTCTAGTACTTCCCTAGAATCAATGTCCAAATGATTGGTTGGCTCATCCAAAATCATAAAATTTACGTCATCAAACGTCAACGAACAAAGCTTTAACCTGCTTTTTTCTCCACCCGACAAAGATTTGATTTTTTTATTAACATCGTCCTTCATGAATAAGGCTTTTGCTAATTGAGATCTTGCTTCGCCTAAGGTCAAATCATAAAGCTGTGTAAAGTACTCTAGAACCGTCAACTCCTCGTCGTCATAGACTACATTCTGAGGTAGATAACCGATTTTCACTCGTGAGCCAATCTTGATCGAACCAGAATCTGGTTCTAATTCCCTTAGAATCATTTTCAGCAACGTTGTTTTACCACTGCCATTACTACCTACTATGCAGACACTGTCCTGATAAAATATATTGAGGTTAACATCTTTCAGTAGACTATTATCACCGAATTGCTTAGCAAGGCCCTCTGTTTCAAGGACAATTTTCCCAGTTCGACTGCTCGCTTGAGCATCTAAGCGAACCTTTGTCTTTTCAAGAACAGGTCGATCCAGCGCATCTATTTTATCGAGTCGTTTTTCTAATTCTTTAGCCCGCCTGAACATTTTATCGC
>DHJG01000094.1:1614-2428 GCA_002404215.1 Desulfosporosinus sp. UBA4726
ATGGCTTCTAAATCTAAATGATTAGAGGGCTCATCCAATAATAAAATATCCGGTTGTTCTAAAAGAATTTTGGCCAAAATAACTCGTGTTTTTTCTCCACCACTCAGTTTCTCGAAGAGCATTCCCTTTAATAGGTCTGTAATTTGAAGACCTTCTGTTATTTTACTGATTTTCGTTTCTATATCATACCCACCAAGAGTTTCAAATTGCTCGGTGAGACGCCCATAGCTTAGAATAGCTTTTTCGATAGCTTCTCCTTGAAGATGTATGAGCCTTTCTTCTAAGGTCTTCATCTCTTTCTTGAGGTTAGAAACATTCTCAAAGGCAAGTTCTATTACGTCCATAGTGGTTGCACTAGCCTCAAAAACAGGCATTTGATTGAGATAGCCTACTCTAGCGTCTTTACGAATGGCTATACTACCCTCTTGATAATCCTCCACTCCCATGATCATTTTGAGGATAGTCGTTTTACCACAGCCATTTTGTCCAATCAGTCCTATTCTTTCCCCTGTTTTCAAGTCCAAGGATATGCCGGAAAATAGTTTATTGGCACCATAATATTTGGTTGCATTGTTAATACTGCACTCGATCATTTTTATTGTCCGCTCCTAAACGACAGAAGGTTCTGTTTCGACTGTCTAGTTTTGCCTGATATAGTGCCTGATTGACGTTATTGATAAGATCTTCTCAATTCCTATAGTGATTGTAACCTATATCTACAAGCAAAACCTCTTCAAACTGCCCTTAAAATCTTTAGCCAATCAATTCTATGTACTCGTATTCGACATTAAATAAACATAACCTTTAATATTCT
>DHJG01000094.1:2598-3341 GCA_002404215.1 Desulfosporosinus sp. UBA4726
ACAACAACTTCATTGACAGGAACGGGCGAACCTGATTGATGGGCCAGTTCAACGACTGCTCCGTTTAAAGCATCAATTTCCGTGTGACGACCGCTTCGAATATCCTGAAGCATGGAAGAATGGTGAGCTGAAGTGTGCGGAACCAAATGATCATAGAAATTTGATAAGTAACTTTGAGCGTCAGGCCAAAAAGTTGGTATGTTCTTGAGTCTGAGCAAATCAAAGATCTCGCCAACCATCTGGTTCATGAGCTCTCGTGTAACAGGCTCTTCGGCCAACTTCCCATAACTCACCTCAAAGATGGCACCTAAGGAATTGAGAGCCGAATTATAGATAATCTTCCCCCAAATATAGTTCATAATTTCTAACGACGCTTTCGTGGGAATGAGTGCCTTGCGAAACATTACCGCAAACTCCTCCATAAACTCCGGGTTAATGAGATTTTTAGGGGATCCAATTATCACATCATCTGCAATAACGGTCACCTTGGATTCTCCATATGTTAAGGTCTCTGCCCCAAAAATCACTCGCCCTAAAATGATCTTATCCTCTGAGATTGATTTGGCAGCAGCCTCAAAATTTCCATAACCGTTTTGTAGGAGGAAGACATAGGTGTTATCTAATACCAGTGGTCCAAGTTGACGAGCAACCTCTTCCGTGACATATGATTTGACGGTGACAATTATCATATCAAACTTTTCGTTCGAAACTTCAGAGACATCGGAGACCACATTAAAGAGCTT
>DHJG01000094.1:3483-3869 GCA_002404215.1 Desulfosporosinus sp. UBA4726
GTGGGTCTACTCAGTCCAGTCACCTTGTGACCAGCTAAACTTAATAGGCAAGAATAAACCGTTCCTAGTGCACCCAAACCGATAACCAATATTTTCATTTATTTGCTCCGTTTCTTTTGCTTGTTTGAACAAAGTTATTTATTAATTTCTTATATACAAGTAGTTTAGAGTTCTATGACTAATGATACCATAAAATGCCCAAGCCCTGAAAACCAAAATCATAACTTTAGCCTGAAAATCTCTTATCACTTTTCTTGTTGTATCCCCCAACTTCCTGTACAATGACCTTATAGATCAAAATATTATTTCAGGGAGGTCATTGTATCTGTGTCTATGAATTCTCCAAAATCTTTTAATTCCACGAATTTCAAAGGGATTTTAGTTTT
>DHJG01000094.1:4036-4365 GCA_002404215.1 Desulfosporosinus sp. UBA4726
ATTGCTTCCTCTGCCGCCCAAACTCCGATCCCAATTGCTAGTGTTGCGAAAATCATGACGGCATATTTGGTATTGAAAACACATCCTTTACAACCGGGCGAGGATGGACCCAGCTTACCAATGACCGCCCAAGATGTCACTGAGTACGAAGATGGTCTAAATAAAGGTCATTCTGTATTAAAGGTTGCAGAAGGGCAAAGCCTTAACGAGAGGCAACTTCTGGAAGGTTTATTGTTACCGTCTGGAGGAAACATCGCGGACAAATTAGGCCGTTGGGTATCTGGCTCAGATGCTGCTTTTGTGACAAAGATGAATGAAACAGCAAAATC
>DHJG01000094.1:4541-12587 GCA_002404215.1 Desulfosporosinus sp. UBA4726
AGCAGCAATGCAAGACCCGGTTTTTCGTGAAATAGTCGCAATGCCACAAGCCACTCTTCCCGTAGCTGGTACAGTATATAATGTTAATGGAATGCTCGGGAAATATGGGGTTGTGGGAATTAAAACCGGCTCCACATCGAAAGCTGGTGGTAACTTTGTCTCGGCAACGCCAGTAGTCATCGGGGATAAGACGCATTATATTATTGGGGTAGTGTTAGGGCAACAGAGCGTTCAATCCCTAAAAAGCGCACTGGATGAAAACGTTAAAATTTTAGAACAAGTGCGATCTCAGTTTAAATTATATCCTTTAACTCAGCCTAGTACAGGTTTTGCCCAAATTACGAGTGACTGGGGCAGTAAAAGTGATTTGAAAACCACCCAACCTGTACAAATTTTTGGCTATCCTGGCATGAAAGTGTCGTTTTCAGTTAAGCTTAATAAAACGCAGTTACCAATTGCACCAGATACAAGCGTCGGAACTTTAACAATTCAATCGGGTCAAGAGACCCAAACTGTTCCGCTTCAAAATACACAACAAATTAAGCCTCCTGGACCTTTATGGCGACTAATTAGATATTAAAGCCTGTAAGTTGCACGTTCTCTCCTCATGCAAATAGAGTAACGATTGTTTCGCTTCTCTATTTGTATGATGTCGACTACAGAACACTCCCCCATTGTGTGAACATATGATGCTTGTCTAATGATTTATTAGAGTAAAAAACAAAGAAAAGGCCACTCAATGAGTGGCCTTTAAATCTAATTAAATCCCGCAAAGTCCCTCCAGAATTAATGGATACACAGCTCGAGATTAATCTTCAACCAAGCTTAACTAAACAATTATTAACCGGATTAACATAGGTTTGTAGCGAATACACCTTACAACTAAACGAACATCACTTAAATAAAAAACGTTCTGAGCAAGCAAACCAGTAAGGAAGTAAATACACTTGACTAAAACTAAAAGCAAACCAGTCAAAAACCAAGTTTAAGGTAGGGAAACTAATCTAGACAAATCCTCCACTATTTCATTAGCTAACTTTAGGTCTAACTGGGGTCAATCTGACTACAGTCCCTTTCACATAGGGAAACGAAATTAAGGTTGTAAATCACCTAAATTCTGAACTCAATTCCCTTGATTACATACTACCAAAAAGGGGAACCTTAACTCATACCAATTGACTGACTAGGAGGAACTTTGCGGGAAAACTTTCTTTTTAACAACAAAAACCACCCTTCTAGGTGGCTCCAATTCTCGGAAATTCAGCATTGACTCAACTGATTGCAATGCTCAAACCTTCGATGAATCGAAACTTTCCCTAGCACGCGACCAACAAGTTTTAACTAACTGAACCTTATGATATCAAGTGAAATAAGTGGTTATGCCTTTATTATAACTAAATCCGACCTTTTGTCAAGTGTAAATACTGCTGAGCTTCCTTTGTAGCTATTATTACTTTAATATTCAGCGGGTAAAATACTCGTTCTCACGGAGACCCCATAATCATCTCTCACTTCTATAAACGCTAAGTCTTTACAAAGGACACAAGTCCTGTTATCTATCTTTACCACGTTCTAAAGCTACAGTAAGCTCAGAGGGGCTTTTTAAAGCCACAGGAACGTTTTTTTTGCCATCCAGATGCATTGTCACCGACATTCTTAACTACCTAGCCAGCTTAAGTGCAACTGGATATGGGTGATTGAGAAATGAGCTTATTCGATAATATACTCTACAAAAAGAGTCCGCTCACGGACGAGATCATACTCGATAACCCTCACTTGTTTAGGGTTTATCTCGCCGTCAAAAACACGTACTATCGGACGCGTAGGTAACCCTTTATTCTGTCCAACAATAACTCCGGTCTCTCCATTATTAAGCTTAACAGTGTATCCGGTAGGATAGGCAGCAATATATTGGAGGAAGATATGAATCAACTCCTGACGGAAACGTATCCCGGTGTTCGCCATCAGTATTTCGCAGGCTACATGTGGTAAAACTCGAGGGATTCCAGGTGAACCATGGATAAGGCAATCATAGAAGTCAGCTACGGCGACAATCTCTGCCAAAGGGTGAATAGCAGCACCTTTTAATTGTCGGGGATAACCTTTGCCATTTGTCCATTCATGATGTTGATAAGCCATGTGGGCCGTGATAATACTGGTTTCTGTCTTTTTACGAATGAGATCATAGCCCTGCGCCGTATGAGTGTGGTATAAATCCTTTTCTTCTTTCGTTAAAGGACCTCTTTTATTAATAACCTCTTTAGGTAAATTGACAATTCCCACATCATGGAGCAGTGCCCCTAATGCAAGCTCATTGAGTTTATCTACTGGTAAGCCCATCCCTTTGCCCAGAACGCTAGCTAATACGCAGACGTTCACTGAATGCGCATATACTCGGTTATCTACGTTGCGCATATCCATAAGGCTAATCATTATTTCGTTTTTAAAGAGAATATCTTGCACTATATTGCTTATCAATTCTTTTAAATCTATTTCGTTATCTCTTTTGCTTTGAATAATTTTACAAGATTTTTCAATGGCCGCTATAGCTTCTTGACGATGTTTATCCGATATAACATCCTCAATGATAATATCGCTAGTCAAATCATCATCAATGTAAATCCCACTGACACCCAACTCCTGCAAGCGAGTAATATACAGCGGTTTTAGAACCACGCCCTTACTCAGTAATATTTTACCGTTAGCGGAATAAACTTCTTTAGCTAGAATGTCCCCTTCAGTAAGGCGCTTAACACTTACTTCTCGCACTTTGTTTCCTCTTCTCTTCTCTTTTCAAATAAGTATATCTTCGTATCTTAACAGACCTTTACGACAAAATTTAAATCTCACCTTTTAAGGCAGTACTTTTCTCAGCTTCAGCCATTTGTATAGCAACTAGGAAAGTCGTCATCCACAAAGGATTATTCCTAGAGTATCTTTGTTCGCCAAATTTCCTATTTTTCCTTCCACGAATGCCTATTTTTTTATAAAAGAGACAAATTTAATAACCCCTCCCCAATGGTTCTATCATCATATCCTTCTACTTCAATAGAAAACAAAAAGGCGCTCCTTTAATATCAATTAAAGTGAGCGCCCAAACTATTGGCGGTTCAAATCTATAGTTACTGACAAACTTTCCCTGGATTTAGTATATTTTTGGGATCGAATGCTAATTTTATATTTTTCATTAGCCCTACATATTCACATCCACATTGATCTAACATATAGCCTTTTTTAGCAAATCCAATACCGTGTTCTCCTGAAACTAATCCCTCTAGTTCCTCAGATTTGCTATACATTGCGGCAAAAACCTCTGACAATTTCTTTTCCCATGCTTCGTCTGAGAGATCGTCCTTTAAGACATATACGTGTAAATTGCCATCACCAGCGTGTCCAAAGCTCCTAATTCTTACATTAAATTGCTTTTGTAACACATCAGTATATTTAATAAATTCAGCCACTTTATTTCTAGGAACAACAACGTCACATTCATCCATTTCAGTTGTAGATGCCTTCACGGCCTCAAGGAAAGCACCTCTTGCTGACCAAACTGCTTCTTTTCGTTCATCCGTATCAATGATGAAGACATCAAGGGCACCTTCTTCGAGGCAGATATTAGCTACTTTCTCGTAATCTTTTTCTATGTCTTCCGTACTGTTGCCATCAAACGTTAACAATAGATAAGCATCTGAAGAATTGTCCGGGAATTTTTTGCCCAAGAATTCTTCGGCAGCAAGAATAACTTCTCTCTGCATAAATTCAATAGCAGTGGGTGTAGCCTTTGATTTGATGATCTTGGGAACAGTACTTATCGCCATATCAAGATTTGGGAACGGTATTAACAAAGAAATCGCTTTCTTAGGTAGTGGTATAAGTTTCAATATCACTTTTGTAACGATACCGAGAGTTCCTTCAGACCCGCAAATTAAGTCTTTAATGCTATAGCCGGAGGAATTCTTGACGACTTTTCCTCCAACATTAATGACGTCTCCGTTAGGAAGAACTACTTCAAGCCCTCTAATATAGTCTCTTGTAACTCCATACTTAACAGCTCTCATTCCACCTGCATTCGTATTGATGTTACCCGCTATGGTCGCCGATTTTTCGCCTGGATCCGGTGGATAGAACAAATCGTATTCTTCAACATATTTGCTGATTTCCATTAAAAGCACACCTGGTTCAAGGGTTAACGTTAAGTTTTCTTCATCAATTTCAAGTATTTTATTCATCCCACACATGTTCATCATGATTCCACCGAAAACTGGCACTGATGCCCCCACTAGTCCCGTTCCCGATCCTCTAGCCACAACAGGAATAACATTTTCGTAGGCGTATTTCATGATTTTTGCCACTTCATCTGTTGAAAGAACTTCAACTAACACATCAGGCATTCTGCTTATTCCGCCCAATTCATCATGACTGAAATCTTCATTAATAGCTTCTCCTGTAAAGACTCTATCTTTCCCTAAGAGTGACACTAAAAACTGTATATCCTTAAGATCAATCGTCTTATAATCCTGCATGAAATCTCCTCCTCGATTCATAATTTCATCTCTTTAAGGTTAGGCACATTCCAGAAAACATCTAAGGCATCTTGACTTATTATTTCCTTTCATATGCCTCACTCTAATATTAACGTGCACAAATCTGAGCGTTTGAGTTTTTAATATCTTCAATTAATTGAGGAACGATCTCATAGATATCTCCGACGATGCCATAATGAGCAACGTTAAAAATCGAAGCATTTGGGTCTTTATTGATCGCAAATATTCGCTCTGAACTATTCATTCCTGCAGCAAACTGAACTGCTCCTGAAATACCAAGAGTAATGATAAGTTTTGGCTTAACCGTTCTACCAGAAAGACCAATTTGCTTTTTAGCATTAATCCAACCCGATTCGACGAGGGGTCTTGTACCTGCGATTTGAGCGTCCAGAAGATCGGCTAATTCCTGAATCATGGCCATATCTTTTTCTGACTTTAAGGCTCTTCCCACAGCAATGATAACTTCCGCATCGGATATATTTTCTTCGACTTCTTTTTTAGTAATCTTTAAAACATCTATCTTTGACGTTAACTTCGTTCTGTCTAGTTCGCATATCGTGATCTTGCCACTTGGCTCGCATTGTTTTTCAGGAGCATTCATAACCTTATATCTTACCGTTGACATTTGTGGTCTTGTGTTAGGACAGATAATTTGGGCCATAATATTACCACCGAAAGCCGGTCGTATTTGAACGAGGTCTGTGTTTTCTTTCATTTCAAGCACTGTACAATCGGCTGTTAAACCCGTTCTAAACCTTGCAGAGACTCTTGGTGCCAATGAACGACCAATTGTTGTCGCTCCAACAAGTAAGGAAGATGGTTTGATTTTATTTACAAAGTCTTCAAAAGCTGCTGTATAAGGTTCGATTCTGAAATCGTTCAATTCCTCGTAGTCGTAGACAAAGACTTCGTCTACTCCATAATAAAGTAATTCTTTTGCCTTTTCCGTAATATTGTGTCCAATAAATACGCAGTATACTGGAAAATTAACCACAGCTGCAAGTTCTTTTGCTTTTCCGATCAATTCCATGGTTACTGGATGTATTTCCCCTTCCACGTGGTCAACGTAGACTCCAATACCTTTCCACAGATCCTTATCAACCTCGACAACTTTTTCTTCAATAAATTCCATAACACCTTTGGGTCCCTTTTTGACACATATCTTGCACATTTTGCACCCAGCATTGATTTCGATAATCCCGTTATTATTTTCTATAGCATCAAATGGACAAACATCCATTAGTTCTTGAATGTTTGACTCATTAACATTTTCTTGGTGACAAATTAACTTGCTCATTCTGACTACCTCCGTTTCTTTATACAAACTTTAGCTGTTTAAGTTTTTCCGACATTTTAAAACTAAGCTGTGCCCCAGTGCCAGTCCATGTTTCTCTGTCGTTATTAACAGAGGGTGGGAAAATTCGTTCAACCTGGGTTGGTGAACCTGTAAGTCCATATCTCTTTTCATCTTGATCTTCAAAATCTTTCAAGCTTATAATCTTAATTTCTCGATCTTTAGTACTTACTTTTTTTCTGTAAGATGGAAGTCTTGGCTGAAAAATGTCTTTTTCTACGGTTAAAAGACAGGGAAACTGAATTTCAGCTATTTCAAGCGTATTAGGCATGTCCATCTCAACGACAACTGATTTTTCTTTGAGTTCAATTATTTTTAGAACGTTGGCTATATGGGGTATTCCCAAATACTCCGCCATCTCTGGGCCTACTTGAGCAGTATCTCCATCAGTTGTCTGCTTTCCACAAAGTATCAGATCGAACTTACCCATCTTTAGAACACCTTGTGAAATTGTGTAGGCTGTTGCCAGAACGTCTGCTCCCGCAAATTTTCGATCAGATACTAAAGCGCCTTCATCTGCACCCATCATAAAGGCTTCTTTGATAATCTCTTTAGCTTGTGGTGGTCCCATACTTATAACTTTTATCGTTCCACCTTTTTGTTCCTTAATTCTCAAAGCGGTCTCTATGGCATAAAGATCGTATGGATTCATTTTCGAATCCACACCGTCTCTTTTTAAAACACCGGTTATTGGGTCAACTTCAATCTTCGAAGTTCCAGGTACTTGTTTAATACAAACTAATATTTCCATGACTCAACCTCCTATAATATAGTACTTTTATTCTAAAGAAAACTTGGCTAGCGCCAAGCATTTTAGCGCCGGTAAAATATGATGGGAAGTGACCGCCAGCGGTCACCATAGTTGTCCTTATATTTGCCGACTAGTATACAAAATATGTTTACAATTATATTCTTGGTATCAGATAATGCGATTACACCGGTCTGACCACCTGACCGTTTAATTTATAATAGCATAAAAATTCATCTTGTACAAAAGTAAATATTTACAATATTTCTTCGCAACTCATTAGTTTTTAAATAGATCAACATTATTTGTTCCGCCATGTTCCTCTGGCTATTTTACAAAAAGAAAATCCAACGTTTCTATCTCACAATAAACAAGGGAGATAGTGACATTGAATCAAAATTCTTACAGATTATCTGCATTGCTAGACTATAAGCTCTACGTCTGATATTCTTGCGAGGGGAAAGAACTCACCATTTTACCTTCAAGGAGCAAAATTGCGAAAATGAAATGAGAGTATAACTTATGGTACAATTTTTATTAGAAGCCTTCATATTGAGTATCTTAGAAATGATAAGTCTTGTTGGGCTGTTGATTGTCATCGGATTGATCTTAGGCTTAATGGAGCAAAAAGCTAATAGTTACTTCTTTGCTGCATTTGGTTATAAAGGAATTTTGGCCACCGCTTGGCTTGGGACTCCAGTTCACGAAATGGGTCATGCCTTAATGTGTCTTATTTTTGGTCATAAAATTTCGGACATGAGATTATTAATTATCAATCGGGCAGATGGTACCTTGGGATATGTCACTCATTCGTACAATCCAAGGAGTATCTACCAAACCGTGGGCAATTTTTTCATTGGGATAGCTCCTCTAATCAGTGGCATTAGCGCCCTGCTTCTAAGCCTATATTATTTATTACCCAACTCCTTCAAGGTCTTTGAAGTCTATTTACAAGAAGGGGTGATGATTAAATCCTTTGATCTAACCTTTGTCAAAGGATTTGCAAGTGCCAGCCTCGTTTTAATCCAAAGCATCTTCACTTTGAGTAATCTATTCAACCCTCATTTCTGGATTTTCCTGTTGCTCGCCATTGGCGTTTCTTCTCACATGGCGTTAAGTAGAGCAGATATCAGAGGAGCAACCCAAGGACTCATTTCGCTCTATATAGTATTATTTATTCTGGCAATGATGAGTAACTTCATGCGTGTTAACGCGTATAATTATATCTCGCAAGTGGCTCGGTATAATGCCTATATACTCGCTTTCTCCGCTCTGGCGTTGATCTTTTCCTTGTTAACCTTGGTATTGAGCTTTATTGTTTATCAAATCAAAATCGCTGCTATCAGAATCTAACTATATCGCTGTAAACGCATATTCTGATAGCAAACCAAACGTCCCCA
>DHJG01000094.1:12748-38741 GCA_002404215.1 Desulfosporosinus sp. UBA4726
TGGGGACGTTTGGTTTGCTATCCAATGTGTGACCTATTTCTGCCAGTCTGGATAAGTATCTAGCCCTCATTGAAGCACCACATTCTAACCCTTCACCCAAGCATCATTCTCATAACCACGTTGACCCCAATAGCCAATATACTCTTCGTCAATTAACTCAATCCGGTTCAGCCATTTAACGGATTTGTAAGCATACATCTGCGGAATAATTAATCTCACTGGACCGCCCAGATGGTTTGGAATGGGTTTTCCATCGTGCATCACTACTACCATGATATCATCGATATCAGCTTGCTTCAGGGTGAGTGAATCAGTGTACACACCATCTCCCGAGTACAGCTTGACCACCCTCGCCTGTGCCTTAACACGAGTTTTTTCCAGCAGGTCTTTCAAGGGAATACCTTCCCACGTATTATTGTAAACCGACCAGCCTGTAACACAATGAAAATCACTAACTTGCACAGAGCGCGTTAAAGCCACAAATTGTTCCCAATTCCATCGCACTGGTTCTTCAACTAGGCCATCAATTGTAAACGACCAATTATCGTTGTTAAAGGACGGAAGCTTTGTCACTGTATAGATGCGAAATGCAGCACTCGCTCCTCCGCCAATTGGCGGGGCAGATTTAGCTAGTGGCTGGGGCGCCGGTAAAAGCTTGTTGGCGTCCTCCTTATTTATTGCCTGAAGTTCTTGACCCACTCCCAGGTTACCTATCCACTTGATCAAAGAAGGGCCAACTAAAATTGTCAACCCACCACCGATGACCGCACGGATAAAAGCCTTGCGAGTATAAAATGCCCCGTCCATTTTGCTTCGATACCGCTCTGGTTCCTTATGCCATCTAAGCCTAGTTACGGAATGATAAGTGAATAGCGGAAGCGCAATCCAAACTAATAGATCATGAACCCACAGAGCAACATTAGAGAGCGAAGGTCCCACAGCGTGGAACTGCCACAACAGAACCCCTGACACTAACCAACCCATGAGCAGCAGGGGCACAACAAGGACATTAAAACGTTGCCAGAACTTGCCTTCGAGTAGCTTCCAATGTCTCGACACAAGCCGCAGGTACAAAAGTGGTGGAACGATAGCGGCAAATCCGACGATAATATGCAGCCACCTGATCCAAGCCCGAGCTTCGCCGAGGATCGATCGCCAAAAATCGCTGAACAACAAAAGCCCAGACAGCGCCAGCAAGGCCACAAACAGTGCATTCCAAAAATGCAGAGAGGCCAGATTATTATTGAAACTAGCTTCCTCTTTGTCACGCCCGTTACTCATATACTTACACTCCACCCTTCTCAATCACTCACCACTGGGCAACGTGAACCAACATTAAGGATTGTGTTTAATCCTTTATCGTCCTCCTCAATTGAAAACTAGTCCTGCTCATCAACGTTAGAAAACGTTAGTACCTTGCCATCTGTAAAAAAGTCCTCTTTGTAGTACAATTATAGCATTGAATTTGAAGCAATTTCCATGCTGTCCGAGCGTTAATTATGATTTAAAGAAAGGAGTACTACCTATGTTTGCTACCGTAACTTCAGATTGTATCGAGTGTGGTGCCTGTGAAGTGATTTGTCCACAAGTTTTTAGGTTGAATAGCTACGAGATTGCCGAAGCTTACATGAACCCCGTACCTCAAGATGCCGAAAAATCCACTAAAGAAGCAGCAAAAAGTTGCCCAGTTGCAGCAATTATTTTAGAGTGACGCTTAACTTAAGCAACACTAAGAAGACTCAGTTGTATCTCACAGCTGAGTCTCTTAATTACAAACTTTTGATTAACTTTATTAAGTCCCAAGAAATTTCATTTTCTGCTTCAACTATCCTAATACTGAACATCCCGTAAGAAAAGGCCTTTTGCTTGAGCTAAGGGGCCCGCTTCCCATCGTTTCTGTTCATTTAATATCTTTTCAACATCCATCGGTTTGAGCTTACCTTTGCCTACTTCTATAAGTGTTCCTGCGATCACTCTTACCATATTCCATAAGAATCCATTTCCATTGACCTCTATTTCTACAAGACCGTCTTTTTCATTGATGTTTAAATAATAGATCGTTCTAACCGTCGATTTGTCACTATTTCTCGAGTTCACAAAACTTTGGAAATCGTGACTTCCGACTAAAACCTCTGAAGCCTTTCTCATATTAGAGATATTAAGCTTCTCCGCAAGGTGGTAAATATACTTCCTGTTAAAGACATTTCTGAATTTGTTGGTATTTATTCTATAGACATAGGTTTTTGATTTCACATTATATCTTGCATGAAATCTCTCAGCTACATCTTCAATAGATTTAACGCCTATATCTTCAGGTAAATACTCATATAAATAATCCAACATAGCGTCTGTACTGAAAGAACATTTCGTATGAAAATTCGCGATGTAATTTTCAGCATGTACTCCTGAATCCGTTCTTCCACAACCCACTACTTGAATAACTTCTCCTGACATTTTAGAGAGCACTGCTTCTATTTTACCTTGTATTGTTAGATCATTTTCTTTTTGTTTTTGCCATCCTTTGTATTTAGAACCATCATACTCTATAGTCATTTTCATATTTCTCATTATGTTCCGCCTTTAATTAATTTTCAGATTACTAAACCTTGTATTTGCCCCGTACAACATATTATCTCATACCCCATTTAAGGATATACGTTAGTATACTACATTAATTACCAGAGGGATATCCTAACGGTTGGCATCTTCATTATATGGTATCACTAAGGTTTAACTTCATCCAGTTGCTTACGTCCCTTCCATTCTGGACGCCCTAGGGTCTATGATGTTCTTTAATGCCCTTTGGAGTCGAGCATTTATCCCTCATGCATACATTAAAGCCCTCTGGGGGATTCTAGCGAACCCCAGATAGAGACAAAAAGGGTTGGATTGATTAGCTTCTAATCGATCCAACCCTTTTTGTACTAGTCAGAAAGTATAACTTTCAGTTGGATACTTTCTAGAAGCATAAGTGCAACTAGGCGGCCACCTGCGCCTGCAGCTTGGCGCCAGCCAAGTTTTCTTTATCCCATATATCCAATCGCTTCGATCCAAATAATCTACATCTAAAGTGTTATTTCTTGGCTACGACGCTCTCTCCCAAATATGCTTTCTTAACATCTTCATTGTCCAATAATTCTTTTCCCGTCCCCTTCAGAGTTATCCGACCGGTTTCAATAACATACCCCACATCTGCAAGGTGAAGTGCGGCATTGGCATTCTGCTCGATCAAAAGAATCGTCATCCCTTGACTGTGAATTTTCCGAATGATGTTAAAAATATCTTTAATAATTAATGGGGCAAGCCCCAAGGAGGGTTCGTCCATCATGAGGAGTTTGGGCCGAGACATGAGGGCGCGTCCCACGGCGAGCATCTGCTGTTCTCCACCGGACAATGTCCCAGCAGCCTGCCATTCTCGCTCTTTAAGCCGTGGAAAGAGGGTATAAATCCACTCAAGGTCCGCCTTAATTTCCTGGTGATCCTTACGCGTAAACGCCCCAATCTTCAAATTTTCTAAAACCGTCATATCTGGGAAAACCCGCCGTCCTTCCGGAACTAACGCAATCCCGTTTTTAACCAAGTCATGGCGTTTCACCGCGAATAGATTTTTCCCTTGATAAGTAATGGAACCAGCTTTAGGTTTAACAAGTCCGACAATCGAGCGTAACATGGTGCTCTTCCCAGCACCGTTAGCTCCGACCAAGGTCACGATTTTCCCTTCCTCTACCTCTAGACTTATCCCCTTTAAAGCCTCAATTCCACCATAGGCTACACTCAAGTTTTCTATTTTAAGCATAATCTTCTGCCACCCCCAAGTATGCTTCGATCACCTTCTGGTTATTTTGAATCTCATAGGGGTTCCCTTCAGCGATCGTAACTCCATAATCGAAAACTATAATCCGATCTGAAATCCCCATGACAACTTGCATATGGTGTTCGATCATAAAAATAGATAACTTGAAATCATCACGAATCTGGCGAATAAACTCTGTCAAATCATCTGTTTCCTTGGGATTCATGCCAGCAGCTGGTTCATCTAATAGGAGAATCGTCGGATTGGTCGCCAAGGCCCGCGCGATCTCAAGACGCCGCTGCTTGCCATACGGAAGTGAACTGGCTTTCTCTCCCTGAGCGTCCTTTAGTCCTACTTTTTCCAATAAGTTGAGTGACTTCTCTAAGATTTGCTTTTCTTCCCGACGGTAGCGTGGAAGTTTAAAGGTGGCTTCGAGAAAATTAGACTTCAGGTGCAAATGGTTGGCAATCAAGACGTTATCCAAGACACTTAAATCCTTAAACAGTCGTATATTTTGAAAGGTTCGTGCAATCCCCTGCTTAGTGATCTGGTCCGGTCGTTGCCCTGTAATATTCTTTTCTTTGTAACTAACGTGCCCGATGGTTGGCGTGTAAACCCCGGTAATCACGTTAAAGGCGGTCGTTTTACCGGCGCCGTTCGGACCTATCAAAGCCACAATTTCCCCTTGGTTTAATTCAAGGTTAAACTCCTTAACGGCAGTCAGTCCGCCAAAGATCATCGAAACATTTTCGACCTTCAATAGTTTCACTGTTTATTCCCTCCTTTGGCAAGAGGTTTTTTTGCGAACTTGGCAAATAGACCGTCCCATGTGAATTCCTTGGTTCCCATGATCCCATGGTTGAAGAAAATAACCACGATCATGAGCAGGGCTGAAAATACAACCATACGCATCCCAGAAATGCCTGGTATAACCAGACTGCCGATCGTCATGGATTCATCTAGAAAGCGCAAGGCCTCTCCCCCAATGGTGATTATGATTGCCGAAATAATAGTCCCTGTGATACTTCCCATTCCGCCTAAAATAATGATCAACAGAACATTAAAGGTGAGGAAGAAACGAAACATTAAGGGATCAATGGTTCCCAGCAGACTACCTAACAAGCCACCACCAATTCCAGCAAAAAAAGCCCCGATGGTAAAAGCAATGACTTTATGTTTAAAGAGGTTAATCCCCATACTTTCAGCCGCAATCTCGTCTTCCCGAATCGCTTTAAATGCCCGCCCATAACTGCTGTTAATGAGCGAACCAATAATAAGCACAGTCACCAAAGCAAGCCCAAAAGTCCACCAAATGTTCGTGGAAACTGGAATCCCTTTAAGCCCAAGGGCTCCATTCGTTATACTTTGCGTATTTGTAAATACAACTCGGATAATCTCTGCAAATCCCAAAGTGGCGATGGCCAAGTAATCCCCTCGAAGTCTTAAGGCCGGTGCACCGATCAGATAACCCACCACACCAGCCAAAATCCCGCCGGCGAGAAGCGCCAGGAAGAAGGGCACATGCAACGTGTCTAGAGGCTTCATCATCGGAGTCATGAAAAAGTTCTGAGTTTTTACAATATCCGGCATGGTGAGAATAGCCGTAGTATAAGCACCTACCGCCATAAATCCGGCATGCCCCAGAGAAAACAGCCCGGTAAAGCCATTAATTAAATTCATACTTAAGCCAAGAATGACATATATGGCACAAAGATTCAAGATCCTCATCTTATAAGAATCTAGAGTTTGATCAGCTATAAAAACAAAGACAAATAAAATAAGAATTGCTATCAATGTCAGTAGTGTCTTTTTTTGTTTCATTATCACACCTTCTCCGCTATTTTCTCGCCGGTGATTCCTGTCGGCTTAAATAACAGAATTACAATCAGAAAGATAAAAGCAAACGCGTCCCTGTACCCACTCAAGCTTGGGAGAAAGCCCACAATCATAATTTCCCCAATTCCTAAGATAAATCCGCCAATCACAGCTCCTTTAATGTTTCCGATTCCACCGATAACCGCTGCAATAAAGGCTTTAAGACCCGGCATTACCCCCATCAGTGGGGCAATTTGCGGAAATTTAAGTCCCCACATGATTGCTCCAACAGCGGCTAGCATTGAGCCAATCGCGAAGGTTTGAGATATCGTCAGGTTAACATTGACGCCCATAATCCCAGCCGTTTCGTAATCTTTAGCCACTGCACGCATGGCCATCCCAGTTTTTGTATGGTTAATTAGATATAAAAGTCCAACTAGGAAAATGACGGTTACTATAGGTATAACAAAGGTCAGCTTTTGGATGGAAACTGAACCAAGCTGAATACTGTCCGTTAATATCTTGACGGACGGAAATGCCTTAGGACGTCCACCGAATAATACAACCGCTAGATTCTCGAGTAGAAAGGATGCTCCAATCGCCGAGATCATAATGGAGATCTTGGGTGCATCTCTAAGCGGTCGGTATGCCCATTTTTCCAGCAACATCCCGAGAGCGCCCGTTAAAATAATGGCCAAGATAAAGGAAACATACCACGGCATCATAAACGTAGATACCCCGTAAAATGCGAAATAGGTCGTCATCATAAACACGTCGCCATGGGCGAAATTTATGAGGCGTAGGGTCCCATATACCATAGTATAGCCAATGGCAACCAAGGCATATAAACTACCAAGAGAAATTCCGTTGGTCAAATGCTGCAAAAAAGTACCTAAGTCCATTCCCGTCAAATACATAAAAACTGCGTTAAAGTTCATCACCTTAGTTTATCACCTCATAATCGTAATCTATTAAGTGTGGAAGAGCTCAGCAAATCTGTTCATAAGAGATACGCTCCCCTTACTGTGAAGGAAAGCGTATCGGTATCCGAGATTAGATATCTCCCTAGTATGTGTACTTATACCTTATTTAGCTTTGACGATATCCAAATAGGTGAACTTACCGTTCTTAACCTGTTTAATGACCGCATCTTTGACAGCATCCCCGTTCTTATCGAGGGTAATCATTCCTGCTGCGCCAGCGAAGTCTTTCGTTACAGCCAGTTGTTCCTTTATTTTGATCGAGTCTGCGGAATTGGCTCTCTTAATGGCATCTAGGATTACAATATAGGCATCATATCCCAGCGCTGTGACCGCAGCTGGCTCTACACCTGGATTTGCTTTGCGGTATTCCGCTAAGAACTTTTCAGATTCTGGGGTAATTGGCTTCTCAGAAGTAAAGAACGTTGAGAAAATAGCACCTTCAACGGCTTCCTGACCAACTGAGATAAATTCAGGAACTTCCCAGGTATCACCACCAATAATTGGAACTTTAATACCTAGTTGACGAGCTTGTTTAATAAGGAGGGATGATTCCGTGAAATTACCCGGCGCGAAGATGACATCCGGATTCTTCGCTTTTAAGTTGGTGAGTTGAGCAGAGAAATCTTGGTCCCCTGTATTGTAATTGGCAACACCGACAATAGCGTTTTGATCCCCAGTTAATTCTTTAAACGAGTCAGTAAAGAACTTGGACAGACCAATCGAGTAATCGCTAGAGATTTCCTGGACAATGGCAACTCTTTTGGCATTTAGCTTACTAAACGCATAGTTTGCCATAACTTTCCCTTGAAACGGATCAATAAAGCAGACCCGGAAATAGAAGTCATTATTCTGTGTGACGAGTGGGTTGGTTGCAGAGGCAGCTACAGTAGGAACTTGAGCCTTCTTCACAATATCCCCAGCTGCCATAGAAAGTGAGCTTCCCCAACTTCCAATGATCGCTGAAACTTTTTCTTTTTCTACGAGACGCGAAGCAGCACTGGAGGCTTCCACCTTATCCGATTTATTGTCTACTAATACTAATTCGACCTTCTTGCCCAGGACTTCCGGATAGAGCTTATTGGCTAGCTTGATCCCTTCAACTTCTAGCGCACCCCCGGCAGCATTCGCCCCGGTCATCGGTTCAAAAACACCGATTTTGATCACATCTCCGCTTGCACTACTCCCCGTAGTTGCACTAGGACTTTCGGTTTTTGTGCCACATCCGGTCGCAATCAGCGCCCCCACTAATAGTGCAGAGACGAAGATTGAAGCTACTTTTTTCATTTCCCTTACTCCTCCTTCTAAATAAACGAAACCTTCTAAGAATTAAATTTAATGTTCTCCTCCCTACTCTCCCTATGTTCTCCTATCTGCTATAACAGAAGTATAGATGAGGTCTGTCTTTATTGTCAATACAATTTACTTGCAAGATACTCACAGACGCTAAACCCATCAACGCCAAATACTATTACAGTAAAAAGGGTTCAGGCTGTGCTCTAGCACAGTCTGAACCCTCAAATGTGAGAGATTGCGAAGTCGCAAAGTATGCAAACTCAATTTCCTTGAGCAGAACACTTCCTCGTTAAATTAATTTGTTGAATATGATAACTGTAGGAATTTCTCGACTTTGTCAATATATCTATCCATTCTTCAGTTGAAAACAAGCTTGTAATCCGGGTTCGATCCTCTAACATCAGAAAATATTCGCTAGAATAATCTGTCTCGATCACATCCAAAATCCCTTCAGGGACATCCTGAACAGACTTCTTCTTATGATTTAATCGTTTGTAATCAGCTAAATCATTCATTAAACACCTCCCCAGCAGGTTATATCTGTATTATAGCAACTAACTTCTCAGGATAGACGTGTTTTAAAGTCTTCATATCCAAATTGTTTGATGATCTTAATGCCTTCTTCTTCGCTAAAAAGCGCGATAGACGGTAGATTCACCCCATTGAACGTATTGTTCTTCACCATAGTATAGTGGGCCATGTCAGAAAACACAAGCCTGTCACCAGGTTTCAACGGTTGTCTGAAAGAATAGTCGCCAATGATGTCTCCTGCAAGACAAGTAAGCCCACCCAGTCTGTAGGTATAAGGATATTCGCCAGGCTTTCCTGCATCGATTATAGTCGGCCTGTAAGGCATCTCAAGCACATCCGGCATGTGGCAAGCTGCTGAAGTATCCATTATAGCGATTTTCATGCCATTGTCCACTAGGTCAAGAACCGTTGCAACTAGAAATCCAGTGTTTAGAGCCACAGCCTCACCCGGTTCCAGGTAGATATTCACACCATATTTATCCTGAAAAAACGTTATTGAACGAACTAAGGTTTCAATATCATAGTCAGGTCTGGTAATATGATGTCCTCCACCAAAATTGAGCCATTTCATGGTTTTAATATAGTCACCAAATTTACGATCAACCACTTGAATCGTCCGTTCTAGGGTATCCGAATTCTGCTCGCACATGGTATGAAAATGAAGTCCTTCAAGGCCATCAAGCTCTTCAGGTCGGAAATTAGATAACGTCACGCCCAGTCTTGAAAACTCATAACAGGGATCATAAATAGGTGTCTCGATCTCCGAGTACTCCGGATTAATACGGATGCCACAGCTTATTCGTTTTGTTGTAATGTTCTTAACCTTATCTTTAAATCGATTCCATTGATCAAATGAATTAAAGGTAATGTGATCACAATTGCGGAGGATTTCATCAAATTCTGCCTCAATGTAGGCTGGTGCATAAATATGAACTTCTTTTCCCATTTCTTCATTACCCAGCCTAGCCTCAAACAGCGAACTTGCAGTTACACCTTTAAGATAGTTGCTCGCAAGAGGAAAGACCGAATACATTGAAAATCCTTTTAAAGCGAGGAGAATGCTGCATCCCGTACGTTGTTGTATAGAATGCAGGATTTCAAGATTTCTTAATAGAAGTCGTTCATCCACAATATAGCAGGGTGATGGAAGTGCACTAAAATCTATGTCCAATAATTTTCACCTCAGTCAATGAGAGTTGGCGAGAAACTTTCCTGCCACGGTAGACCGCAAATATTAAGTGCTTCCATAAATGGGTCAGGATCAAATTCTTCAACATTAAATACACCCGGTTTTTTCCAAATACCTTTAAGCATCAACATAGCTCCAATCATGGCCGGAACCCCTGTTGTATAGGAAATGGCTTGCGATCCCACCTCTGCAAAACATTCTTGATGATCACAAATGTTGTAAACATAATAGGTTTTGGGTTTTCCGTCCTTAAGCCCTTGCATGATGCAACCGATATTCGTTTTTCCTTTTGTTCTTGAGCCGAGGGATGCAGGATCGGGGAGCATAGCCTTTAAAAAATGCAAAGGAATGATCTGTTGCCCCTCAAACTCAATGGGTTCAATTGAAGTCATGCCAACATTTTCAAGCACACGTAAATGATTAAGATAATTGTCAGAGAAAGTCATCCAAAATCGTATCCGCTTAATCCCCTTCATATGAATGGCCAGAGATTCTAACTCTTCATGGTACATAAGATAAATGTTTTTTGGGCCTATCTCAGGAAGATCATAGACTGTCTTCACCGAAAGAGGGTCAGTTTCGACCCACGAACCGTTTTCATAGTACCTTCCAGCCGCTGTAATTTCGCGAATATTAATTTCCGGGTTAAAATTGGTAGCGAAGGGATATCCATGATCTCCAGCATTGGCATCTACAATATCAATAGAATGGATTTCATCAAAATAATGTTTCTGGGCATAGGCACAAAAGACACCTGTAACCCCAGGGTCAAAACCGCTTCCTAGTAAGGCAGTTAACCCTGCATGAGCAAATTTTTCCCGATACGCCCACTGCCATTTGTATTCAAACTTAGCAATATCTGGAGGCTCATAATTCGCAGTATCCATGTAGTCAACCCCTGTGGCTAGGCAGGCATCCATAATGGTCAAGTCCTGATAAGGGAGCGCAAGGTTCATGACAATATCTGGCTTAAAGCTTTTTATCAACTCAATGACCATGTCGGTATTATCAGCATCAAGCTGAGCCGTATGAATGATTGTGCGACTTCCAGCCAATTTGTTTTTGATAGCTTCACATTTTTCGACCGTTCTGCTCGCGATACAAATTTCTTCGAATACATCTGGATTCTGGCAACATTTATGAATAGCTACGCCCGCAACTCCGCCAGCGCCAATAATCAAAGCTTTTCCCATTTTAGCACCCTCCAAATCTCTTTAACAACAATGCAAATTATACCTAAAACACTCCAAATAATCAATAATACAACAAAAATCGAGTCTGGTGAAAGCTTCAGTCAACTCCCAGCGCTCGTCTTCTGGTCAAGTCCTCACATTACACTTTTATTCCTTCCGCAATTTTTGGCAGCATAGCTTTTTATCAGCCTTTTCAAGTAGCTCACTGACCTTTTCACCAGTATACTCTTCAATTCCAATACTGACGGTTAACCTAACTTGTGCAGAAAAGTTGTTAAATGAAACACACTGGGTAGAAGACTCAGCCGAATCCTACGGCTGAGTCTTCTTTATCAGTTAGCACATTATCCAAAATTTTAAGCATACGTTCAGTTAAAACTCAGCTGAATTTAAGTTTCATAGCCCATAATGATGTCATGACCACATCCCACTGGTTAAGGTAAATTTTAATAGTCCTGATTCAACCAATATGCTAACCCTGAAAGGAGTCTATGAAGATGAATATTAAAACCCCAATAAAGATAGTCCTGGACCTCATCATGGCTGTTATGTATCTACTTTTGCTAGATGCGCACGGTACAGGACTTGTCTTCCACGAAATTGCAGGACTTTCCTTCTTAGTACTTATGATGGCTCATATCCTTTTGAACTGGGCATGGGTTAAAAATGTTACAAAAAATCTTATTAAGAGGAAATCAAAGTCCAAACCAAAGCTAATGTATGTTTTAAATATGGCATTGTTACTCGGTATCAGTACGATAACCATTACCGGAATTCTCATTTCAAAAGTGATTTTCCCCTCAGGGTCAACCGAGGATCAGTTTCTCCTGATTGCAACGCATAAATGGGTTTCCTATGCCTGGTTAGGACTCTTTGCCCTACATATCGCGTTACATCGGAAGTATATTTTAGTATCTATGAGAAATATGTCCACTCACCTTAAAAGCTATAAACTAGGGAAAGCCATACTGAACCTTGGGGCTATAGCCTTAATTATTGGCGTATTATATGCTCAAATCATGCCCAGATCTCCTAAGACGGTAACCCAATCTACCACACATTCCTCCATTTCATCGCGACATTCAGCTGTCACACAAAGTAAGGATGATCAAACGAGTCCAACATTGGAGGACACGTCAGCGGCTGGCCAAACGGTCAGTCTGGCAGATTTCCTTGATGACATGTTTTGTACTGCCTGCGGTAAACACTGCTCTTTATTAAGTCTAAGATGTAACAAGGGTCTTCCGCAGTTGGAGTCTGCAAAACTTACCTATCAAAACCTTTATTAATAGATCTCATCATCCTCAGCAACAACCGCCACTGCCATTATCCGAACAATCGCAGCTTGGTTCCGTTCCAGTCAGCCAGCCCATAATGATAGCGTAGGCACAACCCACACCTGGCTTAACGTCTAAAGCATTAAACGAACAGTTTTTGACGCATGCACCGCATTCCATACAACCGTCTTTATCGACTATGACCGATTTACCCTCCTTTATAACAAATACCTGATGTGGGCAAACCTCAATACACCTTCCACACCCTGTACACTTATCAGATTTAAGTTTCAAGGTAGCAACATTTTTTAAATATCGATTCTTCATAAATTATATAACAACTCCTTAAAGCTAAATAAAGCTGTTAACCACAATCAAAACTATCCCCAAAAATATCGAGATGCTGATCGCGGGAACCCCAATTCTCATTTCTTTCAAAACCCCCGAAAAAGAGGTAAACGTTGAGGAGCCTGTGAAGTTCATTGCATAAAATGCAGATGCTGAAGGCAAAATCATTAGATACCCCAGTGCTCTTAATAAACCATATTCAGGTGCACCCGGCCATCCGTTAAACATATTAACCATGACAGCCCATATAAGTCCCACTAACCAACCCTTCCATGCAAAGGCCCTACCAGGAATCCATGGCAACAAGACTGGAGTTAACACACAGCCAATTATGACCGCGCCCATATATGCGTAAAAATCGACTAAACCAAAAGGCCCCACGCCTATGAGGTTTAACAAAAAGAGTATCCCAAAAATTATTAAGGAAACCTTGAATGAACTAACCAATTCTACCGGAGTCAAAACAAGTCTATCATAGACGCTGAAGCTGACCGTTCGCATTTGGGCAGTGGCTTTCATTCCTGAATGAATAAAGGCTTTGACATCCTTGGCCTCTACTGGGCCATAAAGTACTTTGAAACCTGAATATTTCAAAACCTCGTGGGCACTTACACCCGGTGCACTTAATTGAGGTAGTATCAGCGTTCTGTGTGACACAACTTTCTCTAGTTGTACAATGGCCATACGGTTTATAAGTTCTTTGCTCCCAAAAGTGCCCTTTCCTGCCGCACACCATACATTGATCCCTTTCGTGTCAAGAACCAGAATCCATGCATCTAACTCGGTTAATTCTTTCCTCAAGGAATCAAAGCTCATTTTATAATTAGCTGTAACTAGAACAGGAGATGATTTATCGGGCTTCCCGACACTATAAAGTCCGGCCTCTACCTTGAAATTCATTCTATCAACACCCCAGCGGGCCTTCCAGGAACCTAGCATATCATGAGTTGTCAATTGAGTTGAGGTGTGGATAATTTTCATTTCTCTGTTAGTAATCTCCATAATACTGCACCCCTTGTTTATTAATATTCACCTCATTAAAGTTTATTTATTAGGCGGACCTGCCTCAGTACAGCACTTTCGTGAGCACTGAATATTACCATCATCCTTGCTCATACATTTGTCTTTATTTGATCTAATCTCGAATAATAAATTAGAAATATTATCTATTACTTCGCCATTGTTACTATAATACATCCACGTCCCATTACGCCTCCCCTTTACAATCCCACTATCAGACAGAATCTTCATATGGTATGACAAGGTTGGTTGTGTAATATTAAAGTTTTCTAATAGTTCACAGGCACACATCTCGCCACAAGTCAGTAAGTCGACGATTTTCAGGCGTGTCTCATCGGCAAATGCCTTAAATAAGGGAACATAATCTGCGTAACTATACTTCATAAAATCACTCCGTATCTTAATAGAATAGTAATATTGATAAGTCTCTATATACGTATTATAGCCGTTATATAGATAATTGTCTATGCTATTAGTAGGTGTATTTTTCAGTCATAGTCACTTTCACGCGCGACTACATCGATGTTAAAAGCAGAAAAATAGTATATAATCAATTAAAAGCTTGGTTAAGGTGGTGGATAGTTCATGAACCCAATTAATAAATTGATTGTGCAACCCGCGCTGAACAGTTTTCTCAACCGCGAAGTGTACCTCCACCTAGAGACGACCAACGGAGCTTATGCCGTCCATAGCCATGAGAGCGCCATGACTGTGGGTGCGTATATTCGTAATGGTCGCATTCGCTTTGGACGTGGGATCATCACAGGTGACGGCCCGTACCGCGTCGGGCTCAAGATGGAACTCGGCTGGGTTTACGCCGAAGGATTGACTGATTTTGAGATGGAGCAAGAAGGTCAGTTATTGCTTGCTGGCCATGATCAAGAGGGACGACTTGCGGTGGCTCTTGAACTAAGTTTGACCCCGTTTGAATTATAAAGAAACTTACTTCAGACGGGGTTTTAACTCCGTCTGAAGTAAGTTGAACTTATCTAGGGGCTTAGCGCCATCTCCCGCTTAAGAAGTGGGAGGGCTAGTGTCGGTTAGCCATCGGATAAAATTTGATTAACGTGGGAGGAATTATTCTTGGAACAACACGTTCTCGTAGTTTTCCCCCATCCAGACGACGAAACGTTTGGCTGTGGTGGAACCTTAGCACTCTTCGCCAAATCGGGTATTCCTGTCACTTACATCTGCGGTACTCTGGGCCAAATGGGCCGAAACATGGGAAAACCATTCTTCGCCACCCGAGAGTCGTTGCCTAATATTCGGGAAGCAGAGTTGGAGGAAGCATGCCAGGCTCTCGGCATTCAAAATGTAATTAAACTTGGGTTACGTGATAAAACGGTTGAGTTTGAAGACCCAGAACTATTGGTCGATAGAATTGAGCGGATCCTCCGCGAGATCCGACCATCTCTAGTCCTTACTCACTATCCCGGATATGCGGTGCACCCAGATCACAATGCGCTAGGTGACGTAACTATCCGTGCCATTTCTCGTCTTAACGCTCTGGAACGGCCGATAGTATACGCACATGCTTTTTCTCGAGACTGTCAAGATGTGCTCGGCCCGCCGGATATTGTCAACGACATTTCAAGCATGTCTGAAGTGAAGCTAGCCGCGATCCGAGCCCACCGGTCACAATCACAAGGGATTCTCGAACGTATTTCGAGTGGTAAATTCAAGGAACAGTCATTGGAGAACTCGTTCAGTCACCTGCTTGAGAACGAATCTTTCTGGACCTATCGGTTTTGATGAAAGATTAATAACATCATCTTTTCTGGATAATTCTAGTGATCCAGAAAAGATGATTCTTTATGTCTACCCCTCCAACGCTCTGTACCTAATTTTGTAACATCCGTACCTTAATGTTCTATTCACCCGTGCCAGAGCGGCCTTTGCTACATTAATGCTTCCAGAAAGTTAAATCTTCTAAAACTACATAGAAAAATCGCCTCAAAAATTTCAGGCGATTTAGTATAGTATCATCTGTCATTTGAGCACACTCATGAAGGCCATCGAATGAGAAAAGCCGCAAACCCAATAAAAAATATATACGTTAAGCCTACAATCACGATAGGCAGACAAACCTTCAGCTGTAGTTTTGACATCCAATTTGTTCCAGTTTTCTTTTTAGGTATTTGACCTTTACCTAACTTTTCTTGTTTATATTTTTCTAGGTCATAAATAGCCATTAATTTATCCCCCTAAATAATTTTTGAGTTTTATTATCGTCTGGAAATTGATAAAGACCATTCACAGTGAAACTCGAAGCAGCTATTTCTCTATTAACATGCTTGGAATAACAAGTGTACCTTATTAAATCAGTAGGGCTATGGATTTTGGATTTAACACCTAATCCATCCCCCCTTGCCATCACTTGTGCTTATATAAGTACATAAGCAATATCCACGCCAGTACAACCGATATCAATATAATTTATTGTATATTAATTTATAAGTCCCATTTTATGCAATATTTAAGTAAATTGCAAATTTTATAATAATTAAAAAAGTAAGAAGTTTCGTCTTAATTCAGACCTACTCTTGAAATATCGTTGCATAATGAAATATTTTGTGGATTTCTGCAATACCGTAGCATTTGTACAACCTATGGATTAGGAAAATAATAACGTCATTTTTTCTCCTCCATTACCACTACGCTCAAAATATTTAGATCCATATATTTGCTATAGGTATTATTTATTTCAATCCTTTTTTTAGTTGAAGCGTGCATAATAAAATGAATAAAGAGAAGCATATGGGCCGTTTGCCCATATGCTTCTCTTTATTCGTTTTATTATCAATTCTCAATCATTCAGCTTAGCTTTGGAAAAACAAACCTCACTACACCAGTGTGCTCAACATCTCTGAAAACTTCTCTGTTGTCCTCTATTTTACGTCTTCATGCTAACTGAATTTCTTAACTATTTGAGATGAAAGTTGTATTACTCTTTTTAGGCAGAGATGATACAGCATTTTTTAACCATTCATCAAGTTCATCGCCCATATCACCCTCGTATGTATCATATGTCTTAAGATCCATCATCTTAAACTTTTCCTTAAAATCCTGGATATCAAATTCGCCCACAAAAGAATTTCTGACACCAACAAGTATTTTAATTATACTCGCATCGAGATTTCGCTTTTTCTTCTTTCCCAGATAAAAAGGTTTTCCCTTTTTTGTTATTTCGAAAGCTTGCGCCGCTCGGAAGGCAGCTTCCACTACCTTGTAAACTGGGTCATGCAGTGCTAACTTCGAGATAATATCTCTTGATTCCTTGCAGTCATACTGTTTCAGTTCGTTTACAGAATCTAACCGCTCTCTCCAATTTGACTTATTAATCGATTTTTTCTTCAATTCCTCAATATTGGCTGGTACGTGATCAATAAAGCTTTGCTTGGTCATAAAATTTACCCCCTAAAAACATATTATACTAAAATCCGTGAATTGGAACTATTATTCGATGCATCGAGCTGATTATATCATACTGGCGGAACAACAACATAAATACAAATCAGCAGTCAGCAAGACTGAGATCAAATTGAGATAAGGGCTCTCAAATCCCTAGCATCAGACCTAATTTAGAAGTAAAGAGCGAAGCCGATAGAAGCCACACGGGCACAAACAATATCAAAAATTTACCAGATACTGATTTATCTTAGCTTTAATTTGAGTTTCTGCTAGCAGATTCACTAGCAATTATGCATGCTATCATACCAGCATGTTCCTCAACTTGAGTATGTACTCCCTTAGAATTATATGGTAAAATATACCAACAGATACTTTAAAATACATATTTCAAGAGGGGGTTGTGTCACATGACTAGACATTCTAGAACTGCCAGACATTCTAAAACCGCTAAAAGTGCTCGAATCATTTCAGTTGCCTCCCAAAAAGGTGGGGTAGGCAAGACAGCGACCGTCACAAACATGGCTGTAGGGTTAGTTAGTCTCGGATATAAGGTAGCCATAATTGATATGGATACTCAAGGTCACATTGCATTTTCATTTGGAATAAAAAAGATCGACCTACAGAAAACAATATATGACGTTTTAATTGGTGAAGCAAAAATGAGAGACATCAAGCGGAATGCATTTGGGGTAGATCTGTATTTATCAAACAATTCTCTTTCTGATCTTAGTCCCACTGTGACAGCTCATATTAATGCCAAGCTATTCCCTGCCCCCAAATACCTTTTGAAAAATGCAATTGCTCAGATACAGTCTCTGTACGATTATGTTCTAATTGACACTTCTCCAAGTATAGACATACAAACTATGAATTCCCTATTAGCATCCACGGATATTATCATACCTGTCCTTCCAGAGGGTCTGGCTATTGATGGCATCTTCGACACACTTGTACTAATAAAAAGCATCCAAAATCAAGGCTCCAAGATCAATATTTTAGGGATATTGCCTACGATGGTTCAAGAGTCTACTAATCTTCATAATGTGATGCTTCAAGATCTACGAAAACACTTTGCTGAAACCCCCGAGATAAAGGTATTTGAGACTGTTATCAAACGAGCCATACGACACGGATTAGCTCAGACCAACGGTGAACCTGATATTAAAAATGCACCAGAGTATCTTTCTTTTGTTAAGGAGGTATTTGCTATCGCATGAGTGGAGTGATTAAAGCATCAATAGTGAGTATTGGTTCAAGAGAGCCCGCGGATAACTCAGAAGATACAAGCAATCCCGAAGCTGAGCTCGATGCTGTGCCGAATAAAAATACAAAAGGCACTAAAGCAAATAAACGTGACAAGCTGTTCGCCAAACAAGAGAGGGTCAAATATGAGCAGTTGTCTGTCCGTATCAATGGTCTAGTATGGGATTGGGTTGATAAGACACACCATACTTCGGGAATGGGAAAGAACGAGATAATTGAGAGAGCAGTGGTTAAATTCCTACCAGAGAAGTTAATGCCTGAAGGGTTGAGGTCCATGTTACCACCAGACTATTTTGATGAAGAAGATTAAGGGGTTCGGAAATAGAAGTGTCTCACAAAATTCCCTAAACATAAATAATCTTTGACGATGATATCCCCACTAACTTACGCCTTTGGCAACGGGTTCAACCTCTCTACAAAGAGTATTGAAAGACCTCCTGTGATAAATGCAAACATTTCATTTACCACAGGAGGTCTTTTCAGGGATCATTACCCGAAATACAAGAAGGATGACTATTTAAGTTCAACCGTTATTTAGCAGTTGCTTTTGTCCAATACTTACTGGTAAATGTATTTTCTGAGATCACCGCTGGTTTGGAAAGCAAGCCATATTTAAGGGCAAGATCTGCGGTTTGCTGGATTGCAGCCATGTCCATATAACCGATTTTAGCAGGATCAAAATCTTTTGGAACAACAAGTTTAGCGACTTCTTTGGCCATATAAACCTGATGTGCAAGGGATACACTTTGGTCAACATCAAAGACGACTTTTCCGGCTGCTTCCGGATTAGCACAAGCTTCGGCCCAACCTTTGATCGAAGCCTTTAAGAAACGAACATAGAGATCCTCATTTTTGGCAATCCAATCAGAATTCACGAATAAGCAATCTTCTAACATTGCGACACCGGCATCATTCATATTGAGGACATGAAGGTCACTTTCCTTAAGTCCTGATTCAAGCAGAAGACCATATTCATTATAAGTCATTGCGGAAGTCGCGTCGATTTCATCTTTCAGAAGCTGATTCATGGTGTAATCCTGTTGCACCATCTTTAAATCGGTATCTTTGTTAAGACCATTGGCTTCTAGAAGGGCGTATATTTCATATTCATTGCCCCCAAACCAGGAACCAACTTTCTTTCCTTTTAGATCCTTCGGACTGTTAATTCCTGAAGAAGCTTTAGATACTAGCAACATAGCACTTTTTTGGAAGATCTGACCAACTTGAACTAATCCCCAGCCCTTGGACTGATACTTCATTAAACTAGAATCCCAGGTTACGCCGATATTAGCTACACCGTTATAGACCTGTTGCTCCGGAATAATATCGCTACCGCCAGGCAGAATTTCGATGTCAATTCCTGCATCTTTATAATACCCCTTGGCTTGAGCTACATAATAACCCATAAATTGAGATTGCGGTAACCATTTAAGCTGAAGCGTGACTTTATCCAGTTTACCTGAAGTCGTCTTGTCTGCGCCCGAGGTCCCAGTTCCCGTAGTTGTTGCTGCTGAATTTCCGGAACTACACCCTGTGGCAACCAGTAATATCAAAATGATTACCGCTAATAGACTCGTGAATTTGCTCTTCTTCATAGTTTCCCCTCCTAATGTTGTTTTATTTTTGTGAAGCGTGCCATTTAAGGGCATCGCGTTCTACCAATAGAATAACGCAGTACAGAATGACACCGGCCAGAGAGGCTACTACAATATAGGACCAGCCCATTGCCATCTCAGCTTTACGAAGATTATCTTTGATGCCAAATCCTAAACCGGAGGTTGATGCCGCAAAGTATTCACTGATAATGGCTGCAATAATCGATGAGGCAATATTAATCTTCGAGGCCGTAAAGATATAGGGTAAGGAATTGGGGAAACGCAATTTTTTAAATATGGTCCACTCACTTGCCGCTACAGAGTGCATTAAATCTATGGAATAGGGATTTATATTATTTAAGCCACTGTAGCCATTAATGGCCATCGCCGCCATGCAAACGACTGTAACAACAGCAATTTTTTGCTCCATCCCTGTCGAAAACCATAAGTTCATAATTGGCGAAAGTGCTACGATCGGTACGGCATTTAAGGCTGTAACCACAATCATGCCACCGTAACCCCACTTGGGGAAAAATGTAGCAATAGCCGCAATCATAAATCCCATCAACGAACCAATAATCATTCCAACCAGGGCCCCTGAAATTGTAACGCCACAATCCTTCAATGCTTTGGGCAAATTAGCCGCCAAGGTTGACGCGATTTCCGACGGAACCGGCAATTGAAATGGCTTTAAGTCTAAAACTTTATGGAATAGACCAAATTGCCAAGCCAGAATAAGAGCAATACCAAAGGCCAAAGGCCATAATATAGTTATTACTTTGCTTTTCATGCCCTTACACCTTCCTTCCTTGGTGTAGCTTTTTGCCATGGTAGACATAACCGCTCAGCAAAGACGACAACGTAAAAGCTGATAATTCCCATGAAAGCACTGGTGAGAACCGAGGCCCAAAATATATTTGATGAGTTTGAATACAGAGAATAGAGAATCTTAACCCCGATACCACTTTTAGATCCCAACATATCGACCAAAATGGAGGCCGTAACTGCCATGGGGGCAGCGATTTTGAGTCCGGTAAATAAGTAGGACATGGAAAACGGCAACATCAATTTTTGATAGACTTTGAACTTACTGGAAGCTATGGAAAAGAGTAAATCTTTCTTTTCCTGCTCCACACTCTTTAAACCACTCAGCATATTGACAGCGACCGGAAAAAAAGTGATATAAGCAGCGATCATGATTCGTGATACATTCATATCTCTCACAATATTGAAGATAATCGGGGCAAGTCCTAAGACTGGTATCATCTGGGAAACAATTAAATAGGGAAAGGCAATTCGTTCCATAGTTTTAGATAAACTCATTAAGACAGCAAGCAGAATTCCTACACTGGAGCCCAGAGCAAAACCAATCGCCGCCCTAGAAAAAGTCACTAGGCCTGCTTCCAATAATATTTTCCAATTTTCAACGAATGTCATTGCGACTATATGCGGATAGGGAAGCTTCGCGGAAGCCATCGGATCCTGAATCACATATTTCAAGAGAAACGATGCTAATTCCCAAACCACAATAATCCCAATAACCCAAACAATTGCCACAATCCTTTGTTCTCTTTTGCCAATAGCCACACTCACACCCCCTCAAAACTCCTTCTAATCTTAGTTACATACTCGTAGAACTCTGGAGTTTCCCGAATTGAGTTTTCACGCGGACGGGGCAAATTGATATCGACAATAGCGGAAATTCTACCCGGATGCGGCGATAAGACAACAACACGATCCGATAGGAAAACAGATTCTGGTATATTATGTGTTACAAAGATGACTGTTTTCTTGGCCTTACTCCAGATACTCAGTAAATCTTCATTTAATTTTTCGCGGGTAAACTCATCTAAGGCCGAAAACGGTTCATCCATAAACAGGAATTCTGGATCTAAGGCTAGTGCTCTAGCTATGCCGACTCTCTGCTGCATACCTCCGCTTAACTCAAACGGATATTTGTCGCCAAAATCTTGTAATCCTACCAGTTCTAACACCCGATTAATTCGTGCTGTTCTCTCTTTTTTTGGAATTCCCATGATCTCCATAGGCATACAAATATTTCTGCGAACGGTTCTCCAATCATAAAGAACCGGATTTTGAAACACAATTCCATATTTCCGTTGCATTCTTATGTCCCTAGGGGATTGACCACGTATGGCTACACTGCCTGCAGTGGGTTGATTTAGATCGGCAATAATCCGAAGCAAGGTGGTTTTTCCACAACCAGAAGGTCCCAGTAAGGAGATGAATTCTCCTTCCTGAATGTCTAAATTTACATCAGTCAAAGCGACAATGTCTTGACCATTATTAACTGGATAGACCATACTTACATTTTTTATCTGAATCTCAGGTGCATTCATAAATCAGACCTCCTTTATTATCAAGATTTGCGCCAATCCTTTGGCACGGCCATCACTTGAACAGGACGTTTGAGCTTAAACCGCTGCCAAAGATGGCTTTGCTTAATCCATCGCTTTACAAAATTTTAAAAAGAAAAAGGGAATAAACATTTTACCCCTCAAAGATGGATAAAATCTCATTCCCTGCGCCGTTGCAGTTATAATCATAGTCTCTTTACTTAAGCTTCTATACGCTTACTGGGAGAAATTGCGCCAACAGGACAGACAACCGCACATAGCTGACAACCCACACACATTTTAGAGTTTAGGATTGGTATACTGGTTGCTCCATCCATTGCCAAGGCTTGATGACCGCCGTCAAAGCAGGACAGATAACATCTACCACACCCCAGACAAAGACTCCGATCGAACTTCGGATAAACGATGGTATGACGGTTTAATTCATCGGCCTGTACTAAATTTGATAAGGCCATACCCACCATTTCCTGTACTGAGTAAAACCCCTTTTCTCCTAAATAGGTGGCAAGTCCATCACACAAATCATCGATAATCCGGTACCCATATTGCATAACCGACGTCGTTACCTGAAGATTGGCACAGCCTAAGGCGATAAATTCAGCAGCATCACGCCAGGTCTCAATTCCCCCCATGCCGCTAATGGGTGTGTCCTTCAAACCAGGATGCTTCTTCATATCATGGATGAAACGCAAGGCAATGGGTTTTACAGTTTTACCCGAGTATCCTCCCACACAAGACTTACCATCAACTTGGGGTTCGGAAATGAAATTATCTAAATGAATATTCATGATGCTCTTAATGGTATTAATGGCTGCGATACCAGTAGCACCGTTCTTCATTGCCGCCAGGGCGGGAGTCTCCATGTTTCCTAGATTGGGTGTCATCTTGGCCAGAATTGGCAAATGTGTTCCCTTTCTTGTAGCTGCTGTATAAAGTGCAACTAATTCAGGATTCTGTCCGACATCGGAACCTAATCCTTCCCCGGTCATATGCGGACAGGAAAAATTACATTCAATAATGTCAACTCCCGCTTCTGTCACTTGGCGTGCCAAGAACGTCCATTCCGCTTCGTTCTGTCCTAAAATAGAGGCAATAATAACTTTATGGGGAAAATCCTGCTTGAGTCGTCGCATATAATCTAAATTTTCGGCTAAGGTGTGATCCGATATTTGCTCAATATTTTTGAAGCCGATAAACGAGTTTCCTTCCTTTCGGATGGTTGCAAACCTTGGGGATACTTCTTGGGGGACAAACGTTCCAATAGTTTTAAAAGCCGCACCTGCCCATCCCATGGCGAAAGCCCTAGCCACCATATCGTAATTACTAGCGACAACAGAGGAAGATAAAAAGAATGGATTTTCACAAGCTACACCACAAAATTCAATCCCCAAATCAACCTTCGTCAGTTTACGTTTCCCTTGTTGGTTTTGCCAATTCCCCACAAAGTCCAATAGCTGTGGAATTCTCACTGGACGATCAATCTTGCCTTTTAAACACGCTTCCTTGCAACTCTTTTCCTCACACGCCTTGCATAATTCACCATCCCCGACACCTTCTGCTGCGTCGCTGATATTTTCAAAACGAAAAGAGCGAATCACTTTAGCTGGATCCAGTCCATGAGGACAACTTTTTGTACAGGGGGCCGTATAACAAAGCAGACAGCCATCCGATTCATTTTTAGCGGAAAATTCATTGAGTGCTCTAACCTGCAAACGACATCCCCCCATTACTTCTTAATCTTCTCTTACTTTACTTCTAACTTCTTACCCTTACTTTCTTCCGATCCGTTTAACAAACTTACCCCAGCCCGGTTTTCCGACAAATTCTCCATCTTGATAGACCAATTTGCCTCTCGAAAAGGTCATCACCGGGTAACCATGCAACTCTTTGCCTTCCCAAATAGTATGATCATAATCGGAATGCATGGCTGATACCGTCACGGTAAAATCTTTTTCCGGGTCATAAATCACAATATCGGCATCTTTGCCCACAGTAAGGGAGCCTTTTTGTGTACAGCCAAAGATTTTGGCTGGATTGGATGAACATAACTCCACCACTTTATTAAAGGAAAGTTTGCCAATATTTGCTGCTGCCAACATATAGGGATACATGTTCTCTATACCGGCGCAGCCATTGGGAATCTTGGTGAAATCATCCTTTCCCCAGTCTTTCTCATAACTTTGAAACGGACAATGATCTGTGGCAATTGTATCAATCCCACCGGTCTTGATGGCTTTCCATAAGGCATCAAGACTTTCTTGACCTTTCATGGGCGGAGAACAGACAAAGTTTCGTCCATCTTCCCGATTGTAGACCTCGCTGGTAAATTCCAGATATTGCGGGCAAGTTTCCACATAGACTTCATAGCCTTCCCGTTTGG
Organism: Desulfosporosinus sp. UBA4726; assembly: GCA_002404215.1. Taxonomy (GTDB): domain Bacteria; phylum Bacillota; class Desulfitobacteriia; order Desulfitobacteriales; family Desulfitobacteriaceae; genus Desulfosporosinus. Next base: position 37,218 of record DHJG01000094.1, read on the forward strand.
CATCCATCGCCGCTTCCAAGCCTTCTTTATCCGCCATATGCACAATATAAAGTGGTGCGTCAAGATTTTTGGCCCAGTGGATTGCTCGCTTATCTCCTTCTGCTTCCACATATTCAGGACGACTCAGATAATGGTACCAAGGAGAAGTTTTTCCCTCTTTCTTGAAATATTCAATGTTCATATCGATCAAATCCGGGTTTTCAGCGTGAATGTTAATCAGGGCGCCAATTTCTTTAGCCCGCAATAACAATTTAGCAAAGGTTGCATCATCAACCATCATGCCTTCCTTCTTGTAGACGAAAAAGCATTTAAAACTGGTGATCCCTTCCTCCACGGCTTTTTCCATCTCTGCCAATATTTCGCCGCCATTCAAATCTGTTATGCAGCAATGAAAGGCATAATCAACACAAGCCTCAGATTCACAAACGTTTTTCTTCTCGTTGATCAAGTTGAGAATAGACATACCCTTTCTCTGGATTGGATAGTCGAAAACGGTCGTTACCCCACCACAGGCTGCAGCTCTTGTTCCTGACATATAGCTATCTGCCGATACTGTACCGCCAAAGGGCATGGCCAAATGGGTATGCACATCAATAGCACCCGGCAGAACCAGTTTGCCTTTCGCATCAACTACAATCGCTCCTTCTTCCGGGAAGTCTTTGCCAATGGCTGCTATCTTGCCATCACTAACGGCGATATCTGCTAGATAAGTTTCTGTAGAAGAAATAATTGTGCCGTTTTTAATTATCAAATCCATCCTTTAAACCTCCTAACAAGATCAACGATCATCATTCCTCTACTGCTCGCCACCATTCACCCGTTGCCACTCACTGACTATCATTCAGGCTACCATTCAACCTTAGCAAATGCTTCCGGCCCCTGCGCCGATGTATTGATGTAAATCGCCGCATTACCCACTAAAGCTATTTTCATAAAGTCTGTACGGCATTTATCATAGGGAGTATGCGCGTATTGCTCCTGCATGGGAGAATATCCGATGGTAGGTTTTCGGTCTATGCCACAGGTCTTGCTGGCATCAGTTCCAAAATCCCAATAACCGTATTTGACCATCTGTCCTACCGATTCCAGTCCTGCCGTAGCCGCTTTCACAAAAACATGTTCTTGACTGATCTTCCAAGGACTCATATCTTTAGCAGCTTCATAAGCTAAGCCCGTATACGATGTTTCGAGCGCGCTTTTAACAACAACATCGGCTTTGAATTCGGGATCTTTAGCAGCCAAATCATCAATAATCTCCTGAATCTGAGCCATTGCCGAAGCTGCCGTTTCCCCTGGCAGGGTACGACGGTCGAGAGAAAGCAGGCATCTGTCCGGAACGATAGACAATGCTCCTGGAGAACATTCAATAATGTTCAAGGATACAGAAGCCTGCCCTAACTCTGGATCTGTAGGGAATGACGGATATAATTCATCCTTAATTCTGGTAATCAAGGGAATGGCTTTATAAATCGCATTGATTCCCAACCAGGGTGCACTTCCATGAGATGTTCTACCATATACAGT
>DHJG01000094.1:38861-39502 GCA_002404215.1 Desulfosporosinus sp. UBA4726
GCATCATAGGTCAAGCCTTTTTCAGGGAACGTCTTATCGACTAAATGAAGCATGCCCACCATCTCCGCAGGTTCTTCCTGGACCACACCGGTAAACATGAACGTTCCTTTAATAGGAAAGCCTTTTTCCCGAAGTTTGACTAGGAGTCCTCCTGTATAAATCTGAACGGCTTCGCCGCATTTTACATCTGACGCTCCACGGCCATGAATGCACTCTGCATCATCAGGCTGTTTATCTTGAGTATCCACTTGACAAACATCGATTTGTCCGCCATACGGGTCATACCCTTGCCAGTTGCTAATATCCCCTGGGCTTACGTGATCCAGATGGGAGTTATACATAATCGTCGGTCCCGGCTCTGTCCCTTTGACAAGTCCCACAATATTGCCGCGGGCATCGCGAAATACTTTATCATAGCCGAGCTTCTGCATTTCTGCTAAATCCAAATCAGCCAACGTTCCTTCGCTTCCGCTGATACTTGGTGTTTGTACCAATTTCTGCCCAAAGGCCACCATATCCGGATAGAGTTCATCTGTAATTTTCATTATTTCCGAAATTATTATTTCATCTAAACTACCCATCGGACCTTCACTCCTTTCCCAATTAGCGAACTCGCTTCGCTCGACTATTCAGTGGGTGTC
>DHJG01000094.1:39623-39996 GCA_002404215.1 Desulfosporosinus sp. UBA4726
AGCAAACTGATTTTTATCTAACTCCGTTAGCTCCCGGAAAATTGCAACATTACCAGCTAAAGCCTTAATCATGTAGTCAATCCTGACTTTATCAATAGGTCTGTGACAATAGAATTCCTGCATGGGAGAATAACCGACTGCCGGTTTTTTCTCCCTTCCACAGATCACTGAAAGGTCTGTGCCAAAATCCCAGTAGCCATATTTCACCGGTTGTCCTATGGCCGTTAGACCCGCTGCAGCGGCTTGGGTAAAGGGATGATCTGGACTGATTTTCCAAGCTTCCTTAACATTGGGGACAGCAACTGTCAGACCTGTATAAGTTGTCCTAGGTACCGTTGATATCTCCACAGTGGCCTTAAAATCGGGATCTTCT
>DHJG01000094.1:40102-43556 GCA_002404215.1 Desulfosporosinus sp. UBA4726
CGCAATACTGGAGTTGCCAAGATGTTCGTCCGTTTTATGATCAGCAGCCACAACTTTTTCGACTTTGTCAATGAATTTAGTTGCTTTATTGACGGCATTGATCCCCAACCAAGGAGCACTCCCATGGGAGGTTACACCAGAAACAGTAATTTTTAACTCAACTCTACCTCGGTGTCCTAAATACAGTTTTAAAGAGGTTGCTTCACAGGATACAACGCCATCGTAAGTAATCCCTTCTTCCGGAAAAGTATCCTCGAGCAGCTTGATCATTCCCAGCTGTTCAGCCGGCTCTTCCAGAACCACGCCTGTAAAGATGTAGCGTCCTTTGACGGGATAGCCCAAGTTCCTAAGTTCAAGGATGATTTTTCCCGAGTAGATCTGACATGCTCCACCTGCTTTCACATCGGAAGCCGCCCGGCCATGAATGACTTCAACGAACTCATACCCATCTCTGTTCTGGTTCTCCATTTCATTGACATCAATGACACCCCCATAGGGATCATAGCCTCCCCATTCGCTGTAATCACCGGTATCGACATGGTCCAAATGAGCATTGTACATAATGGCCGGTCCCGGTTCTGTCCCTTCGATGATCCCGACAACATTTCCCCAGCGATCACGAAAAGAACGATCATAACCTAGTTTTTCCATTTCTGCCAGATAGAGATCCGCTACTCCTTTTTCATCTCCAGAAAGAGCTGGTATGCGGAGGAGTCTCTGACAAAAATCCACAACAGCGGGTTTCAATTCTTCCGCCAATTTATTGATTGTCATTTGAATAGTTTCCATCATGCTGCCCTCCTGGTTTAGAATTTGGTTATCGATGTTTTAGCTTTAGTCCAATCACGTTTTACTTTGCAAATGACAGTTCAAACATTGTTCTTATATTTTCTTCTATCGGTTTGACCACACAATTGGCAATGTTTTTGGTTTGGATGGCCAGCTTACTATACTGATCGATTTCTTCAGAGCTAATTTCTTCTTTCTCACCCAAAAATTTGCTCAGTAGTTCTCTAAACTGCTCAGCTTCAGAAAAATTCATCGCTGCCAAGATCCTTCCAGCCAAATCCGGTCGTACCATTTCTACAAGCTTCAGATATTCACCTAAGAGAAGCCCGTTGGCCCGACCATGGTCAATGTCCTTAAAGTAGGTCAAGGAATATCCCATCGCGTGCACTGCCGTTGTTCCGGTTTGGGCAATAACCATTCCTGCCATAAAGGAGGCTTCTAACAATTGCTCCCTTTGTTTTAGATTAATGACATCCTCAGACCCTGATTGCAACGCTTGCAACATGACGGGCACACAGTTCATAATCATCCGAATACTCTCGACCGCCAAAGCATTAGAAACACTGGATGCTCTAACGGACAGCATGCCTTCAACAGCATGGGCTAAGGCGTCGATCGCCGTATTAATTGTGGTAATTACTCCTAGATGCACCGTATATTTGGCATCGAGGAAAGTGACGGTTGGAAACAATAAATCGGAGGCTATACTTGTTTTAGTTTGAGCCTTATCATTGGTTAAAATCGAATACTGCGTCACTTCTGCCCCTGTCCCTGCCGTAGTTGGCACAAAGGCCATAGGCAACACCTTATCTTCATAATTTCCTGAGAATAAGCTCCCCTCCTCAATATCCTGAGCGGCCAATAAGGCAATAGCTTTGCCTGCATCCATAGGCGAACCCCCGCCAATGGCAATAATAAAATCCACATCATTTGCCTGGGCAAAGGCAGCACCTTCATAGACACAGGAGATGGTTGGATTGCTCATAACCTTATCAAACACTTGATACTGAATACCTACAGATTCTAAGGCAGTTTTAACGTCTTTTTCTGAACCGTTTCGTTTTGCTGATTGGGTACCGGTCACGATCAACGCTTTCTTCCCAAGGGGTATAAATAGTTCGCTGTTCTTAGTGATGCAGTCATCACCCATTATGACTCTGGTTGGCATATAATATTTGTTCGTCATATTTCCTCCTAAATATAAGGTATGGGGACACATCATTCGTGCCTCATGAAATTTCCCCAATTAATATCTTGTCGACAGCGCCTAAAACGTCATCCATAATCATCATAGCATCTTTCAATTCCTGATCTGTGATAATCAAAGGCGGTGCAACCATCAGCGAATTTTCATGGGAATAGGTATAAAAGCCTTTGAAATCTAACATTCCAACGATCTTTTTCATAGTTTTGTCCGGGTCCAAGCCATATTCAACCAGAGGTTCTTTGGTAGCTTTATCCTTGACCAATTCAATCGCGGAGAATAAACCAATGTAGCGTACATCTCCCACACACGGGTGTTTTTCTTTAAGTGCTTCTAGCAGTTTCCCCAAGGTGACCCCTCGTTCTTTAGCTTGCCCAATGAGTCCCATTTCCTTGTAAAACTCAATGGTGGCAATCCCTGCTGCGCAACCCAAAGGATGTGCAGAATATGTCAGCCCACAGCTTAGAAAATGCTCATCAAAGTAATTAGCAATCTCTTTACTCACCAGAACGCCCCCGAGTGGCGCATAGCCACAGGTAATACCCTTGGCAAAGGTTATCATATCCGGTTGTACATCAAAATTATTTACTCCGAACCATTCCCCGGTCCGTCCCCATCCGGTCATGACCTCATCACAGACCATCAAAATACCAAACTCATCACAGATGTCACGAATTCCCTTTAAATAACCTTGGGGCGGAATAATCACACCATTGCTGCCTGTAATAGTTTCCAGAAAAATTGCAGCTACCGCTTCTCTGCCTTCATAGATGATGTGCTCCCTCAACTGGCCTAAATAATACTTCGTCGCTGCTTCTTCGCTAGCGAAGGGCACCGGGGATCGATAGATATAAGGATCGAAGAATTTCACAAATCCCGGAATACCAGGTTCGCAGGTATATCGTCTGGGTTCCCCCGTTAAATTTGCTGCACCATAGGTAGATCCATGGTAGGAACGGTATCTGGAAAAGATTTTATTGCGCCCAGTTATTGTTTTGGCTATCTTAATGGCGTTTTCATTGGCATCTGCTCCACCTAATGTAAAAAACACTTTCCCCATGTTAGCGGGTGCTAGCTCGACAACCATCTTTGCCAATTGAGATCTGACATCTATGGCAAAGGATGGTGAAGAATACGCCAAACGTTCAGCTTGTGCCTGTATCGCTTTGATAACCTTTTTATTGCCATGACCGATGTTCAAATTCACTAATTGGGAAGACATATCATAGTAACGCTTTCCTTCGCCATCCCAGAAATAAATGCCCTCCCCACCAATCATAACCTTAGGATTCAACGCCCCTTGTGCGCTCCAAGAATGTAAGTTATATTTTTTAGATGTTTCACTAATTTCTTTGGCAGTTGTTAGTTCTAATTCCATGCTAATCTCACTCCAATTTGATAATGACAAAGGGACCTGCGCTTTCGAACAGGCCCCTTTGCCTATTTGTTATTTCAGATCAT
>DHJG01000052.1:0-514 GCA_002404215.1 Desulfosporosinus sp. UBA4726
GGAGGAAACAAGTGGTTAGAAAAGCTATAATAAAAGGCTCGATCTTTGTTATTCTGTTAATGTGTATTATAGCAATGCTTAACTCTATATTTACACTAAAAACAAATCATCGCGAGAAGCTGATAGAGGGTTTATATAATCATACAGGAGATGCCTATGATGTCGTTTTAATGGGTTCAAGTCACATGAACGGTGGCATCGATCCGAATGTATTATGGCATCAATATGGTATAACAAGCTATAACTATGCAACTGGAGGACAGCCAATAGATGTTACCTATTATTTGCTAAAGGAGGTTCTGAAGAAACATAACAATCCTGTCGTGGTAGTTGACCTATATTATTTGGGTTTAACAGACGAATATGGCGAAGAAGGATACATTAGATATGTTCTTGATAATATGAAATTTTCTATTAATAAACTTGATGCCATTTTAAATACCACACCATCTAAAGAGAGAGTAAATTACGTATTTCCAATTTTTAAATATCATGATCGATGGAAGGAACTAAC
>DHJG01000052.1:707-1892 GCA_002404215.1 Desulfosporosinus sp. UBA4726
TAAATAAAATTATTGATCTGTCTAAGAAAGATGGCTTTAAGTTAATTTTCACTAACACTCCCTATGATTATAATAGTACAGCCGAAACAAATAATTGGGTTAAAGAGCCTGCTAAGATGTTTAATGAGGTGGCCGCGATTGCCAAGCAAAATGATATTCCGTTTATTAATTATTGCGATAAAATGGAGGAAATAGGGTTCAATTTTAAAACCGATATGAACAATTCGAGTCATGTAAATATTTGGGGTTCTACTAAAGTTACTATGGATTTTGGAAAATTTCTAAGCGAAAATTATAATTTAGTAGATCATCGTAAGGATACTAAATATGGGCAGTGGAATTTAGATTATATGCAGTCACAAGCAGCTTCTATCTTGGCACAAGCCAAAAGCTAAAAGCCTATAATCTATCTCACCTGACTTTTAATTGCTTGCTTAGGAAATAGAACAAATAAAAAAGAGATACTCAGCATAAAATGCAAGTATCTCTTTTTTGGTTGAGTTAATCAAAACCTAGGATGGATTGAATAATGCTTTTCGAATCGTTGGTTAGGAGGTTTTATAATAATTATAGATGCCATGGAAGATGGCGGCGGCAACGTTATTTTGAAATGTCGAGTTCTGTAATCTGGCTTCTTCATAAGGGCTAGAAATAAAGGCTGCCTCTAGCAAAATGGAAGGCATGTTTGTATAGCGTAAAACATAAAATCTTTCATCTTTAACGCCACGATTGTTTGTTTTGACCGTGTCAATTACGGCAGATTCAATGCTTTTAGCAAGTTGGAGGCTCTCAGTATGTTTAGGACTCTCTTCGGAATAATAAGTGGATGTGCCTTGCACAGTTGGGTTGGTAAATGAATCATTATGGATGCAAATAAATAGGTCGGGATTATTTTCGTTGGCAAAGTCAACTCGGGCTTGCAGGTCATTAATTTCTGAATAATTCTCAGCTGGTGATATATCTGTATCTCGGGTTAAGATAACCTTTGCACCAGCTTGTTTTAGAATAGCATTTAAGGCAAGTGATATAGCTAAATTGTTAGCTTTTTCATAGGTTTTATTAGGACCGATTGCTCCTGTATCCGGTCCACCATGTCCAGGGTCTATCATAATCGTCTTGCCTGCTAATGCGTTTTCAGGAATTCCTAGAAAAGGATCAACGAGAGTTTCTGTGGAAGGATCATAA
>DHJG01000052.1:2002-8230 GCA_002404215.1 Desulfosporosinus sp. UBA4726
AATGTTGTCATCACCTCTTGATGGAGTTTCGGGTTTCTTAATTTCTGAAGGAAGAGAAGGGAAGTCTTTAAGATTATTCTTATTTTTAGAAGTAGCTTTTCCTTGAATTATGTTCTGGGTATTAGAACTAATAATACCTGTTCCTCCTAAAATATAAACCGTACCGTTGGCACTTATATCAATAGAAGTTGAATTGTTAGTCGTTGAGGTTGGTGTTACATAGTCGGCAGAAATCCATCCTGTTTTAGATTGATAGGTTGTTTTGTACCATTGATCCTGCTTATCAATAAGATCAATCGTCGTGTCCTCTGGAATGATGATAAGTATTGCTCCAGTTGATGAAGGGGTCTCTCTTAGATTTAGGCCTGCTGATGCGGTAATCCTTCCTTTTTTAGAATTATCGTTGACACTATTGGTTGTGCTTATAGATGAGGGTTCAACTTTCATATGCTCGCGCATCAGACTGTAAACTGAAGGTGGAATATCTTCCTTTTCTGTGAGCAAAAGGGGAGCTTTTTCTTTTGAAGCAAGAACTGTGCCGGCCACCGCATCAGGGAAGGTGATGCCAGATGCCAAGAAAAGATCATTTGATTCATAGGTGTCTTTCATAAAGGAAACGACCTTGGCGTTGGTTTCGTAGCGGTCCTGACCGCCCAAACGAGTTTCAACCGTAAACTTATTTTCAGTTAAATTATTGGTAGGAATGACTACTTCTCCACCAATAACGACTAGGTGCTTAGGCGCCGTTTCCTTATAGTATCGAATTACAGAATCAGGAAGCGATGTTGACGTAAGAACGATGGGGATCTGCTTGATTCCTGCATACGTCGCGGCAGATAAAGCATCCGGAAAATCATCCCCGTTAGCAAGGATTAATGAATCACTGGTTAAGCGTTTGGCAAGAAGGACTGACGTTTCATAACGATCTATCCCTCCAATACGCTCCCATTCGAACGATAAATTTTCTAATTCCTTTTCTATAGTAGGTTTTAAACAAGCGATTCCTCCAAGAAGAATGACCTTTTGGGGCTTTAATCGTTGTAGTTCCCTGACAACTCGCTGGTCAATAGAGTCGCCTGCGGTTAGTAGGATCGGAGCATTTAAGCTAACGGCAAAAGGCGTAGAGGCAATAGAATCTGGGTAATCAGAGTTTTCACATAAAATAACTGTTTGAGCTGAATCCCAGCCTTTTTCCGATATTTTAAGAGCCGTTTCAACTCTGTCTTGTCCAGATATTCGCTCTGATGAGTAAACTAATGGGCTAGCCTGCGTTATAAAAGGTGTGCCTAAGACTAATGCAAGTGATGTAAGTATTGAAAAAATTATTTTTTTCACAAGTACCATCCTTTCTTTTAATGATGTGTCGATTATATCATATAAGTTGGTATTATTTATGATATAATTAGTGAGAATACTAAAGAATAACACAATATTTTTAATGCTCTGAAACAAAACCTACCTAATCTGAATAGTATGATCAGATGATTCAAACTTGCAAAGCGAGCGTTGCAAGTTTTTCGCTATTTCAGGGAAATCTAAATCGAATGAGAATTTATCTACTTAAGCAAAAACTAGCTCACTGACCGGATTTGTAGATGCCGAATTATGAGGAGGATAACAAGTATGAGTATACGCGTTGCAATTAATGGTTTTGGTAGAATTGGTCGACTTACACTGCGTGCTGCCCTAAATCAATCTCTCCCCTTTGAAGTGGTTGCCATCAATGATTTGGGAAGTCCCGACTTATTAGCCCATTTGTTCAAGTATGATTCGGTTCATGGAATTTTGCCCAATTCGGTGGAAATTGATGGTCGCACAATGATTGTAGATGGAAAGCGTATTGAAATTTTTGCTGAGAAAAGTCCATTAGATTTGCCTTGGAGTAAACTTGGTGTCGATATCGTTATCGAGTCGACTGGTCGCTTCACGAAACGTGACGACGCAGCACAACATCTTACCGCAGGAGCCAAAAAAGTTGTTATTTCTTCTCCAGGTAAAGACGAAGATATTACGATTGTCATGGGGGTTAATGACGAGAAATATGATCCAGCTCGGCATCATGTTATTTCTAACGCTTCTTGTACGACGAACTGCCTGGCGCCGGTCGCTAAAGTTCTAATGGATGCCTTTGGGATTGAACGAGGGATGATGACAACCATCCATTCAGTTACAAATGATCAACGTATTTTGGATTTCGAGCATTCAGATTGGCGTCGATCTAGGTCCGCTTATCAATCCATGATTCCAACGACTACAGGTGCAGCTAAAGCCGTTGCGCTTGTCTTACCGGAATTGAAAGGCAAATTGAGTGGAATGGCAGTCCGAGTTCCTACGCCGAATGTTTCCTTGGTTGATTTTGTCGCCGATTTGACTAGGCCAACAACCAAAGAAGAAGTCAATGCGGCTTTACTCCAAGCCACAAACGGGAAATTAAAGGGATACCTCCAATATACAGAATTACCTTTGGTTTCGCATGACTTTAATGGCAACCCCGCCAGCTCCATTGTTGATGCCTTATCGACCATTATGCTTGGAGACCGTATGGTTAAGGTATTAGCTTGGTATGATAATGAATGGGGCTACTCAAACCGCGTTCTAGATTTAGTGAAGCTTATTGTAATGAAAGGTTTGTAAGTAATTAGTTGTAATAGTTAGATAATATAAACTCAGGAAGAGGTGATAAAACCTCTTCTTTTTTCTGTCTTTCCAGCGATAAGATATTATTTTTGGGAAAAATTACAATCTTAGAACTTCTTAATTCAGAGCAATATAGGATAAAGCGATATTTAAGGGAGGTTCTAAAAATGTTGATGTCTTTTATAAAATTGACGGATTCAGTCAAGAAAATAGGCAAGATGAAGGATTCAATTACTACTGGGCTTCTTGGAGGTTTAATAGGCGCTGTTTCTATGAGTGTGTCTCATAATTTGCTTTATAAGGCTAGAAAGAGCGAAGTGAAATCATTTGGGCAACTAGCAGGGCAACTATTCGTTGCTCCTTTTAGAACCAAACAAGGAAAGAACCTTATATTAGGCGAATTACTGCATTTAGTAGTTGGTTCTCTTTCCGGAATTCCGTTATTTTTTGTGCTAAAGAAAACAGGCAAAGATCATTACTTAAGTAAAGGACTTGCCGCTTCGATGTTAACTTGGAGTGTTATATTTAATGGCGGACAAAAGATCGGTTTATTTAAAAAGCTACGCTTTACTAAGACGCATTATTCGTCAGCATGGAGCCACATGATTTATGGTTTAACTGCGTCGAAAGCCATTGTTTCCTTAGCTGATCCAACTATATTTGCATCATCCGACGATCTTACCAAAGAGACCTCTAAACAAGTTAAAACAAATGCTGATTATTCGCATTTTGGTGAGTCTAGTAACGAATTTGAGCAATCACAGCCAAGTAGCAATATGGTTCATTAAATTTCCAGCAAGTATAAGAAGGCAATCTGTATCTAGAAAATAGATACAGATTGCCTTCTTATACTTTTTTAAAAGAAGAACTTATTCTTAGTATAAGCGATGTTTAAATATATTTATTTTATTGTATAATGAAGGCTACATATTAAATAGCAAAACAAAAATGACGGAGGGGTTTTATGCTAAGAATTGGCTTTCTTGGTCCGGAAGGTACTTTCACCCAACGAGCTGCGCTAATTTATACCTCTAACAATCCTGCAGAATTGGTTGGGTTGCCTAGTATTCGAGAAACGCTTTTAGCCGTACAACATGGCGAATTGGATTTGGCTGTTATCCCTTTAGAGAATTCTTTGGAGGGGTCAGTCAATGTCGTTTTAGATATTTTGGCCTGGGAAGTGGATTTGCTTATTATTGATGAATTAATTCTTCCTATATCACAGACTTTAATGGTTACGCCTGGGGCTAGGTGGCAGGATATAACTGAGGTTTTTACACATCCCCAGTCAGCTGGTCAGTGTCGTCTATTTCTAGAAAAGCAACTACCAAAAGCTGAGCTGTACTTAAAAAATAGTAATGCAGAAGGGGCACAACAAGCTAAAAAGAGCGGAATTACTGCGGGAGCTATAGGGCCGGAACAAGCTGCAGAAATCTTTGGACTTGAAGTCGTCCTTCGGGATATTCAGGATAAGGATAATAACTTCACTAAGTTTGTTGTTGTAGGAAAAAAATCCGTTCACTCTAGTGCCGGACAGAACAAGACTTCGATCGTCTTTACAACAGAACATAAGCCAGGCAGTTTATCTTGCATTCTGGATATATTAAGTTTGTGGGATATTAACTTGAGTAAGATTGAATCCAGACCTTCTCGTGGGAAATTTGGTCAATATATCTTCTTTATCGATATTGAAGGACATATGACCAATCCAGACGTTCGAGATGCTTTAACTATGGTAAAGCGAAAAACAACATTTTATAAGTTTCTTGGTTCTTATCCAAAGGCAGATATAGATTAGCCATGGTGCATGCTTTAAAACAACTAAGAATAAGAGGGAATGAAATGTATCCGATAAACTTAAACTATAAAATGCCCGCAGAATGGGTCACGCATACGCGTACCTTTATTTCGTGGCCTGTTCAAGCGTCTATGTGTCATCCGGAGGACTTTGAAGCGGTTTGCCTTGGCTATGCCGAGATTATCCAGGCTATTGCCGAATTTGAACTCATTACGGTTGTGGCAAATTCCGCCGATCTAGAAAAGCACTCTGGCTTATTTCAAAACCAGCGAATTGAATGTCTTGCTATTGAGCATAATGATGCGTGGCTACGGGATAATGGACCGACATTTCTAGTGAATGATCTTGGGGATGTTTCGGGAGTTAATTGGAAGTTTAATTCCTGGGGAGGCAAATACGCGCCGTGGGATTTGGACGATCTGGTGGCCCCTCAAATTCTTAAATCTTGCGGATTGAAAAGGTTTGATGCTCCTCTTGTTATGGAAGGGGGTTCTCTTCATGTGGATGGAGAAGGCACGCTTCTAACTACCGAGGAGTGCCTCTTGAATCCAAATCGAAACCCCGAACTAACCAAAGAACAAATCGAAGCTGAGTTGAAGAAATTCTTGAATATACGGAAGGTAGTCTGGCTCAAGAACGGGTTAGACGGGGACGAGACAGATGGTCATGTGGACAATATCGCCTGTTTTGCAGCCCCGGGTAAAATCTTGATGCAGGTTTGTAACGATCCGGAGGATCCTAATTACGCGATCACCCGAGAGAACTTAAAGATATTAAGCAGAGAAACCGACGCCCTGGGAAGGAAATTCGAAGTAATCCCGATCCAGCAGCCACCGAAATTGTGCGATACAGAGACTGGTAAGCGCTATACATTGAGTTATCTGAACTTTTACTTTGTTAATGGGGGACTAATTTTGCCTGCTTTCGGAGGCCGAGCAAAAGAATCTGATCGCTTAGCGGCACAGGTACTGGGTGAACTATATCCAGAAAGACGAATACGTATGGTTAATGGCATGGCAATTATCAGGGAGGGCGGGAATGTGCATTGTACAACACAGCAAATGCCCGCAGGGAAGAAGGCTTAGTGTGAGAAACGTAAAAGTGGCGGCCACTCAAATGAGCTGTTCAGGTAGCATTGACGACAATATTGCGAAGGCGGATGTATTGGTTAGGAAAGCAGCGGGAAAAGGCGCTCAAATTATCTTGCTGCAAGAGCTGTTTGAGACCCCGTATTTCTGTCAAAAGGAAAAATCGGATTATTATGTCTATGCGACGGAATTGGAACAGAACAAAGCCGTTAATCATTTTAAGAAAGTAGCCAAAGAGCTTCAAGTGGTCTTGCCGATCAGCTTTTATGAGAAAAAAAACTATGCTCGGTATAATTCGTTGGCTGTCATTGATGCTGACGGAGACGTACTGGGTAAATATCGTAAGAGTCATATACCAGATGGTCCGGGTTATGAAGAAAAATTCTATTTTAACCCGGGGGATACAGGCTTTAAGGTTTGGAATACTCGATACGCTAAAATTGGAGTTGGGGTCTGTTGGGATCAATGGTATCCGGAAGCAGCTCGATGTATGGCCTTAATGGGCGCTGAACTACTTTTTTATCCCACGGCCATCGGATCGGAGCCCGAAGATGGCTCCATTGATTCTAAGGATCACTGGCAGACTTGTATGTTTGGGCATGCCGCGGCGAACCTGATTCCGGTGATTGCTTCGAACCGGATTGGGATTGAGGAAGATGACGATTCTAGTATTACCTTCTACGGCTCTTCCTTTATTGCAGGTCC
>DHJG01000052.1:8397-8602 GCA_002404215.1 Desulfosporosinus sp. UBA4726
AAGCAGCGACTCGAGTGGGGGATTTTTCGAGACCGTCGGCCTGACTTATACCGAATCATTTCCTCGTATGATGGTGAGTTAACGATTAAGGGGACTTGGTAAGAATGGCTGAGGTTATGTCATTTACATTTATTTGGCTTTTACTCTTAGCGTCGGTTGTCGCAATGCTTGGGAGATTTATCAAAATACCCTACACGATTGCTCT
>DHJG01000101.1:0-390 GCA_002404215.1 Desulfosporosinus sp. UBA4726
AAAATCATAAGGCCGGCTTATAAAAGTGTAGCACCTAGACGAAATTACATTACGATGAACGAGAGAATGTGAGATAAGAAGTGTCTCAACAACTCAATATGAACCTTTCTCGTACATCACTTGAAATTTGATTAGTAAGAAATCCAGCGAGTTTAGCTGGATTTCTTTTTAGCCTATAGACTGAAATGTTAAAATGTCACAAACCTTGCAATAACTATTCTAATAAGTTATAGTAAGTATTATTAGTTACGTGCGGACATGATACTCCTTAAGAATACCTTTAAATACCGTGGGCGTTTGTATTTTTACGTATTCTTATAATAGTTTCTGAAAAGACTATATAATGGCGACAATCACAAATGAATTCAACTGGGATAAAGTAGCACTTAA
>DHJG01000101.1:620-905 GCA_002404215.1 Desulfosporosinus sp. UBA4726
AGAACTGATTTTTATACCATTCTTGGTCAGCCCTTGAAGGCTTGGTGCTTGCCAAGTTTTCTATAAATTAAAATAGGAGGTAATCTTTACTTGACCAAAGAAAGCAAACTTCAAATTATCCCTCTCGGCGGATTAGGGGAAATTGGGAAGAATACAACCGCCATCCGCTATAATAATCAAATCTTGTTAATCGATGCGGGTCTAGCTTTTCCTGACGATGATATGTTGGGGGTTGACCTCGTTATACCAGATTATACTTACCTCATTGAAAATAAAGACCTGATA
>DHJG01000101.1:1098-2837 GCA_002404215.1 Desulfosporosinus sp. UBA4726
TAGCCATCGGTTTAATTCAATATAAGCTAACAGAAGCTAAATTGGGACAAGTAACCACCCATGTCATCCAGCCTAGAGATACTATCAAACTGGGTTCGTTTACCGTAGACTTTATCAATGGGAGCCATAGCATACCTGGCACTGTCGGTTTAGCCATTCATTCTCCCTTAGGGACTATTGTTCACACTGGAGATTTCAAACTGGATCATACCCCGGTGAGCGGGGGGGTTCTTGATTTACATAAGTTTTCGGAACTTGGGGACAAAGGCGTTCTATGTCTCATGTCTGATAGTACAAATGTAGAACGCCCAGGTTTTACAAAGTCTGAGCGATATGTCGGAGAAAATATTGACAAGGCCTTTGCAGAATCTAAGGGGAGAGTTATCTTCGCCAGTTTTGCTTCCAATGTCAATAGACTTCAGCAAGCGATCTCCTCCGCCTATAAATACCATCGTAAAGTTGCTACTGTCGGCCGAAGTATGATCAATGTTGTTAGCATAGCCTCTGATCTGGGTTATCTTGATATACCGGAAGATACACTCATTGATGTGGACGAGGCCATGCGCTTACCGGCTAATGAGGTATGCATCCTAACAACAGGCAGTCAAGGCGAGCCAATGGCTGCACTTACTCGCATGGCAATGCATAATCATCGTCAGATTTCCATATATCCAGGGGATACGGTGATTCTTTCTGCTTCTCCCATTCCTGGAAATGAAAAAGCAGTCTCACGGAATATTGATCAGCTCTTTAAATTAGGTGCCAAAGTCATCTATGAGTCCATTTCCGGGATGCACGTTTCTGGTCACGCCAGTCAAGAGGAGCTTAAACTAATGCTCACCATGGTAAAACCTAAGTACTTTATTCCAGTCCATGGGGAATACCGCATGCTCATGAAGCATGCTGAATTAGCTGAGCAAGTTGGAATTCCGCGGGAAAATATTTTCGTGGCTGAGATTGGCAATGTGATAGAGTTTACAAGTCATGGAGCAAAGTTTGCTAACAACGTAATTGCTGGGCGAGTCTTTATTGATGGCTTGGGAGTTGGGGATATCGGAAATAGCGTTATGAAAGACCGAACTCTCCTATCTCAAGATGGAATTCTTATCATTATTTTAGCGCTCAACAGCTCAACTAAAACTATAGTAACTGGTCCAGATGTTGTCACCCGTGGATTTGTCTATGTTCGAGAGTCCAACCTAATGCTCGATCAGGTAAAAGCGATCACAAGACAGACCATTGCCCGGAGTCTTCAGGATGGTATCCCTGAAACCTCTATTTTACAAAATCGTGTTAGGGATGCTGTGAGCAGACATCTTTATGATAAGACGAAGAGACGCCCAATGATTATTCCGATTTTTCAAGAAGTATAAGCAGACAAACAAACCCCTAGGGATGAATAATCCCTAGGGGTTTGTTTGTTAAGTAAAACAGGATAATTAGACGGGTAGCATTTTTTGAATAATGAACTATTTTTGTAATTAATAAATTTAGGCAATAAAATTAAGTAACCTCAGATTTCCTAATGCTTAATATACGGAAGACTTGCGCTAGGTGAAGTATTTAGGCATTTTGGGCAGACATAGATATGATTTTTAGCAGCTGGAATGATATGCATTTTTAGGGTTTCGGCCGTGTATTGGATCCACTTACTTAAATGGTCCATACTATGACAATTAGGGCAACGTAATAACACTGTCGTTTCACCACCTCTGAGCAGTTTATGAACGACAGGATAG
>DHJG01000096.1:0-646 GCA_002404215.1 Desulfosporosinus sp. UBA4726
CGTTGGGCGTATCCTCTCTCTCAGTGGGCACTCAAATTTATGTTGTCGCGAGGCATCCCATGGAGGCCTATCTCACGGAAGACCGTATTCGAATCTTTAATTCGTATGGGGGAATTTGGATTCAAGTACCAAGTCCCAAGCCACTTGCGGAGACGATTCGCTTTGGTCTACAAGATTTGAACAGTGAGGTCCAGTATATTAGTTTTTTGCCCGGAGACCAGATAGGGATTACGGCACAAATGCTTGCAGACTGCTTGCAACAGGTGCTGAGGAGCCAGCCGGATTTTTTGGTACCGATAGCCGGAGATAAGGCGGTATCACCTGTATTTTTTTATCGGCACTATGTTTCTGAACTTTTAGAGCTGCGAGGAGAGCAGGGGGGGAGGGAAGTCTTACACCGCTATCCTGAACGCTGGTGGAAGTATCCTGTGGAGGATAGTTTTTTTCAAGATGTTGATACCCCGGAGCAATACGATGCTTTGCGGGCGCAAAATAGCAAGAGATCAACTTAACGGATAACAGACTTACCAAAAACTTAGCTGATTGTGCCTAAGGTTTTGACTATACATATAAGGGAGAAGCGAGCGAATGAGAAACAAACAAGCCACTGGAGTGGGATGGGTGCTAGCAAAAGCAGGTTTTCGAG
>DHJG01000096.1:682-1023 GCA_002404215.1 Desulfosporosinus sp. UBA4726
ACCAGGTAGGGAAATTTAGATGAACCGCGAATAGGTATAGTATAGATTAAGGTTAGAAAAATTTGAATAAAGATTAGTAAACTCATATATCCTTGATAATGGGATCAAGGGTGTCTACGAAGCAACCGTAATTGCTTCTCTATGAGCTAGGGATGGTTTATAGAGAAGTTACGGTTGTTTTTTTATGTGCCTAAATATAGAAATATTCTTTGTGGAAGACCCAGAGTGCACTGGCCCTTTTGGTGCTAAAGGACTCGGTTAACCTGCACTGCTTCCGACAGTAGCTGCTGTCATCAACGACGCTGTGGGTAAGGCATCGTTGCCGGCGACCCAGAGAAAAT
>DHJG01000096.1:1170-6130 GCA_002404215.1 Desulfosporosinus sp. UBA4726
TAGCCTTGATATGGCTTGGAGAGATGTGACTTTTACCGGGGCTCGATGTGTGATGTTCGCGGTGCGAATATCACACTGAATGTCACACATTGTACTACGAAAGGCTATACGCTTTTGATCGGTGAATAGAGCCTTGGTAGGCAGGGAAAGGGTGGGATTGGGTATGCGTATTCTATTTAAAAATGCTAAGATTATAACGATGAATGCAGTGCGTGAGATTGTTCAGGGCGATCTGCTCGTTGATGAGTCACGAATTGTGGAGATTGGGGGAGTCATTGAACAACCTGCCGATCAAGTGATTGACCTGCGAGGGGATTTGCTGATTCCTGGTTTGATCCAAACCCACATACATCTTTGCCAGACCTTGTTTCGCGGCCAGGCGGATGACTTAGAACTCTTGGATTGGCTTAAATTAAAAATTTGGCCGCTAGAAGGTGGGCATGATCCTGAATCTCTCTATAATTCAGCCTTACTTGGAATCGGGGAATTGTTCCTTGGAGGAACGACGACGATTGTGGATATGGAAACAGTGCACCACACGGAACACGCTTTTGAAGCGATTCTCGCCAGTGGCTTGAGAGCCTTGTCGGGGAAGGTTATGATGGATGATTGTAACAAGGATATTCCAAGCTCTTTGAGAGAGACGACAGACGCTTCCATCCAAGCAAGCGTTGACTTATTTGAGAAATATCACGGTAAAGGAAATGGACGCCTCGAAGTGGCTTTCACACCTCGCTTCGTTATTTCCTGCACCGATACATTACTGAGGGAAGTTTCGCGGGTTGCACGCAATAAAAATGCCTTTGTACATACGCACGCTTCTGAAAACCGTGGAGAAATTGAGATAGTAGAGAGTACGCGCGGGATGCGCAATATCGTCTATTTGGACAAGGTTGGCTTAACGGGTCCGAAACTCATCCTCGCTCACTGCATTTGGCTGGATGAAGCAGAAAAGGACATCTTAATCCAGACCAAGACGCGAATTTCACATTGCCCATCATCAAATCTGAAGCTGGCCTCGGGAATTGCGCCAATTCCGGAAATGATGAAACGTGGAGCAGAGATTTCCCTGGGTGCAGATGGGGCACCCTGCAATAATAACTTAGACGGATTCAGGGAAATGCGCCATGCAGCCTTGATTCAAAAGCCCTTACATGGACCTACAGTTATGCCTGCTCAAAAAGTTTTTGAACTAGCCACACTCGGTGGTGCTCGGGCCATTGGGCATGAACATGATCTGGGAAGTCTGGAAGTCGGAAAAAAAGCAGATTTGGCCGTCGTGAGTTTGCAGGGGTTACACACTTGGCCCAACGAACATGTGGATGTTTATTCCCAGCTAGTTTATCAAGCAACTGCCGCTGATGTATGTCTCACCATGGTGGATGGGCAAATCGTAATGAAAGATCGGCAACTTCTGACAATTGATGTTCCGAGGCTGAAGGAGAGCGCGACGAAGAGTTTGAATCGAGTCATGGGGAGAGTAGGACTCCTGTAAAAGACTTGTGCGAAACAGCGTCACTTGCAGTAGGGGCACGTTGATATGCCCCTACTGCAAGTTTGATTAGATTTCGAAGGGCAACTCGTCTAAGAAATCATGTAGGAATTCAAATCCTAAGCCAGCAATGAACCATACAGGGGCCATACGAAAGGAAATATACTCACTTACGTTTAATTTGTCAGTATAGTGCCAAGGACAATCACCTAAGACGCATGCTAGGATAACAGCACTAGCATATTCAATCATCAAGATTATAATTAAGTACATCAGGCCTCGGACCCACCAAGGAAAAGGTCGTATGCGGTTGTGCAAGTGTTCGAGAAAGACTGACAGCCCATAGATGGGCATCATCACCAAGAAGGTAAATCCTCTCATACTGAGATCCCCATTGAGGAGGGAGGTCAAGCCAGTAAATATGACTTCGAGCACAAGGCCGATGATTCCGTAAATTAAGAAACGTTTAAAAATTCTCATAGATTTAGTTTGCCCTGATTCGCATAGATTAAATCGTGGATCGGGGAAGGGTTTCGTTTCTGATGTCGTTTACTCAGGGCACTTAGTACTCCTATTTTTGTTGTTCAAATTCAGCAGGTAGTGAGTAGTTTCCTAAGACCGGGTTCGATTAATCTTTATGTTTTCTTTATACTCCTAACTGCAATCTTTACACTGTTTTTATAGGAGTTCGATCTATAATGAATCTGCATTAGAGTTACAGGTCTTCGAAGCGTTAATCAACCTCATCTCCTAAAATTCGTAGATAGTCAGTTTAAGGAGAATAGAATGATTAATGGTTCAAGGAAATGTATCTCTAGTTAATGTTTCAGTCTAAAAATCTTATAAAGAGAAGGAAGGCGTCAGCCTCTGATGGCCAATTTCAAGAAACTATTCTCCCTAAAACTAGGTACTCTTATTTTTGGTCATCCACTATCGTCACAAAACGCCGAGGAGGCAAAACTTGGCGTTAGCGGAGGAGTTCCAGTTTTCGGTTCAGACATTATTTCCTCTGAGGGCTATGCCCCTGACGAGATCTTATATGTCCTACTTCTGGCTGGAACGTTGGGTTATGCATATATTTTGAAGATTTCTTTGCTTATCGTGCTGCTGGTGATCAGTATTTTCCTTGTTTACCGCAAAGCGATCCAGAAATACCCCGAGGGCGGGGGATCATACACCATCGCTAAAGCTTATCTCGGCGAAAACTTTGGTCTTATTGCCGGTGCGAGCTTGACGCTCGACTATATTTTGACAGTAGCTGTCAGTGTAAGTTCTGCGATAGAAAACTTAACAGGCATTATCCCATGGCTTGCCCCATCTGGACATAAAGTTATAGCGGATTGTCTGGTTATCCTGTTCATGGCGTGGATAAATTTGCGTGGCTTAAAGGAATCAGCTCGCTTATTTTCCTTCCCGGTATATCTTTATATTGCAACCTTAGCACTTTTGATCGGAACGGGTTTAGTGGAGATTTTAATCCATGGTGTAACCCCAACGGCAGTAGCAACAGGGCATCTTGCCTCGTCCTCAGTCAGTGGAATGACCTGGTTTATCTTAGCACGGGCGTTCGCAGGGGGAACAACGGCCTTGACGGGATTTGAAGCGGTGAGCAATGGTGTTACCGCGTTCAAGAACCCTGCCCAAAAGAAAGCTATTAGAACCTTGTTAATTCTAGCCATTATTGTATCTCTTGGGTTGATAGGGTTGACGTATTTAGCAGGTGCTTATCACCTTGTGCCAGCCGAAGGCAATACCGTTCTTAATCAGCTAGGTTTAATAATATTTGGCAAAACCATTCCATATTTTGTCCTCATGGGCACTGCAGCAGCTATCCTGGTCATTGCCTCGAGTACCCCCTATGCTGGTTTACCCATATTATTAAGTTTAATGGCACGAGATGGATACACACCGAGATATTTCAAGAACCTAGGGGATCGCTTGGTTTATAGCGTCGGAATATGGACGTTGTTTCTCGTTTCCAGTTTACTCATTATTGTATTTCACGGAAATACTCATGCGATGCTTCCACTATACGCAATTGGTGTATTCATCTCATTTACCCTAACTGGTGCAGGGCTTGCCAAGCATACTTGGAAGGAAAGAGGAGTAAAGTGGCAGTCTGATTTTGTTGTATTTAGCTTTGGAGGAATCGTATCCTTCCTAGTTTTACTCGTCTTCATTACGACCAAATTTAAGCAAGGTGCTTGGATTATTCTGTTGATTATGCCTCTCCTCGTTTTTATCTTCCGTTCTATCCGCGGTGTGTATCAGGGCGAAATTCATAATTTGGAGGTTACCGAAGAGGCTGCAGAAGAATTTCACAAGCATGTGCAGAAGTTGAAACGTCGGAGGGCAGAAGCTAAACTGGCAGATTACAAGAACAAGATTATTGTTCCGGTTTATGATTTAAACCTAATCGTTTTAAAGGCCTTAAAATACGCGTATGCTTTAACCCCTCAAGTCACAGCGGTTCATATTGCCTCAGACCAAGATCGCACCAAAAAGTTGCTCAAGCATTGGGCTGAACATCATATAGAAATCCCTTTAGAAATTGTCGAGTCTCCTTATCGGGCCACTGTCCATGACTTATTGAAATACATTGATAAAATTGAGAAGAAGGGAAATTTTGATACAATTACCGTAGCAATTCCGGAGTATGTTCCAGAAAAACTATGGCATAATGTCCTGCACAATCAGACGGGACAATTGATGAAATTGATGCTTCTTTTCCGGAAAAGCATTCTGGTAACGAGTGTTCCTTATCATCCTGTGCCGAAAAAGATATTACTGGCTGACTCAAGTATTAATCCCAAAAACTAGCTTAAACTAGTATCATTCTCTGAATTTTAGGAAAGCCTTTGCTCCCAAAGTGGAACCAAAGGCTTTCTGTTTTATGGTTTATAATCTTGCTTTCTGAGTTATTGCCCATTTAGTGGGTCCGGGATCTACTATAATAAGGCTATATTCCGCGTGCATGAATAGTAAGCTTGGCAGTTATTCGTTGTAAGAAGCTTGAACGTAAGGCGGAATATGGAGACTATGAGAAATGTACGCGAGAATAGTGAGGGTAATATCTATGGCAAAGGGGAAACTTACAGTTTTTTTAGGGGCGGCCTCAGGAGTCGGAAAAACCTATGCTATGCTAGAAGCAGCCCTAGGTAGATTGTCGGAAGGCATGGATGTTGTTATAGGTCAAATAGAGACTCAGGGGAGACCGGATACCGACTTTATGCTTAAAGGCTTAACGGTTATTCCTCCAAGGCCTCTGTATTATGAGGATAAAATCGTTTATGAGATGGATTTAGATGCTGTATTAGCTCGTTGTCCTCAAATTGTAGTAATCGACAGTCTAGCTCACACTAATGTCACAGGTTCTCGGCACAAAAAACGATACATGGATGTCCAAGAATTATTAGCCTCCGGTATCAACGTTTATACCACCTTAAATATCCAACATTTAGAGACACT
>DHJG01000096.1:6318-9247 GCA_002404215.1 Desulfosporosinus sp. UBA4726
CCCGAAGAGTTAATTCAAAGGTTTAAAGATGGCAAGACTTATGTCTCTGACCAGGCTAAAGAGGAGTTAAAGAAATTCTTTCGACCTGGAAATATTAATGCCTTGAGAGAGCTAGCCCTTCGCTATACTGCTCAACGCGTAGACCGTCAGTTAGAATCTTACATGCAATCGCATGGAATAGATGGACCTTGGCCAACGGGAGAGAAGATACTGGTATGTATAAGTGCCAGTCCTTTCTCGACTCAGCTAATTCGCATCGCCAAAAGAATGGCTGAGAGAGTACACGGGGAATGGTTTGCTGTACATGTAGAGACCCTCCACCGCTTTCCCATAAGCGAGGCGGAAAAAGACTCTATGGTCAAAAACTTCCGGTTGGCTGAAGAGTTGGGGGCTGAAATCATTGGTCTAACAGGGAATAACGTCGTCGAAGAGATTCTCGAACTGGCTAGAAAACGTAATGTCTCTCAGATAATTATAGGTAAACCTGAACAAACGCGCTTCTGGGAGATCATTCATGGCTCGATTGTTGACAAAGTTATTCGCCATAGTCAGGGAATTAGTATTCATGTTATTCCAGGATGCCAACAAAAGGCAGAATTTAGTCATCATAACACAGTATCAGAGAGCAGAGAAATAGATAGAAAAACTAAACTGAGAACCTTATCCCTAGTATTTCCTTACATAGCATCCAGTCTGATGGTAATAAGTATGACTTTGGGGATCACCCTGATTAGTACGTTTCTGGGGCCTGTTAATATCTCCTTACTCTATCTCCTCCCCGTCTTATTAAGTGCAGCCCGTTGGGGAACATCTCCTGCTATTTTTACTGCGGTCATGGGAATGTTAACGTTTGATTTATTTTTTCTCTCACCTATTTTTAGTATTACCGTAGCAGATCTGCGATATTTTATTAGCTTTGCCATTTTTATCTTGGTGGGGTTAATTACGGGAACACTTTCATTTCGATTAAAAAAACAAGTAACTTACTCACGACAGAGGGAGAATAACATTTCAGCACTTTATGCTTTAAGTCGAGATATCGCTGCCGTAGACAACCTAGATGCCGTATTAGAGTGTATTGTTAGTAATGTCTCCGATACCCTTGATGGGCAAGTGATGGTACTTATACCCAATGAAAAAGCTCACTTAGTGCTCAGAAAAGAGTCGGGACGTAATAATTTCTATCACGATAATGAACTGGTAGTTGCAACTTGGGTATATGAAATAGGACAAAAAGCGGGGAAGGGTACGAAAACATTTAGTGCCGCTGCAGCACTGTATTTGCCCCTAAGTACAGAACAGGGAACGCATGGAGTGTTAGGTATTTGTTTTAACGAAACTGTGGCCCAATTTGACGCTGAGCGCATTCGGTTATTAGAAGCCTTTACTAAGTTAGCCGCTATGGCTATCAACCGGGTTAAATTAGCGGATCAGGCTAGAGAATCCCTTGCTATGGTAGAGTCCGAGCGATTGCGAACGGCGCTATTTAATTCGCTCTCCCATGATTTGCGTACGCCGTTGTCTTCAATTATTGGCGCGGTTACAGGACTGCTAGAAGATAAAAATGTTGTATATAGTCCCGATGTCCAAAACGAGTTATTGCAAACGATTTTGCAGGGCGCGGAACGAATGAATCGATTTGTAAGTAATCTGTTAGATATGGCCCGGCTAGAAAGCGGTATGCTGAAATTAAATAAAGAATGGTGCGATCTTCAAGATATTATTGGAGTTTCGATTAATAGGCTCGGAGTCTCTTTAAATCGGCGACCCATAGACATCGATATCCAAGATGAATTGCCATTGGTGCAAGCAGATGGGATTTTGATTGAGCAAGTATTTATTAACTTGTTGGACAATGCGATCAAGTATTCAGAAAAGGGTAGCAGAATTTCGGTCTCCATTAAACAGCAGGTAGAGCGACTGGAAATTGTGGTAGCTAATCGGGGCCAGAGCATTCCCGAGACTGATTTGAGTAAGGTATTTGACAAATTTTACAGACTTAACTCTCCCCTCCAGGTGAGCGGAACTGGGCTTGGTTTAGCTATTTGTAAAGGACTCATTGAAGCTCATGGAGGAGATATATGGGCAGACAATAATAAACTAGGTGGAGTGACTATCACGTTTACTTTGCCGTTAACTGATCAGTTTATAGGTAAAGTTCCTGCAATGCATGAAGGAGAATAATGATGGAAATCAAAGGTACAAAGATTTTAATTGTTGATGACGAAACGCAGATTCGACGGTTTTTGCGTGTTGCCTTAACAAGTCATGGGTACGTTGTGAAAGAGGCCAAGACAGGCAATGAAGGTCTGGACGCAGCAGCAATGTTCAATCCTGATTTGGTAATTCTGGATTTAGGATTACCCGATATTGATGGACTAGAAGTGGTTCGTCATTTACGAGAATGGTCCAAAGTGCCAATAATCATCCTTTCGGTTAAAGAACAGGAAGACGATAAAATTACTGCTCTGGACAATGGAGCAAACGATTATGTGACTAAACCCTTTGCAATGGGAGAGTTGTTAGCTAGAATTCGAGCCGCAATGCGTCATACGGTTGGGGTTGAAGAACAGCCTATTTTGAAATTCGATGATTTGACCCTTGATTTAGTTCACCGGCGGATCAGCAGAGATAATTGCGAAATCAAGCTAACCTTAACTGAATATGAGATAGTTAAGTATCTAGCAATTAACGCAGGAAAAGTAATTACTCACAAGGCCTTGCTTCATATTGTATGGGGGCCGGCCTATGAGAAAGAGGTACAGTATTTAAGAGTTTACATTAGTCAAATAAGGCGAAAACTAGAACTCGATCCATCTCGTCCAAGGCATATTATTACGGAGCCCGGAGTTGGATATCGTTTGCTTTAACCGATTAGAAGTTTTCAGATAAGACATTCCCATGAGTTGGCTAGAATCCAAACAAGTAA
>DHJG01000096.1:9472-17166 GCA_002404215.1 Desulfosporosinus sp. UBA4726
AAGTAAAAATAATCATTGAAATTTTCTCGGTTTTTATCACTCAGGTGTACGGATAACCAAAACATCACATTTAGCAAAACGTACGATTGCCTCAGATACGGAAAACGGAACCAATTAAGAAACGTTCAACAGCATTTAGTGTTTTCCAACATCGATTGATTTGCGAAATGCGTATTCAGCTTCTTTTGAACCGTCTACAGCTACTAGAATACTTTTATAATGGCTTAATCCCTTTCTGAAATTATTTGAAGGCTGTTCTACCTTTAAAGGATCCTTAAGTGATTCACTAGTGGGCTTTTTAATAAATAAAGACAGTACGATATTTATCACCGCTAATAATAAACTGATTTTAAAGACCAGTAATGATCCCGCTGCTGCTGCTTGTCTTGGTTCATTCGCAATGGTTACTAAGTAACCATTTTGTTTTGCTGATAAAATCGATACCATTACCGCAATACCAATAGCACCAGCTACTTGTTGGATCGTTTGAGTTAAAGCGATTCCATCTGGATAGTACTGTCTTGGAAGAGAATTTAACGTGTTTGTTTGTACAGCAGCCAGCACTGCCCCTATACCTAACATCATGACGATATGAGTTAACACAATCATCCATAAAGCCGTGTCTGTACCAAATTGTGCATACATTAGATAACCAAGGGCTACTAAAATGGTTCCAGGTGTAATAACAGCTTTCGGACCATATTTGTCAAATAAACGACCTGTTGTTGGAGCTAATACACAGTTAAGTAAGCTACCTGGTAGAAGGATCAGACCTGTTGTAAAAGCAGCAAGTAATAATGCCATTTGCATATACATTGGTAAAATGACAAGCATTGACAACATATTGAAAAATGTTATAAAACTCATAAAGATTCCAAGTACGAAAAGTGGGTAATGAAATGCTTTTAGATTTAGCATAGGATTCTCCATTTTTGTTTGACGAATCGCAAAAATAATCAGTGCTACAATTCCAATGATGATGGATCCAAGAACAGTTGTACTTGTCCAACCAGCAACCCCAGCCACACTTACTCCGTAAACGATACCACCGAATCCAATCGTCGAAAGAATAACAGATAATACATCAATCGAAACCTTACGTATCTCATTCACATTGGGTAAATAAATGAACCCGAAAACAAGAGAAAACAGTAAGAAAGGTATTGTTAATCCGAAAATCCAATGCCATGATAAGGTATCTAAAATAAGTCCCGCTAATGTTGGACCTAGTGTTGGACCAGCTAACATAACTAGGCCCATGAACCCCATCGCACCGCCGCGTTTATTCGGTGGATATATGGTGAAAATAACATTTTGGGTTAAAGGTAAAGTAATGGCTAATCCCGCCCCTTGAATGACACGTCCCGCTAATAAAACACCAAATACGGGTGCTACTGTCGCCAAAATTGTACCGCTAAGGGTCAGCACTATAGAAGTCATAAACATTTGACGCGTGGTAAATTTTTGCATCAAAATACCTGTTACTGGTACTAAAATACCTAATGTTAAAAAATAAGCTGTTGCTAACCATTGAACCGTCGTAGCATTGACATTGAATATTTGACTTAATTGTCCTAAGGCAATATTTAAAGCCGTTTCACTAAAAAGTCCGACAAAGCCTGCCACTAAAAGAGCCACCATTATAGGCCCGGTTTTGATTTTCTGTTTCTCTATTGAGTCTGCTTCGATTTGTTGTTGCATTTATTAATTACTCCTTAAATAGATTCGGTAATACATGCGAAATAATTTTTAGTGGATTGCTTGATTTTTGTGTTAAACAAAGCATCAGTCCACCTTCAATAGAAGCCGTTATCATGAGAGCAATTGAATTAGCCGTTTCTTTCGAAAACCCCTCTGCTACTAACTTGTTCGAATAAATCCCTTGAATCTTTGTGTATAAGAGAGAACAGGCATTCCGGACCGGTTCACTTAGTGATGCCATTTCGCTAACGATGCTGCTAAATGTATAACCAGCAATCGTATCTTCTCGCTCAAAGTCTTCTACTAATTTTCCAATCATTGCCTGTGTGGCTTCTTGAGTCGTTTGATATTGTTTGAAAATTTCCTCGATGTCCGTAGTAACCTCTTCATTCATTGACTGAAGGCAAGCGATGAGTAATTCTTCTTTTCCTTTTGGAAAGTGGTGATAAAGTGAGCCTTTTGAAATGTTACATGCTTTTAAAATCTCATTTAATCCTACACCCAAATATCCCTTTTGCTGAAAAAGCGTTGTCGCGATGTCAATTATCAACAATTTTGTATTCATTCCCGTAGTACATCTCCTCCATACCAACCAGTCTGTTTTGTAGTATATCAAAAAAAAATCTTTTATGTCAAGATTTTTTTTGTAAAGTTTTTATGGTAACAGGGTCCCTGCCGCAATTGTCTCCAGAGAATATGGAATACCTTGCATTGTTGTGAAAGTATGGCGAAAGTAAGACATAAGTTGAACATTGCCATAAAAATGTCACAAACAATCTTAAGCTTAGTGATAAAATAAAGGAGTGATGCGAGGGAGGTATGGAATGAACAAGTATCTATTAATTGCTGATGACAATGACAGTATCCTGGATATATTAAAGACCTATGTCAGGAAAGAAGGCTTTTTTCCAATTGTTGCGCATGATGGGGAAGAGGCGATAGATAGGTTTATAAACTATAAACCATTGCTTATACTGCTGGATGTTTTGATGCCTAAGAAAGATGGCTTTGCTGTTTGCCGCGAAATCCGTCAAAGTTCCAATGTACCCATCATAATGATTACGGCTAAAGGAGAAGATGGGGATCGCATCATGGGGCTCGATATTGGGGCGGATGACTATATTGTGAAACCCTTCAGCCCTAAAGAAGTCATGGCGCGAATCCGCGCTGTTTTAAGGCGACTCGATATTTCAGATGAGCAAAGCCAAGATGTCATTTTTCACCCTGGCCTGAAAATTAAACTTTCGGACTATGAAGTGTTGATTAGTGGGCAACCGATTAGCCTTACAAAGAAAGAGATAGAGATTTTATGGGTTTTGGCAGCTAACCCAGGGAAGGTTTTTTCACGAGACAATCTACTCAACAGCGTATGGGGTTATGAGTATTTTGGCGATGCTCGCACGGTCGACACCCATATTAAAAGACTGAGGTCTAAACTGAATATTTCTGAAAACTTGAGCTGGGATATAAAAACTATTTGGGGTGTCGGGTACAAATTTGAGGTAAAGCATGTTGAAGAATAAAATCGCAGTTAAACTTACGGCTGGGTTTGTTGTCATTGTACTGATATCTATGCTAGCTATAGGGATATTTTTTATCCAAATGTTTAGGCAATATGCCTTTAATAGTAGAGAAAATACTATGTTGGCCAGCGCACGAAGCATTTCGCTGGTCGTAGCCAACTACTATCAAAGTAATAGTCAGATGCCGGGCTTCGGTGCCTACATGCGGTCACTTGATACACTAACAGAGTCGAAAGTATGGATTACCGATGGCAAAGGGAACCTCTCTATAATGGCTGGTATGGGACAAGGCAAGATGGGACAGGGTCTGGGGCAAGGTCTTGGTCAGGGTCTGGGGAAAGGTAACTTGAAAAATTCAGGGCCTCTCCCTAAGGAGGCTGAGAACGTAATCCAAGAGGTTCTTTCAGGAAAAGAATCAGTAAGCGAAAGTTTTAGCAGTGTCTATAACGAAGCCACTATAACAGTGGGCGTACCGATCGCTGATTCCAATCATCTAATCATTGGCTCGGTGCTGCTTCATTCTCCTGTAACTGGGGTTACCGAAACGCTGAATAGAGCGATGAGGATATTGGCAATCAGTCTTCTGGCAGCACTAATTCTTGCTGTGGCCTTGGGTATTTTCTATTCCTTGCTCTTTACCCGTCCCTTGAAAGCCATGAATCTCACCGCGCTCGAAATAACGCGAGGTAATTATTCAGCAAGAACAGGGATTTACAGGAAGGATGAATTAGGACAGCTGGGAAATTCACTGGACCTTTTGGCTACAGAGTTGGGCTCAACGATCAACCAACTATTTCAGGAGAAAGGAAAACTAAAGGACATAATAGCGAGTATCTCAGAAGGAATTATCGCCTTCGATTCGAACCTAAAGCCGGTGAGTGTCAATAATGCTCTCGCGGAAATTATGAGTAGGCCTCAGCCATATTTGAAAGAAGACCTGGAAATAGACCTCAATAATTTAGAAATTGAGGTCCCGCTTACTAACGTCATGAAAGAAAAGAAGTCCTTGCAGCTGTTGAAAGATTGGGTGGGTAAAAAGCTTTTATTGACCTTGTCACCGATTGTGGATAACTACGGAGCGGTAACCGGAGGTGTTGCGTTGGTTCAGGATATCAGTGAAAGCGAGCGAGTTGAACAACTACGCCGGGATTTTGTTGCTAATGTGTCTCATGAATTTCGTACGCCACTGACGGTCATTCGTGGTTCCTTGGAAGCATTGGTAGATGGTACTGTTGAAAATAGCGAGGATATTAGGCGTTATCAAGAAAGGATGCTTTCAGAAACGCATGGTTTGGAACGTTTGGTAGGCGATCTCTTGGCACTTTCTAGCCTTCAATCCGGCAAAATAACAATCAATAAAGAAACAATCCATATTCCGAGCCTTTTGGCAGATGCGGTAAAGAGTCTTCAGACAATCGCTCTGAAAAAGAGCATTGAAATCGTATATCGATCTGAGCATGACGTTCCTCTTTTGATAGGTGACTATGACCGTTTGCGTCAACTGTTTGTAATATTATTAGACAATGCCATTAAATTTTCGCCAAATGGTACTAAGGTGTCAGTTGAATACAAAGTACTGAACCTGAATACGCTTTTGATAATAATTAGCGATCAAGGGTATGGCATTTCGGAAGCTGATCTACCACATATCTGGGATCGTTTTTATAAAGTCGATAAATCCCGAAAAGGTAATAGTACCGGGCTGGGCCTTGCTATTGCAAAGCATCTGATGGAGCTTCACAATGCTAAGGTTTCAGTACAGAGCGAGCTCGAAAAGGGTACTACGATAGAAGTGAAGCTCCCCATAACTAATTAAGGTTTACATAAAGCAATAATACATTGAGGTGTTATGGGTCGGAATTGAGTATTGCAAAGAACTGAGTATATTAATAATTATGTGTACCTACAACTACTGGCTTACCATATTTTCCTTCCAGTTTCGCTTTAATCCCGTCGAGGTCAATGGGACACGCAGCGGTGTTTTTAGCCCTGACTACACAGGTACCAATATGAATAGCATCTACATCCTGCAATATATAATCAGCCATTTCCATTACTAAGCCAACCTTAGGCATAACTAAGCCAGGGCAATCGCCACAACCACTGAGACCCACAATCTGAACGGAGTCATATTTTGCAAATTCACCCTCTTTTAGCTGAGCCGCTTTAAAACACTTCAAGCAAGCAATACAACTTACATCACGAATTTTGGTACAGGAAACAATTAAGATATTAGCCATTAATCCAGTCCCCCTTTATTCCTAATTATGGAGATATATTCCACGCGGAAGACGAAAATCCTCTGTCTTCAGAATCGAATGTTTAATATTTATGATTATTTAATTGGTTCTAAGCCATGGACATTATGATCACACTGGAGGAGTGATGAAATTCCTCAATAGTAAAAAAGGGTCAATCCCAGTTTATGGTCATCCAGATTTGATGGTGCCGCGCTATGGGCGGGATTTCATGGGTCAAGGCGAGCTTTATCTTGGTGTACCATTCAGGACGGAACAGCTTGAAAGCGCCGGTGCGAATTTTATTTTGCAACGGGAGCCTATAAAAATTAGGCCGGATCTATGGTTGAGCGGTGAAATACCTCGCAACACGGATTTTGAACTAGTGGATGATCGTATGTTGCGGAAAATCGGTAGCATATCTGAAAACATTGAATTTGGAGGTTATTTCGCCAAATCATTGCACGGGATTACCAATGGCTAGGCGCTTGGCAGTGGAATTCCCTGATCAGTTCAAATGGGCGAGTGCCGAGGTGACATTGGAGTTCTAATAATGAAATACATCAATAGAATAATTGATGTTTATAAAATAGTAATATATAATATCTATATTGACATGGTAGAGTAAAGCAGAATTAGAGTGTATTGAACATTGTAAAATAATTTTAAAGAACTTTGGATGTGAGAAACAATGTTTGATGAAGATCAAGGACTATATACCATAGGCACGGTTGCGGACATGTTAGAAGAACATCCTGAGACACTACGGGTCTGGGAACGGAATGATCTGATACACCCTGACAGGAAAGGGTACCAACGAAAGTATTCCAACAATGACGTGAAAAGACTCAAGTTTATAAAATATCTTATGCATGAAAAGGGCTTAAACATTGCTGGTGTAAAGCACTTGACGGCTATGTATTCCTGTTGGTACAAGCGCCATTGTAAGGGGGGGGCTCATCAAAATAGTCCTTTATCCGTTAATGAGTCTAAAGCTTGTTGGAAAACTGAAGGTACTTATTGTCTAGTAGCCAGTGACAAGGCTGAGATGTGCAATTCCTGTGATATGTTGAAGAACTGTCTTGGGTGTACGGGTTGTAAAGAGTAATTTTCTATATGCTAAACATCAATAATTTTATTGATTAAAATTAAATAATATATTATTGGTTTAGCCCAATTGCAACTTAAAGTCTACCAGCGGTATGACAACGGTTTTGGCAAAGGGCAAGAACCTTAGAATTGTCTTGGAAATTACAGAACAGGATATCATTGATTCCTTGGGTGGGTTACCTAAGGTGAAACAGCATTGTTCTAATTTGGGAGTAGGCGCATTGCGTAAAGTTATTCGAAATTATCGTGAAAAGCAGGGACTAGCTAAGGATGACAGCGAGGTATCTTTAAAACCATACTGTACTGCAAAAACAATAAGAGTATGAACAATTAGCTTATTTCACACTGAAAATAGTAATTTTTTTTACTCAAAACATCAATAAAATTATTGAGTAAAATTAACTTATATTTTAGTAGTTTAATTGGGGCTTCTTGGTAGAGAAAGGATGAAGTAAATGCGTATTGCCATTTCAACAGGGGGGCGTGATCTCAACAAGTTCGTAGACGACCGGTTCGGACGGTGCCCGTATTTTCTGATGTGTGATTCCGAAGACCCCCAGAGTACGGCGGAGTATAAAGAGAATCCGGCGTTGTCCGCAACGGGTGGAGCGGGGATCGCTGCTGGAGAATTTATGGCGAAGGAAAAGGTGGAGGTCCTAATAACGGGTAGTTTGGGACCCAATGCGCTGAGAGTGATCGAGGCTGGGAACATTCCGGCTTACACTGCCAGCGAAAGCATGACACTTATCGAGGCCATTACTGCCTGGAAAGAGGGTCAATTGGTTCAGATTAGTGAAGCTGGAGCCGCGCATGCTGGTGAACGTTAAATAGTCGGTGACATTAGCTTGGGAGGAATATGTATGAGGTTAGCCGTGCTTAGTGGCAAAGGGGGAACTGGCAAAACAACCGTGGCGGTGAATTTGGCTCTTAGTTGGGCTCCTCATCGGAAAATGACCTATGTCGACTATGATGTGGAAGAACCGAACGGTTTTATATTTCTAAGACCGCAAATCCGAGGCACCTCAACGGTTTCCTTGCCGTATCCAAAAATTAATGGGGCGTGCACGCTGTGTGGAAAGTGCAGTGAGGCTTGTCAATATCATGCGTTAGCGGTTGTCGGGGG
>DHJG01000096.1:17375-17669 GCA_002404215.1 Desulfosporosinus sp. UBA4726
TGGTCCAGTGATTCGGAGTTTGCGGCACCGCGAGAAAGAACATTCCTCACTGCTGGAGGAGATAACTGTGGCCGATTGTCCCCCGGGGACTTCCTGTAGTGTGATCCACTCTGTGGAAGGAAGTGACTTAGCAATCTTAGTGACAGAGCCCACGCTCTTCGGCTTGCACGATTTAAAGATTGCTGTTCGGCTGATGCGTGAAATGGGTTTAGAGTTTGGGGTGATTCAAAATAAAGACGATGGAGGCCCCCTCATTCGAGAGTATTGCACTCAAGAGGGTATACCCATCTTGGG
>DHJG01000096.1:17857-22964 GCA_002404215.1 Desulfosporosinus sp. UBA4726
GTTGGCTGAACAAATGATCGTAGCGGATTGTGATGTTGAAGCTCCCAACTTACATTTAGTCCTTGCGCATAGTGTCAAACAAGAAACGGAATACATTGGTAACCGAACCGCTCGTATTGATGTCGCGCTCTGTACCCATTGCAGGCGCTGTGAAGAAGTATGTCGCTATGAGGCGGTCTCAGCGGAGGTTCAAGTAGTAGAGGGTCTTCCGGGCAAGACGGTCTTTCCTTATATTGATTCAAAGCGTTGTGAAGGATGCGCTGCCTGCGTCTATGCTTGTCCAACTCAAGCTATTCAGCTTTACCCTGAGGCGACTGGAAAAGTATTTCTGTCGGAAACCAATGTGGGGGATTTTGCTCATGCAGAGTTGTACCTGGCGGCGGACGGCTCGGGGAAGCTAGTAGCGGAGGTGCGTCGCTTGGCTCGGGATGAGGCACGACGCCAGAACAAGTCGGTGCTGATCGACGGATCTCCGGGGATTGGATGTGTGGTGATTTCCACTATCACTGGCTGTCAGCAGGTACTCGTAGTCACAGAACCTTCTCAGTCTGGTAAACATGATTTGGAGCGAGTCCTCAAAGTGACAGGGCATTTTAAAATTCCAACGCAAGTGATTATTAATAAATGGGATATTAACACGGAGGTCTCACAGGAAATAGAGAATGCTTGCTTGCAGTCCGAAATATCGGTCATCGGCAAAATTCCTTTCGATCCGATGGTTCCCAAAGCGATTGCTTTAGGTCACCCGATTACCCGTTATGAAACTCCAGCTGGGGGAGCGTTGCGCGAGATCTGGTCTAAAATTTCCCTTGAATTAATGGAAGTGGCTTTAAAGGGTTAGGACCACAGCTTTTCATTGTCTTCATTAAATAAAAGCACCAGACGGGGCACAAGGAATAACTCTCATTTAAGAGAGTTAACTTCTGGAAAGAGGAGAGTTGAGTATGATAAATCAAGAAGATTTACGTCCAAAGGATATGGGACGATCTGATGAGCAACTGATCAAACTCGAACAAGCGCAGCTAATGACGTTATTTCCGCCCTATGATAAACCAGGAATGGAACCTCCATTAACTGACCCTAAGCCTGCGTGGAAAGAAAAATTCTGTACTTCTTTAGATGGCTACGTTGGTATTGATACCTTAATTCGTCCGAAAACGAAAGAGGAAGAGGATGAATTTGTCCGGAAGTTCCTCAGCGGCTTAGAAAAGACCTTTTCCGATGCCAATAATGGAATACTTCAACCGCTCTTGTTATCCTTTGAATATTGCGCAAAATGTGATACGTGTTCCGCTGCCTGCCATATCTACGAAGCGTCAGGCAAAAACGAGTTATACCGTCCGATTTTTCGTTCCGAGGTTCTGCGTAAAATTGTGAAGAAGTATTTCACCACGAGTGGGAAACTTCTGGGTCGTTTTGTTGGAGCAGATATCGATGTGAACTGGGAAACGGTTGCTCGACTGGGAGAATTAGCCTATCGCTGTAATCTTTGTCGTCGTTGTGCCCAGACCTGCCCGCTGGGCCTAGATAACGCCATTCTCACAAAAGAGATTCGTAAGATCTTCAGCCAAGAGATGGGTATTGCTCCTCTTCCTCTGCATACGAAAGGTACGATCCTTCAGATAAAAACGGGCTCATCTACAGGGGTTAGCAAACCTGCTTTCTTAGATACGATAGAGTTTTTAGAAGAGGATATCGAAGAAAAGTATGGCTTGAAGATTAAATTTCCGATGGACAAAAAGGGTGCCGATATCCTTCTGTTGCACAATGCAGGTGAGTATATGGCCTGGCCTGAAAACCCCATTGCGTTTGCTATTCTCTTCGAAGAAGCGGGTTTGAATTGGACACTTAGTAGTGAAATCACGGGATATGATAATGTAAACTACGGAATCTGGTATGACGATTTCCAAGCAAAGACGATAGCCACGATGCAAATGAAAGTAGCCAAAGAATTGGGAGTCAACCGAATAGTCATCGGGGAGTGTGGGCATGCCCATAAGGCTTCAGCGCTTGTAGGTGATCGCATGATGTTTGGCGATGCCAAAGTTCCAGTGGAGAGTTGTCTCCCTCTGCTTTGGGACATGGTCAAGAGCAGACGCTTAAAGTTCGATCCCAGTAAAAATAATTTCCCTGTGACGTTGCATGATCCTTGTAATTATGTTCGAGGAATGGGGATTGTTGAACCCCAACGTAAGGTTTTAAAGGCTATTTGTCCTCAGTTTAGGGAAATGACTCCGCACGGAGTTGACAATTACTGCTGTGGTGGAGGTGGCGGATTTGCCATTACGAATTCCATTAATTTTTCTGAATGGAGAAATAAAGTACCTTCTCGCATGAAGTTTAATCAGATCCTTGGAGCCTTTCAGGATACTATAGAAAATATCGCCATACCAAAATATGTATGCGCACCTTGTTCTAATTGTAAAGGAGCTATTCGGGACATTCTCGAGTTCTACGAGGCAACGAACAAATTTAATGTTCAGTATGGTGGCTTAGTAGAACTTATGGTAAACGCACTTGTGAGTATGGAAAAACCATTTATGGAGTTTTTAGAAGAGTAATTACTGTATAATGTGCACTTTTTCATAATTGAATATATCTTTATGAAAGATTAAGGTTATTACCTTACTATATTCAGGCATAAAAACTGTAATTAACACTTTTAAGGAGGAAATGTAGATGAAAGTTATTATCGTAGGTGGGGTTGCCATCGGTCCCAAAGTGGCTGCACGTTTAAGGCGTATTAATCCAGATGCCGAGATCACGATACTTGAAAAAGGCGATCTAATCTCCTACGGAGGGTGTGGACTACCACTCTATGTAGGTAACTTCGTACCGCATTTAGATGGTTTAATGATGACCTCTTACGGCGTGATGAGAGATGCTGAATTTTTTCAGGCTCAAAAAGATATAAAAGTACTTACCCATACTGAAGCCATAAAAATTGATCGAAACAATAAGGCTGTTTTGGTACGCAACCTGGTAACTGGTCTTGAGGAAAATTTACCTTATGACTATTTAGTTCTTGCAACTGGGGCCAAGCCAAGTATTCCACCTATTCCGGGCATAAACTTAGGCCAGATCTTTACATTTCATCATCCGCATGATGCCGAGAAGGTTAAGGCCTTAATAAAAGCCAAGCAGTTAAAACACGTTTCAGTAATGGGATCTGGGCTAATCGGAGTGGAAATTGCTGATGCACTAGTGGGTCCTCGTTTAAAGGTTGCCATATTTGAGGCTGATTCTCGTGTGTTACCAAAGTTGCTTGATTCTGACATGTCTAAACTAGTAGAAGCAAAAATGAAAGGACACGGGATTGATCTTCAACTCAATTGCAGAGTGAAGGCTTTTGAAGGGGATGCCGAAGGAAATGTATGTCGTGTCGTTACAGAACAGGGAACGGTTGAAACTGAAATGGTTATTGTCGCCACTGGGGTACGTCCAGAGGTTGGACTTGCCCGCGAGGCAGGCCTCATTATTGGAAAAACAGGAGCTATTCAAGTCAATGAGCACCAGATGACCAATGATCCAGCAATCTATGCCGGTGGAGACTGCGCAGAATCACGTCATCTCCTCACTGGGGAAGCGGTTTATGTTCCACTAGCCTCGACGGCCAATAAACAAGGTCGTGTCATCGCTGATCATATGGCTGGACTGCCTGCTCGCTTTGCGCCGATTGAAGGAACTTCTATTCTTCAAGCCTTTGATCTGAATATTGGCCGCACCGGCTTAGGCGAAGAAGAAGCCCGAAAACAGGGGCACAATGTCATTACGAGTGTGAGTAGTGGACTGGATTCCACCCACTATTACCCCATGCACGCTAATATAACCATTAAATTAATTGCCGAACAAGAGAACGGACGCTTACTTGGTGCCCAAGTGTGCGGCATAGGGGAGAGTGCGAAAAGACTTGACGTACTGGCGACTGCACTTAAATTTGGCGCTAAAGTAGCAGATCTAATCGATCTGGATTTAGCCTATGCACCGCAATTTGCCACTGCTATCGATGTACTCATCCATGCTGCTACAACGTTAGAAAATATGCGTTTGGGGGTAGCAAAAGGAATCACAGCTGAAGCGGTTGTAAGCCGCTTACAGGCAGGAGAAAAGCTCTGTATTCTAGATATCCGTGAGCCTGAGGAAGTGGCGGCAAACCCGTTATCCATCGAGGGGACAAAGGTTATTGCTTTAGGAGTACTACGTGAACGTTGGAGAGAAGTCCCGACGGATTCTCTAATTGTAACCGTATGTGGATTAGGAATTAGGGGCTATGAAGCGGCTTGCATGCTCCAAGCAAAAGGTATTAGTCAAGTGGCGTATCTGCAAGGCGGACTCTCGGTGGGAAGTGCCTACTTTACAAAGTAGCAATTACTAATAACAAGGAAATTGTCATTTCTTCACTAGAGCTGGTTTTTATAGAACGTATTTATTTTAGAAAACTCCCCTATCGAAAGGAATTAAATTAAATATAGGAGGCGGACTATCATGGAGAAGTTTTTATTTGTATTGAGTCGTGGACTGGAAGATCCTACACGCGCTACCCGGGCATTTCAACTTGCGAAAGTGGCTAAAGAGAAGGGTCATGAAGTCAATATATTCTTGGTAGATGATGCTGTTGCCTATGCTGTTTTGGGTTTGGCAGATCATGTTAAGGCGCCGACTGGAGATGAGGCCAAACCATATATTGATTATTTAGTCGAAAATAAGGTGCCGTTTTATATATGTACACCCTGTGCCAGGACCCGACTATACAGTGAAGATGAGTTTATCAATGGAGCTAAGTTATCGACAGCCGCCTTTCTTATTGACTTAGCAGCGGAATCAAAAGTATTTACATTCTAAGTTTAGAGAGTATATTCATACACTAAGCAAGAATAATGAATGGAAGCTGTCACTCCTCATCCCTGTACTTTGAGGAGTGACAGCTTCCACTTTTTATGTAATTTATGAAGGAGTATTTAGCTTAACGCCATTGCTTCGGCAACAACTTGAGCTATCGGGCGTTTCTCTTTCTCTACTTGGGCATCGAGCCGGACCCTCAGATCATGTTCAATACGTGTGTTAAGTCCTACTTGCATAATTTGGCCTCCTAAGCCATCTTGAGAAC
>DHJG01000197.1:0-9256 GCA_002404215.1 Desulfosporosinus sp. UBA4726
TCCCAATCAGGTTTTCTTTTTTATAGGGCAAGCTGTCGATATAGTCATCCAGCTTTTGAGCGAATTCATTTGGCGAAGCGCTGTCACACATAGAAATCCTCCTTCATTAAAAAGCTTAGCAAGTTACATACCGGCCTCCTTTCATTCATTCATGTCTTGTGGTTTAATAATTTTAGTTTATCTATCTTCACGCTACCTGTCGTGTTTATGGAGTTAAAGAAAGCGTTTTATCAATAATGAATGTTTTGATAATTAGGAAAATACTAGAGAGTTTCGCAAATAAAGAAAAGGCCCAATAGGCCTTTTAATCATACAGAAAGTCTTGATTCCGGGCGGCTTTAGTGTACCTAAGGGCCGCCACCACCTCGCTAAGGATCCCTTCTCTCCAGCCAAGTTTTCTTTATAACGGAATAAATATTTTAACTGGTCGACCAACCGTGCCATATCTCTGTTCGGATTTTAATACCTCGCGCTGTTCTAAGAATTCGAGGTAGTGACGTACTGTTACCCTAGTCAGCTTGACTCCTTCCGCAACCTCTTCTGCAGATAGAGGACGACGATTTGCTTGTAAGAATTGTACTATTAGGGCGAGAGTAACTTTATTTAAACCCTTTGGCAAGCCTTCTTCTCCACTACGCCAAGGAGTAACTAATTTCGCCTTTGGCTTTGATCTGATAGCAACAGTATTGTTGTTGTCGATAGTTTGGTCTAGTATCGGCTCAACTACAATTGGCTCAACTATTGGCTCTGTTGACTTAACAATCTCAAGTCCCTTCATCTGCCCCAAAACAATATCTACATCAGTTTCAGGCAGATCATTCTTGGGATTGCTAGGTGTCGAGCGATTAATTTCCTCTGTTAATGCCTGTATTTGCTCTACCATTTGATTAAAGGCTTCCTCCAGTTCACCAATTTCCTTAGCGCCGGAAATATTTATCTTCTGAGTAGGGTGTCCGATTGCGACTTCTCGAGTGCCTAACATGATATTATGCAAGGGTAAGCTGATTACTTTCTGCAGGAAAAACCAAGCAAGAAGAGCAACCAAGACAGTTAAGGCCAGTCCTATTAAGGCCATTGTAATCAGCGATCTCGTGATAAATTCTTGTTCATAGGTATGCGAAATACCTACATAAAACATTCCAATTATAATACCGCTTTCTGTGCGCAAAGGAACATAAGCAGCTTGGTACCACTGATCCACTACATCCGCTGCGCCAAGATACGTCTGACCATTTTTCAGCACGGTCTGGGCGACCTTAGCAGAAACCTTAGTACCAATCGCTCGTTCTCCATTTGAACCGAGCACTGTGGTCGCTACCCGCGTCTCACCCAGAAATACCGTTACAGTATCCCCCGTGAGACGGGACAAATGATCGACTATATCATTATTAAGGCTGATCTTAATCGGTCCCTTATATAACTCTCCGTCTCGCACTGACCACGAGCCAGGATATTTTATATCAATGATTTCCCCACATGTTGCCAAATCGGCTTGTGCCTTGGCGATTGCAGTTGCCGCACCACGGTCTTTCATATACCAGCCTAGAACCCCAAGGAAGGTTCCAGCCAATATAACAAGCGATCCCAGCAACAATATGAGAATCTGCTGTTTGAGCGAACGCACAAATGCACCCCTTTCCTTACCGGAGTTTGATGAGACTATTGCTATAAAACAATTCGCCAGTCATGTTCTTAAACCTCTTTTTTCGAGATTAAAATTCAAATATTCCCAATTGCGAAACTTTTTCTCACGCCTGTCAATTAATCATCATTACCCATGCGGCTATTTCTTCTTACTCTGGCCTTTCTGAGTCTGTATATTTTTTGCCCTTTAGCAAACACTAGAAGAATTCAAATTAAGCCTAATTAAGTAATCGGAATGTTTTCAAGTAATATTGTTCTTAAGTAATATTTTTTTATTTAATAATTATTTTAAAATAGTTATATTTATAATTGCAGTATTAAGCTAAGTAGTGTAGAATATATCTATCAGCTTGTGCAATGTATAACAAATGTATACTGCGCTTAAGAATCGGCTTAACATGATTGCACCAGCAAAAACGGGGTTAAAATAGCCCCCAAAAATTAGTAGGAGGTTTACCATGAGTTTTGAAATTAACAAAAGTGTAACGTATGTAGGTAAAATCGACTGGGAATTGAAGAAGTTTCACGGTGACGAACTCTCTACACACCGGGGTTCCAGCTATAATTCTTACCTTGTCCGTGACGAAAAAACGGCCTTAATCGATTGTGTTTGGACACCCTTCGCTAAAGAATTTGTCGCCAACTTAAAAAAAGAGATTGATTTAACTAAGATCGATTACATCATTGCTAATCACGGCGAACCTGATCACAGTGGGGCTTTACCGGAATTAATGAAGGAAATCCCTAATTGCCCTATTTATTGTACCGCCAATGCCATCAAGTCCTTAAAAGGTCAGTACCATCAGGATTGGAATTTCGTACCTGTCAAAACAGGCGATAAACTAAGCCTTGGATCGAAAGAGTTTATTTTTATTGAGGCGAGAATGCTCCATTGGCCTGATACAATGTTCACTTATTTAACCGGGGATAATATTCTTTTCAGCAATGACGGTTTTGGTCAGCATTTAGCATCTGAGCATATGTTTAGCGACTTAGTCAATCAAACACAATTATATGACGAAGCTCTAAAATATTATGCAAATATCTTAACTCCATTTAGTAAATTCGTTGGAAATAAAATCACTGAGATCTTAAGCTTCAACCTGCCAGTTGATATGATTTGTCCAAGTCATGGCCTCATTTGGCGGAACAATCCCTTGCAAATTGTTAACAAATACGTAGAATGGGCTAACGCTTATCAAGAAAATCAAATCACGATCATTTATGATACTATGTGGAACAGTACCCGCCAAATGGCTGAAAATATAGCTACTGGGATAAGATCNNGATAAAAACGACATTATTGCAGAAGTCTTTAAATCCAAGGCCATCCTTGTTGGTTCACCGACTATTAATAAAGGCGTATCTTATTCAGTCGCTGGAATACTCGAAATGGTCAAAGGGTTGGCGTTTAAGAATAAAAAAGGGGCTGCCTTTGGTAGTTATGGTTGGAGTGGTGAAGGTAATAAACTTATTTCAACTGAATTGGAACACAGCGGATTTGAGCTCCTTAATGAAGGGCTTAAAGTAACCTGGAACCCAGATAACGATGCCCTAACTAGTTGTCAGGAATACGGAAAAGCTGTTGGCCAAGCCCTTAAGTAACTCTATAAAAAGTAGAATAATAAAGCAGAGGAGCGTTATTCCATCGCACCTCTGCTTTACTTTTTGTTGGTTAAACTAACTCAAATTTCGTTATCAATAAAGAAAGCACAAGAGCTACACGTATTGCTCTTGTGCTTTTCTTTTAGACACAGCCAGTTGGTTTTGGCAATCCGGCAATTTTACAAGCACCCTTCCCTGGACCTGCGGGAAATAGGTCGTAAATTTTCTTTTGATCAAAGCCTGTGTCTTTAACCATCTTGCGAACCATCGGTGCA
The DNA here is from genome assembly GCA_002404215.1 of Desulfosporosinus sp. UBA4726. GTDB lineage: Bacteria > Bacillota > Desulfitobacteriia > Desulfitobacteriales > Desulfitobacteriaceae > Desulfosporosinus. Next base: position 3,525 of record DHJG01000197.1, read on the forward strand.
ACCCCAAACTGCTCATAATATTCTCTAAGGTAGTTAATCATCTTCCAATGTTCTTCGGTGAGCTCTTCAATTTCCTCAGTGACAGCGAGAGCCTTAGCCACATCTTCGTTCCATACTAAATGATCCTCAAGAAAGCCATCTTCATCTAATTCTACACTCAAATTACCTACTACAAGTTGAGCCATCTGTATGTTCCTCCTTACATTCTTCTTATTCTCTTACTTTTTTTCTGTTCAAATTCCTCCCCTGGAATTTCTTACATTATTGCTTTTTTCAGCAGTGTAAAGGTCGTCTTTTTTAGTCATCTATTGAAAAGCATTTCTTTATATTGTCTCTAATATGCAGATTATTATGTAATTTTTCATTTTGATTTTCCAGTCGGTTAAAGCAAGAAGAGACTCTGAAACTTATAACTTATTGACTGCAATAAAGAAACTTGGCTACAGCCAAGCCTTCAGGCGCCAACGATAGCTTTCACACTTATGCGCTAGCCATAGATATGCGAGTGTCTCAGTAGCCAAGGACGGAGGACCTTCCTAAAAGTATATAACATACAATTATAATTTCTGATTAGTGTGAAGTAAGGACCCTAATTATAATAATCAGGGTCCTTACCGTGGATTTGATTAAATTAGAAACTTTGATGAACCATTTTAAGCTGTTGTCGACGGGCCATAATCGAAAGGGAATAATTCAAGGCAAAATATGTGAGAGCAATCATTCCAAAAACTGTAAATACTTGAGCGGTTGAACCGTATTGCCCCAAAATAATCATACCCTTACCCGTGAGATCTTCCACGCCTACAACCCAGACAAAGGATGTATCCTTAATAACCGTTATAAACTGGGATACTAACGGGGGAATCATCTTGTGCATGGCTTGGGGCAAGATAATATGCACCATGGTTTGACGATAGGAAAATCCCTGCGCCTTAGCGGCTTCCCACTGCCCTTTATCAATAGAGTTTAAGCCACCCCGAACAATTTCGGCAATAATAGCCGAAGTGAAGACCGCAATCGCGACGATCCCAGAGTTAACCGGTTTCATCGTCGTCATAAAACGAAAAACCAAAATAAATAGTAGCATAGGGATGTTTCTGACACATTCAATGTACACTACTGCTATTTTGCTAAGAACAGCTTGTTTGGAGTAACGGGCAATACCAAGGAGGGTTCCAAAGACAAAACTAATTAGAATAGCCATGACAGCAATATAAAGCGTCGTTACGAGCCCTTGCCCCAGAAAACGAAATATTTCAGGCTTTAAGACATCTTGTATCATGTCGACACCCCCGTTTTACCTTCTAAGCGGCGTGTTAGGGTCGCTAAAGGTAAACTGAGAACGAGATAGAGCAGTCCAACGATAATATAAGCGGGTCCGTAATAGAGGTTGTCGCTAGACCAAGAATCTGCACGATACATCAAGTCACCACCGGCAATCATAGCAAGTACCGATGTGTTTTTGATCAAGTTAACCGCTTGATTTGTGAGCGGTGGCAAAACTAGTCGCGCAGCTTGTGGCAAAATTACATACCGCATAGCTCCCCAGAAACTAAACCCTTGCGATAAGGCAGCTTCCATTTGCCCTCTGTGAATGGAGCTAATCCCTGCCCTGACCACTTCAGCAATATAAGCACCATGATACACACCGACACCCAAAACACCCACCACGAAAACAGGCAACATAACGCCCATATGAGGCAATCCATGATAAAGGAAAAACACCTGAATAACGAGTGGCGTGTTTTGAATAAATTCAACATAGATACGGCTCACTGCCTTGGCTAGCGTCCACTGAGAGCTTCCCAATACCCCAAATACAATCCCAAGTAGAAGCGCCAGGGCAAGGGCAAGGACGGCCACTAAGATGGTAGTTTTAAGCCCCTCAGCAAATACCGCCCAATCACGGAAAGCCGCCTCCCATTTAAACCAGGCAAAAGGTCCGACCACTATTTAAGCCCCCACTTTTGAATCATTTTATCGAGTTCCCCAGATTTTTTCAACTCAGCAATCGTTTCATTGACTACTTTAGCAATTCCAACATTGTCCATCTTAGAGGCTACTCCATATTCTTGAGGACTAAAACGATCTGCCAATATAACCGTTGAGTCATCCAAATATCCCGAAAGAATGGAGCCATCTACGGAGAAACAATCCACTCGGCCAGAATCCAAGGCCGTTTTAATTTCCGGATAGGTTGCGAACTCCGAGAAATTAATTTTAGCCCCCACTTTGTCTGCTTCGGCCTGAATGGCTTTCTTACTTGTTGCAGATTGCGCGACACCAATCGTTTTCCCGTCCAAATCTTTTAAACTTTTAATATTGGAATTCTTTTTAACCATTAATCTAACTGCATCCGTAAAATACGAATCAGAGAAGTTATAACTCTTTTTACGTTCTTCTGTTATGGTAAATGTCGATATATCCATATCGACGTCCCCACTATCTAACACGGGACCCCGTGTTTTTGCTGTAACTGCCGTAGTTTCGATCTTTTCTGTTCCTAAGATTTTCTTGGCTATTGCTTTAGCCAAATCAATTTCAAACCCATCTACATTACCCGTCTTAGGATCTTTATATCCGAAGTTTGGGACATCGACTTTAACTCCTACTTTAAGAACACCTCGGTCTTTGATGGCCTTGACATCAGCAGATACAGCACTTCCATTATCTGCAGTCTTAGGGGCACTCGACCCACATCCAGTTACCAAACCCACCACTAATAGTAAACTTGTTAAAACTATTCCAACTCTCTTCATTCCAAAATCCTCCTCATCTCATTCTCTTAATCGCAGGAATACTGCGTTTCTAGATTAACTCCCATGCTTGATTTATCAGCCCAATTTTAAATTAACGCAAAATCCGGCTTAAAAAGGACCTTGTACGCTCATTCGTTGGATTTTCAAAAAACTGCTTAGGAGTATTGGCTTCCACGATCTGTCCATCATCCATAAAGATGACGCGATCCGCGACAGTTTTAGCAAAACCCATCTCATGCGTAACAACGACCATTGTAATTCCCTCATGAGCAAGATCTACCATAACATCAAGGACTTCCTGAATCATTTCTGGATCTAAAGCCGATGTTGGCTCATCAAAGAGCATTATCTTAGGCCGCATAGCCAATGCCCTAGCAATGGCCACCCGTTGTTGTTGACCTCCGGAAAGTTGTGATGGATACACATTGAATTTTCCACTAAGCCCAACACGCTCAAGATACGCCATGCCGTCCTTTGTAGCTTCCTCCTTACTAACTCCCTTAATGAGCATCGGAGCGAGGGTTAGATTCTCTAGGACCGTTTTATGAGGATAGAGATTAAATTGTTGAAAAACCATAGCCACTGACTGACGGACTTTAGCAACCTGTGCCCTATGAGCTGTAATTTCCACTCCGTCTACCGTAACTGTACCAGAACTTGGCTTTTCCAAGAGGTTCATGCATCGTATCAACGTGCTCTTGCCTGATCCACTAGGGCCAATGACGACTAATTTTTCTCCCGATTTTACCGTGAGATCAATATCTTTGAGAACATGTAACTGACCAAAATGTTTATTTACCCCTGCTAATTGAATCAAGCCGTTGCTCCTTCCATTATTTATTAGTTTCTTATTAAGATTACGTACAAAATTAAACAATAACTTTACTCTATTTCGCCCTAAACTCTAAAATTCCTCTATTTTTCTGCAGATAATAATGTATACATTACTACGGGGTTATTATCTGCCTTTTTACAAATTGAATCCGTCTTCCTGCCCCAGCTTTCCCCGGTTGACAAAGACTCACCTATGTTTTAAACTAAAAATGAGCTGACATTGAGATCGCGCTAATTTAGCGCGGCACCAAAATCGAGAAGGCACCTGCTATGGACGGCAGGTGTCTTCGTTTTTTGTCATTCAAAATGCTTTCAACATATAAAACCGTTGTCCAAATTCGTCAACTCTTCCGCACATGGCTCCCAGTGACATCAAATCAATTGGTTTCACTGGGTTTCCCGAGTATCCTTTTCATTTTCATTTTTTCCTACAAACCATTCTAAAAACACAAACAAAACAGCGTTGGCTTTTGTCTCTCCCCTACGCTGCCTCTTTGTCATACCTTTACAGAAAGTATAAGTTTTGGGTGGTATAAGTGCAACTAGGCGGCCGCCTGCGCCTGCGGCTTGGCGCCAGCCAAGTTTTCTTTATATAATTAAATATCTGCAAGACCTAAACTGATCTCGATGGCTTGGTCCACCCTCAGCATCACTTCTTCATCCAAAACGGCTACTTTTTCCTTAAGACGACTTTTATCAATCGTCCGAATCTGCTCCGTTAGGATGACAGAATCGCGTTCCAAACCGCTTCGTTTAGCCCTTACTTCCACGTGTGTAGGTAATTTAGCTTTCGCAATCTGTGATGTGATGGCGGCAATAATAGTCGTCGGACTAAATTGATTCCCTATGTCGTTTTGAATCACGAGGACTGGACGAGTTCCTCCCTGTTCTGAGCCGACGACGGGGTTAAGCTCTGCGTAATATATTTCCCCGCGTTTTATGATCATCTCTGATACGCCACCATCGTTTCTTCATAATACTCTAGAACTTCTTGTTCCGTTGAAAATAATTCTTTGGCTATCGACAAATTTAGTTGTGCCATTTCTAGGTAGCCTTTACGCATCTGCTCATGGATTCCTTTTTTCCGGCGTTCATGAAGGATGTTGTTAAGTGCTTCTCGAATAAATTCGCTGCGATTACGTTTCTCAACTGTGACGATCCCGTCAACTTCCGCAAGCAAGCTCTCCGGCAAACTGATCATGATCCGCTTACTTTCTGCCACATTAGCACCCCCAGTCATTTAGCCGAAGCTATACTCTATTATAGACAATAATACAAAAAAGTGTCAACGCAGAAGAAGGGTAAATAAGCCTAAACCCCTTAAAAACACGACTATTTCGCCTTGTAAATTGTGGTAAATGACAAAACTGGATAGAAATCATAAAATAATCGTTTACTAATGATAGTATTACAGTATATCAATCTTGATATACTGTTTTTAATAATCCAACGAAGGAATTAAGTTTAGGCTTGCTTCAATAACCTTTTAAGCATGGCCTGATGGGCTAGCTCTTCTAAGCAATCATCAAGTTCAATTAAGCGAGTATCTGATCCGCGCCTTCGAACCGCCAATTCTAATAACAAATCGGCGAAGTGTGGATTCTTTGGAAGAAGCGGACCGTGTAGATACGTTCCGAAGACATTGCGGTAGCGTACCCCTTCCTCACTGTCCTCACCGTTGTTCCCATGCCCAAATAGGACTTTACCTAAAGGCCTAACCCCTTCACCCAAATATGTTTTACCTGAATGATTCTCGAACCCAACCAACGTACTGCATTTTGGGGCCTGCGCTAAATTCGCTTTAGATTTATCCGAGTCAACACTCAGCACCCTTTCGTCGAGTTCCACCACAACATTTCCAATTAAACGCTTCGCGCCAGCGATAGTCCAGATATCTATTATACCCAAACCCTGAATTTTTTCTCCACCGGCCATTTGATAGTATTTTCCCAACATTTGATAACCACCACAAATGGAAAGCACCACTAGTCCATCCGCTATGGCCTTGCGGAGTTCATTTTCTCGTCGCATCAAATCTTGTACCAGCAGGCCTTGTTCACGGTCAGAACCTCCGCCAAGAAATAGAATGTCCATCCCCATAAAGTCCAAGTCATCACCCAACGAGGCTTGTTGAACTAC
>DHJG01000197.1:9443-18847 GCA_002404215.1 Desulfosporosinus sp. UBA4726
CTACTTGCTTGTAAACGATTAAGTGCTTCAGGCAATGTGTGTTCAATAACGAGCTTCTCAACGGATACTCCGGCATATTTAAGCCTCAAAGCAATATCCTCAGCACGAAGTCCTGTGCAGATCACTTTTTGAATACGTGCTTCATGCCTTCCCAGACGTTCAAAATTGACATCCCATAACCAAGAAATATCTCGTCCATCAGCAGCTAAATCATTAATCCCGATCAAAATTCGAAGGGGTTTGTCAACACCAAGCATCGTCTGAATGACTTGATCAAACCCTGTCGGGTTTTTAACGAGAGTTAGGGTGATCTCCCCCTCCGGCAAATAAAACCGTTCCATCCGTCCGGCTTGCGGAATAAACTGCCTCAACCCTTTTTCAATCAGAGTGTCCTTTAAGCCAAGTTGACGAGCTGCCGTAAGTGCTGCCAGAGCATTGTATAGATTATAGTATCCTTGCAGAGACAAAGTAAATGAAGTCACACCCACCCGAAACAGAAGCAAGCCCTCCTCCGGACGAACGTATTGAGCCAATATTTCAGGCTCAGGGCGATGAAATCCGCACCCTAAGCACTTAAAAATCCCCAATTGCCCATAATGAAAAAGCGAATAATCAAGTTCAGTGCCACATACCGGACAAAACCTTGCTTCTCGGGTTTCCTTGCTCTCAATCACACTATCCGGGGTACGTTCCACACCATAGTAAATCACCTTTGCATGATCCGTGCCAAACTGGGCAACCAAAGGATCATCCGCATTTAGCACAAGAACCGTTTCTTTAGGTAGAGATTCTCTGACCATACGGACAGTTGTATCTAACTCCCCGTAACGATCAAGCTGATCACGAAAAAAATTGGTGACAATGGCCAAAGTGGGCGACACTTGTTCGCAAAATTTTGGCACTGTAGCCTCATCCACTTCCAGTAAAGCTAAACTTGCCCGGGATTGGCCACCCCAACCAGTATTTTGAATTAAAGCCCCAGTGATCCCTGTCACGAGGTTCGCCCCAGCTTGGTTAAAAGCAAAGGATTTTCCAGCCTCACGAAAGATACTCGCGAGGAGATTAGCTGTTGTAGTTTTCCCATTTGTCCCTGTGACCATGATGATCCCGTCCGTATAAGGCATACTCAAGTGCCTCATAATCTCAGAGTCAATCCAGCTTGCTATCTTCCCGGGTAAGGTTGTCCCTTTTTTTCCCGTCAATAACAGCGCTATAGTTACTATTTTACCCGCCCATAGGGCTACCCAGAAACGCCATGTTCGCTTCACACACTTACTCCTTTAATATCTTGTCATTTATCATTATATTACTATTAGCCTCATTCATTGTAGCACGCTCATTTGTATTATCAACCAAAAACGGTTTGAAACAAACCTATCTTCTCAAGATATCTCCATCATAATTACTTTTTAACTGTTTAACGGGCTCAACCTAAAGTAGCACAAAAGCGCCCAGACCGGTGAAAACCAATCACAGCGCTTTTATTATTCGATTATCTACGGCCTTCATGTAAAGGCTTTTGACTATCACCTGTATTCTCATCAAAAGGCCTTAAAACCATTGATACTTTGATTAACCAACAAATCAAGTATCGGACCAAGCACAAAGCTTAAGAAAAGCCGAAACCCTTCAGCCAAAACAAGAGTCACGCCTAAACGAAGTAGAAGCCGTCCCCAACGGGACGTTGAACTGCGTAAAATCCCATCAAAATCAAGGGCTCCTGCAGCACCCCAACCGAGCACCAGACAAAGTATAAAAAAAGCATAACTCATCCAAGTGGTTAGATCCAAAACAGCCACTGCCCTCACCCCCTTGCCAAAACTTATGATATAGCACAGGATTTTATGTGCGAACAGTGCTTGGTTTCCTAAGACTTCTGCAATAAATTATTTTAGCGTTGGGATGGACCTCTAACGTGTTTATCCATGTTTAAAGACATTTAATTCCTTCATAAAGATGACCGCATCTAAATTGCTTAGATGTGGTCATCTTTATTTTGGATTAGTTACGGCGAAATACCTGTAACACCCAATCTTTGAAACCTACTTTCTCAGGTGGAGGAACCGGAGTTGGTTTTCGGCCACAGGCAAGACCATAGCCAAAATAACTCCGATTTTTCTTCATGAAACCGGCATTTTTTTGCAGTCTGGTAACTAAGCTTGGCAAGTAAGCAGCTTTATCCGCGAGTCCCTTCACCAGAACCCAATCCTTTTTGAGTTCGTTCACGATCACATTGCCATTATTCTTCATTCGTTGAGGATTCTTGAACACTACATCCTCAAATCCCGCTTGTGTTAAAGCATCGAGCCATTCTTCGGGGGACAATGGATTGGTGCCTGAACCGAAACAGGCCTCCATCTGCGTCCTAAGATTAGCGGGTAATTCAGTTAACAGCACCATTTCTAGATCAGCAACTCTGCCCTCTGGCTTGAGTACTCTATAGAACTCCTGGTATACTTTTACTTTGTCTAAGAATACCGTAATAGATTCGGCTATTACCAAATCAAAGTGGTTATCGGTAAAGGGTAGATTATAAGCATCTGCTACCCTAAACTCCACTAAATGAGCAACGCCTTCTTTTTCCGCTCTTAAGCATGCCTTTTCAACCATTTGGGGGTTGATATCGACTCCTATGATTTTGCAACCAATCGTTTTGGCCAAGTGACAAGCCGTGAGACCGCTGCCACATCCGGCGTCAAGTACATATTCCTCGCTATTTACTTGCAAAGCGTTCAGATTTTGTTGAGTAGCAGGAAAGCCTCCTGGATGAGAACTGCCTATACCTAACCAAGCTAAAAGTTCAAAATAGTTCATTTCTTCGACTCTTTTAGTTTCTGCAATCGCCATTATTACCCTCCTTCCGCGGGTCTGTGGTATTATATTCCATATAGATGATTGATGACATTCTTAATCCTGAGAAACTTGAAAAAAATACCTCCAAATCGTAGTGATGTCTATTAAAATATGCCCCCTTCATAATAGAAACAGTTTTATTATTTCAACTGTCTACCATAGAGGGAGCATATCAATCCATAGAATTACCGGCTAATTTATTCCATAAAATGTTTGCTTTCAGGGTTCTAGGTCACGTAAGATTTCCAGTAAGCTTCTCGGTTTTAGGCTTACTTGTTGTAGGTTTTGACTGTAAATTTATCCACTTTTCCGTTGATATCAGTACAGGTCCATTCAATTTCCTTATCTCCCATTTTGGGAATAAGCCGCGCAGGGTAATAGCCCAGTTGATAAGGGATTCTAGTTTCAAGAGCGCCACATCGACATGCTTTGATACAGGCCATGCAATCCCAGCAATCTCTGGTAGACCGGCAAAATGCCTTTTTGTCTTCATTTAGTTCCATTAAATCTCCGGGACAAATTTCTTCACATTTTCCGCATCCGATACATTTCTCTTGATCTACTATTGGTGGCATATCCTGATCCTCCTTTTCATTAGGTTTTTAGCGCTCCCCTGAAACGATTTGTTCATAAGGGCGAGTGAACATTTCTACTTCGTTGGTCTCAGAATTGTAGCGTGAGTTAACGAAGCAATCAAATTTTTTATCGTTTTTTTCTGGGAAATCTGCGCGAGATTGCCAGCCTGGCCATCTCGTTTCTTCACGATACATCAGATGGTGTACTAGTACCTCTGAAACATCTAACCTGTCGATAATTTCATGGACTTCCATAAGTTCATGTAGATCGGAGGCGATAAGGTATTTCACCTGATCTTTCAAAATTTTGAGGTGACGCAAAGCATATTGCAGACCCTCTTTGTTCATTCTAAAGAACTGGTGCACACCACCAGCATATTCATCCATCAGGCGCTGGAGCCGTTCTTCCATTTCCCTAGGTTTAACACCATCTCCAACAATCTTGTTGCGGAAACCAGCTGCAAAGATCCGTTCTTTCTCTCTGACAATTTGCTCTTCGTTTAGCTTACCATGATCGACGCTTGCCACATATTCCACGGCAGCTCTGGCCGAAAGCAATCCTTCTGCAGCACAACCGCCTACAAATTTATTAGGTGTACCTCCAGCAACATCACCACAGGCATACAGACCCGGTAAGGTGGTGGCTCTTTTGACATCGACCCAATAACCGCTGGCTGTATGACCGCCAACAATGTAGGGATCAGAACCATAGATCTCAATGGGTTCTTTGCTGATATCCTGGGCCCGGCTGGCCAGGAATAGCACAAAACTTGGTCGCTCGTTCAGGTAATCATACTTCATGTCCCTGATTTGGTCTGGGGTCATATGGGTGGTATCCACATAACAGGGGCCACGTCCTTCACGCCATTCATCCATGGGCAGGTTGGCCCGAATAAAGCGAGGGGCCTCATCTCCACCCAAATGAGCATAACGAGTTTTAAGAATTTGCTCTCCCTTACAGTTAATCATCGGTGTTTTATACCCCACTGAAATAGTATCAATAGGACCGTTAAAATCTTTGGTTCTTGTGGCACACCAACGCATTTCAAATGTCGTCATTTCTGCGCCCGTACGAATTCCCATGGCATAGCCGGTTCCAACATTAAAGGGAGAATACCAGAGTTGATGGTGGCTGTCGTTTCCGTCGTTTTGATAAGGTTTATAGAGTCCTGCCGAACCGCCGGTGGCAATCAAGGTCGCCTTAGCCCGAATCGTGTATACCTTACCGTCACGAACCCCAAACCCAATGGCACCGATCACCCTATTTCCATCCATTAAATAATTAGTTGCCACTACCCGGTTAATAATTTCGCAGCCAGACTCCCGAGTTTTTTCTGCTAAAATGATTTTCATTTCTGAACCGCTAATGGTGATATCCCACTTACCTCGGGTCTTGTACTCCTCACCATCTGCTTCGTATTTAATGGGCATACCCCACTCTTCCCACTCTTCGATTGGCTTATTCAAGACTTCAGCCATTGAAATAGTAAGGTCTTCTCGTAGTATGCCACCCGCCTGCGAACGACTCCAGCGTACAAAATCTTCAATTGTGCGTCCTTTTTTGATATACGTGTTAATGGCGTCCATACCCCCTGCTAGGCAACCGCTCCGATCAATATGGGCTTTTTCCATTAACGTAACTTTCAGCTCAGGATTTAGGCGCTTCGCCTCGATTGCTGCAAAGCAGCCAGCATTCCCAGCTCCGATAATTAATATATCCGTATCAATGTTAACCTCTTCTATCTGATCAACAGCATTGGGCAAACTCGCTCTCGACATCTTGTCTTCCTCCTTCTTTGTTATTGAATTGGCACCCAAATTGGATACCCGATTACCGCATACCATGGAGCCATGATAAGAACCATATAAAAAATCACCATTAAGGTGAGCGGCGCTCCGACTTTTACAAATTCACCAAAGCTAAACTCTTCAGTACCATAGGCAATCAGACAGGCAGTTACTGAAATGGGTAAAACAAACGCATAACTGTCGACGTTGAGCACCAGCATGGTAAACGCTACTGTGTTTAAATGCAGCATCGGAGCCATTGCCGCTACCACCGGTGCCAACAAGGTTACGGCTGCTACGTTACTCACAATCCCCAGTCGAGAAATCTGAACCACTATACAGATAAAGATACATACGCCCATCCAACCCCAAGCCGGCGCTAAACCTACTAGGTTAGAGGCAATCCATTTATCGACGCCTGTTTTTTCAAAGGCTGAAACCAACGAAAGGGAGCCGCATAGCATAAGCCAGGTACCAAAAATTGTGTTCTCCTGTACCTTCTTCCAAGAAAGGTTTGTCAGACCAGGTATGAATAATAATATGACCACACCCAACGTAACAACTGCCATGCTCAGATGATGAATCTTTTGCGTAGCCCACAGCAAAATTGCTAGTCCAAAACAGATTAAGACAACCCATTCCGTCAGACTCATCTTACTCAGTTCTTCTTTTTGCCGTTTAATGACTTCTATACCACCAGGCACTTCAATGTTCCTCGCCTTCATGATCCAAGTGGTCCAGTAATATATAATAACTAGAACCCCCAAAAGCGGCCAGTTCATCCAAGCCCAGGTTCCCCAGGTAATCACATCTTTCTTTAAGGCTTGATTAATCGTTTGGGCTACAATAACGTTCGACATATGACTGTGCAACAACATAACCCCTGAAGCTAGAGAGGCAAATCCAATTCCAACCATGGTGATGAGCTTTCTCGCTCTCGCCCCTTCTCCTTCCTTCTCAAACAAGTTGTTTAATCCTTGAACGATGGGTAGGAAAACCGCCCCTCGCGCGTTGGTCGCCGGAACCAAAACTGCCATTATTAAATGAGCACCCATTAATCCCTTTAACACACTTCCCACGTTAGGTTTTACTCTAGAGACAATTCCCAAAGCAATTCGCCGGTCTAAACCTGTCGTCTGCATGACTGCTGCTAAAATGAAACAGCCCAGAATAAGAAAGGTAACATCCTGCGTGTAGCCGCTAAAAGCATCCGGCATTTTACTGGTTGCACCAGTAAGGATTAATAATAACGGGATACCTAGACCCGAGATTGCCAGCGGGAGTCCTCCGGTTAACCAGATCATAGTCGCCCAACCCATCACTGCCATTGAAGCTCTACCTCCAACTGTAAGGCTGTGCGAGATCGGAACAAGGGTCAAAATAGCCCCAAGAACAATCCATGAAAGAATAAATCCGATTAGTGCAACTTTACTTTTCTTTGTCGTCGATGTCTTCGACACCCTACTTTGCTCTTTGGCTAATACAACATCCGCCATATAACACCTACTCTTTCTGTTTACAATTCATCAGAAATAAAACAAACATTTGAAGAGCCCCTTTCCACTCACCCCTCCGCCAATTTGAATTGTTTACATGTGATAATTTTATCTAAGTTAAACCCAACAAAACACCGATGAAAAGACAGTTCATTGTCGTGTTGCGGACATATTAGTGCAAAAAACCAGCTGAGATAATTCTGGTCATACTAAAGACCAAAATTATCTCAGCTGGTTTAGGAAGGCGTGGCAGTTTATTTTGAGTTTTGGATCCATTTCTTTAACTTTCTCGACTCTACAGCAACAAGCTCTCTTCCCTCGTACTTTACACTTCCATCTTCTTTCAAAAGGTTTAGTAATGAAGACACCGTCTGACGGGAAGCTCCAATGATATAGGCTAATTCCTCCTGAGTAACCTTTAGACTGACGTTTAATAGCCCACCTTCTCCAGGAGAACCTGAACGTTCAGCCATTTCCAAAAGCACCAGGGCCAATCTTCCTTGAGTGGGGTTCATAATAAAATCGTAAATTGTGTTTTGGGCTTCCCTTAACCTGTCGCTCATTAATTCCATCAGCTTGCTACTAAAATCCGGCACATCGGCCAACATCTTCTTAAAGGGATCTTGCCAAGTGATTAAAAGCTTTACCTTGTCCATAGCCTCAGCACTATATCCCCGTTCAGAGCTATTGCTTAGCACTTCCGCTAAGCCTATAAAATCCCCTGGATAGCGAAGTGCTACTGAAACCTGACGTCCATCCGCAGTCGTTCGATAAATCTTTACAAATCCACTGATTATGTAGTAGACCTCGTTTGTTTTCTGACCTGACGAAAAAATAATTTGTCCCTTTGGGTAGTTGATTTCAGACCCAATTTCATGTAAATACTCTTGTTCCCCATCTGTCAACTGGAACATATTTTCCTCCTACTGGCTTTCAGTCCCGATGCTTAAATACCCATCTAGATAATAACATATTATATCCATATTCTCCGAATATGAACAATCGTTCAATGGAACCGTCATCAGGGAACTGTCTTAACAGCGAACTCGCTTCGCCTGATCATTAAGTGGGTCCCTACCAGGAGCCCCACGCCAAGGGCTCTATTTGTAACTAATCCTTCTTGTTTTTTTCTATTAGCATCTCTTGATACTTGTCTAGGACATCATCCAAGGCTTGACTTGTAGCTACGACTACCGGATCCGTATAAGTTCTTCCCTCTTTTGCCTTAATCATGTTTAAGCGTAATTCTTCGATTCGATTTATTAATTCTTTGATATCAGACATACTATCCTCCGTAATTTTTATTTGGGGATTAGTGCGCCTAAACAGTAAGTCCCCGGCTAAACCGGGGACTCTCTATTATGTTTCTTATGGTTGAGAGAGGAGAATAAACAAAAAGGGTAGAGCTTGTAACAGCCCTCCCCAATATTTTTTTACTTTCTTCATCATTAACTCCAGTTCAACCTAGACCCGTTTATTGGATGAGGTTTTCGTTTAAAACTATGAGAACTTTACTTTGATACATTTCATTCATTCTCATGACTTAAAAAAAATAGTCCAATCAAACATTAAAACACTAGCGAGTCTTTTAGCAGTTTTAACACCAGGGTTTTTGTTGCCTGACTCTAATTCTGCATAATATGATCTACTTATTCCTGCTTTATTTGCAACTTGTTGCTGCGTTAAATCCCCACGGCATTTGATTAGCCACAGCCTAGTCTTGGCAAATTCAGCCACAACTCCCCCCCTTTACATAGTCGCGTAACGCAACCTAGATTCATTTTAATAATACAGTCGCAATTCGCGACTGTCAATACTTTTTGTTGAGATTCGCGACATTTATTTTAATTGTCGCTTATTGCGACTATACTATATAGGTAAGGAGGTATGTCCGTAATGTTAGGGAAAAGGCTATTATATTTAAGAAATAAGCATGAACTCACTCAAGAAGAACTAGCAAAAATATTGTGTATGTCCCGAAGTACATATGCACAGTATGAAGTAGATAGGCGCAAACCAGATTATGATACTCTACAAAGGATTGCGGATTATTATAAAGTTTCTACTGATTTCTTATTAGGACGTACAGAAGATTCTGTAATGGAAGAATGTAATTTTCCAAGCAGGCTAAAGATGATACGTGAACTAAATGGGATCTCCCTAAAACAATTAGCCGAAAATCTTAACGTATCTCAAGCTGATGTATCGCAGTTTGAAACAGGCGGAAAATATCCCGATCCCACTACTTTAAAAGTTTTGGCAGATAGTCTGAACTGTTCTGTTGATTATCTACTCGGACGAATCACTGATCCAAGACCTTATTTGCTTGAAAGCCAACAAAGTTACAATACTCTAGACACCCACCATTCAAATGATCCTCTGGAAGATCTGCCAGAGGAAGCAAGAAAATCCCTCGAAGAATTCAAAGAATTTATTCTAAGAAAATACCGTAAAGGCAATTAGGAGGCGACCATCCTATGCCTTTTTCATTATTACAACTCGCAATTTCATCTCGCGGAAAGCTTCCTCAATTTTGTTTCTTTCTCGTTGCTTTTGAATCTGATATAGGAAAATGATGGCCAGAACGTCACAACGTTCTGGCCATCATTTTATACCGTAAACTATTTTCACTGCGTAGCCCTAGTACCTTTTACTAAAACGATAAGTTCCGCCACGAGTGGCGATGAGCGAG
>DHJG01000196.1:0-16001 GCA_002404215.1 Desulfosporosinus sp. UBA4726
ACGATTAAGGCGATTATGGGGTTGTTGCCGGTGATGGATGGTAAAGTGGAATTCGCCGGGGAGAATAAAAACTATGCCTATATCCCAGAACAACCCGTACTATACGAAGGGTTAACACTTTGGGAACATTTAGAGCTTGCAGCCGCAGCCTATGAAATCGAACGAAAAGAGTTCTTGCCTAGAGCTGAGGAACTTCTTAAACTCTTTCGCCTTACAGAAGACAAGCACCATTTACCGGGTACCTTTTCTAAGGGCATGCAGCAGAAGGTCATGTTAATCCTGGGTTTTCTGCTGGAGCCCTTGGTTTATGTAGTGGATGAGCCTTTTATGGGCCTGGACCCAAAGGGTACTAAGGATTTTCTAGCTCATTTAAACCAAGCTAGAGCCAAAGGAGCAGGGGTATTAATGTGCACACATATACTTGATACTGCGGAAAAAATCTGTAGCTCTTTTGTATTAATGAATGCTGGAACAGTAGTAGCTCGAGGGAACCTTATGGAAATCAGAGAACAATGCCAGTTACCTGAGGGCTCCCTACTGGATTGCTTTGATAAACTCTTGGTGAATAGTTAATGATGACTGTGACTAGGCTTTTTTTTCAACGGCTTATTTCAGACTGGAAATACCAGTATCAAGTATGGAAAACTGCTGTAGATTGGATTGTAGCTCTTTATATTGTCATCCCCTTTTTGGCCATTTTTATCAGTGTTTATGTTTCGTGGTGGAGGGCGGTTCCAGAGTGGCTCATTTATATACCTCTAAATATGCTTTTAGGTATTATTCTCGTATTCGCTTGGTCTGGAACGATTCGTATCTTCGTAGAGGATGCTGATCAGCTCTTCCTCTTACAGCGTAAAGCCTGGATTAGTCGGATTATTAAGGATAGTCTAAGCTATTCCCTCATCTATAACCTTGTAGTAACCTCGTTGTTGCTGATTCTCCTGGCACCTTTTTTATTGATGCATTACGGTTTTACCATGGTAGATATCATCTGGCTAACGGTTTTCGTTTTCGTCCTTAAGAACAGTATAGGTCTTGCTAAACAATTACTCGAACTTCGTTTCAAGGGTTGGTCCCAGCGTATCGTGAGATGGGTTATGTTTATTCTGACAGGCGTGTATGTAAGGGCAAGTTTGGCTGTCTTATTGAGTCGCCTAGGGCTGTTTTACCTAGCATTGTCTATACTCATAGGCCTGCTAGGCATTCTCCTATACCGACGGATGAAACTGAGAGGGACTTTCTTTGAAGATATAGCTAGGGAGCAAACTGCAAAGCTAAGACTAGCTAAGTTCATGCTCCAGGCACTGAGAACCTATGTGAAAAAGCCAAGATCTGCTAGGAAACGTCCCTTATTATTCCGAAAATCGAATTTGCTTTTTAAGGTGCGCAACCCTGTGAACGGTTTAGTGGAAATGTGCCTTAAATCTGAGTTGCGTAATGACAAAGACGTTATGTTTTATCTAAAAATGCTTGGGGTCAGTATTTTTTTCATAATAGTATTTCCTCCAAACTACGGATGGCTTCTCTGGTTTGTTTTTTCAATAATGATTACTAACTTCGTTTACTTATTTTGGCAAGAGGCTATAAAGGACCCCTTTGTCTGTTTATTTCCCTGGCTCCCCGAAACGAAGATTGTGGCGATGAGAAAAGCCATATTCTTTATGGCTTTGCCCGGGCAGCTTATCCTCGGTGTTGTGGTGGCCATTAAGACTCACTCCTGGTTGGGGGCCTTAGGGCTAGTCCCTATTACCATACTCATAGGCTACTATGTTGCCAAAATAGTTTCCTTAACAAAAGACTGTTCATGAATGGATTTAAGCAGAATTTTGACATACAGATAAATTCTCTTTATTTACATGAATAACTTGAACTAAATTGAATTATATCCAACTATAACAAACTAAAACAAACTAATACAAACTAATACAAACGTTTGCTAACAAACAGTAAGGCTTGCTTAACAACAAGGAAGTCTTACTGTTTGTTTGGTGTAAGGTACTTATAGTGCGAGATGGTTTAACGTAACTTTGATTATCTGACCAAGGCTAAAAACGACAATATCATTCGTTTGTTATACAATTTCGAATTATCCTTGCCTTCTACTGACTGATAGGAATAGAATGAGGGATGAATAAATTAATTTTAAATGAAAGGGGGCAAGATCATGAGAAAAAAATTTAGCAAAACGTTAATTATTGCTAGGATGTACAATACTTTAGATGTTTGCTTTCTGAAAATCGCCCGCATTTCATTTGGATTCTTTTCAGGGCTTGTTTTTTACAGTGTTGCTTAGTTTAGAACACTTTATAGTGAGTGTGGTAATGTTTCAGGCCCTGAAGAGAATGTAAATGTTTTAGTGAAATATAACACAAATAAGGGGGAAGATTCATGGGCGGATATACAGGTAAAGTATTACGTATCAATCTCACAGAGGGAAAAACTATCACTGAGCCTTTAAACATTGAACTTGCGAAGAAATATTTGAGCGGGCGTGGACTTGCTGGGAAAATGTTTTTCGATGAGGTAGCCGCAGATGTTGATGCACTCTCTCCTGAAAATACAATGTATATTGCTACAGGATTACTCACAGGCACGAACGCTCCAACGTCTGGTCGGTTCATGGTTGTTACCAAATCTCCGTTAAATGGTTGTATTGCTTCTTCCAACTCAGGCGGATATTGGGGAGCACAGCTGAAATTTGCCGGTTACGATATGGTTATCTTGGAAGGTAAGGCAGCGAAGCCAGTGTATATTGCCATTACTGACGATAAGGTAGAAATTAAAGACGCCGTCCATGTGTGGGGTAAGGATGTTTATGCCACCACGGAGGCTTTAAAGCTGGAGTTTGGGGATGACAAAGCGAAAGTCTTAACCATTGGGCCCGCAGGTGAAAAACTTTCTCTAATGGCAGCGATTATGAATGATCTCTATCGTGCAGCTGCGCGTAGTGGTGTGGGTGCTGTAATGGGATCAAAGAATCTCAAAGCGATTGTCGTTCGTGGAACGGGGAAAGTTGCCAATGCAAATCCAGATGAGATGAAAAAGGTCTTGAGCGCGGTAATGGGAAAAATTAAGGAAAATGGAGTAACCGGTCAAGGTCTTGGTGCGTACGGTACAGCTGTGCTTGTTAATATTATTAATGAGAGCGGGATATATCCGGTCAATAACTTCCAAGAATCCTATGATCCCGAAGCAGATCTAATCAGCGGAGAAACAATGACCAAAAACCACTTGATTAAGAAAGATGCTTGCTATCGATGTCCGATCGCTTGTGGTCGCTATAGTAAATGGGAAGGAGGCGAAGGCGCCGGTCCTGAATATGAAGCTGTATGGTGCTTCGGATCTGACTGTGGTAGCCATGATTATGATGCGATTCATGTAGCCAATGATCTATGCAATAAATTAGGGATGGACTCGATTTCGGTGGGTTGTACCATTGCGGCCGGTATGGAACTTGCTCAACGCGGATACATTAAGCCAGAAGAGCTTGATGGAACACCGCTTGAGTTTGGAAATGCCAAAGGAATGGTAGAATGGGTCCGGAAAATAGCATATGCTGAAGGACTCGGAGCTAAAATGGCTCAGGGCTCATATAACTTCGCTGAAGGTTATGGTCACCCAGAACTATCCATGTCTGTGAAAAAGCTTGAGATTCCGGCCTATGATCCTCGGGGCATCCAAGGTCATGGTCTTCAATATGCAACAAATAATCGTGGTGGTTGTCACGTCCGTGGGTACATGGTTTCTCCAGAAATCTTGGGCCTTCCTGAAAAACTGGATAAGGACACTATTGAGGGAAAAGCAACCTGGGTTAAGATCTTCCAAGACCTCACAGGTGTTATCGACTCTGTTGGAATGTGCTTGTTCTCTTCATTCGCACTAGGGCTTTCTGATTATACAGCGATTGTCAATGCAGTAACAGGTTTCAACTATACGGATGCGGAACTGCTGGCGTGCGGAGACCGGATATGGAACATTGAACGTTTACAAAATTTACGCACGGGCATGACCGCAGCGGATGACACATTCCCAGAACGCTTATTAAAAGTTGCGATTTCATCAGGTCCTTCAAAAGGAAGTAAAAGTCTATTAGCGGAACTTCTACCTCTGTACTATGCAGAACGTGGATGGGATGCAATTGGTGTACCAACACCTGAATCTCTTAAAAAGCTCGGGATTTAGGACAGAATAACTGAGAAAGCTAAATTGAAATGGATAACCCTAGTTGACACTCGAAAGAGTGTCTTTTCTTATTTCAAGCGGAAGGGGAATTTATAAACACTTGGAAACATGTGGGCATATCATGAGATTATGAGATACTGTCAACTAAGAAGTTCACGATAGCAGAAGATTAAAAAAGGAGCTCGGTTCCCTTGCTTGATCAGACTTTACGACATTTTCGTCGTTATCAAGAGATTGTATCCGTGCTCATCCGGAACGGATTTGGTTTTATCCTTTTTGAGCAGATGGGTCTAGGGAACAACCGGGCGGGTATAGATCTGGACTTGGTTCAACTTGGGCAGCGTATTCGACAAGCCTTGGGTGAATTAGGCCCAACATTTATGAAAATTGGACAATTTGCTAGCACGCGGCCGGATATTGTGCCTAAGCAAGTCCTCAGGGAATTAGAACAGCTTCAGGATAGAGCACCCATGATTCGATCTGAACTCGTCCGTCGGACGATTGAACAGGAGTTAGGAGCTCCAATTACAAAGCTTTTCCGTGAATTTAATCCCTCGCCACTGGCTACAGCATCAATTGGTCAAGTTCATTACGCTGTACTTCACACGGGTGAACCGGTCGCTGTAAAGGTACAACGACCGAATATCTCCTTGGATATTCAAACGGATTTGGAAATCCTTAAGAATGCTGTAACTTTGATCGAAAAACGTTTCCCCAGGGTTAGAAATTATGCATCTCGTCGAATGCTCGAGGAATTCTCCGGGTGGCTGGAAAAGGAATTGGATTATAAAGCCGAAGGGGAAAATGCTGAGAAAATGGCCAAGGGGTTGCAGGGTGATACTCAGGTTATAGTTCCTCGTATCTTTTGGGAGTTTAGCACAAGGCGTGTCCTTACCATGACTTATATCGATGGAGTTAAGCTGAATGATCGACAAAAGATTCTAGACCTTCATTATGACAAGAAAATGATTGCCACAAGTATTAGCAAAGCATTACTTCAACAAATCTTAAGGGACGGTTTTTTTCATGGGGACCCACATCCTGGGAATATTTTTATTTTATCCGAAGGGAAGATCGCCTTTGTTGATTTTGGGGTTGTAGGAAATCTATCCCCGATTATGAAACGCCGTTTTGCAAGTTTAATCAGTGCATTGACCCGTCGTAATACGAAGACTTTAGTAAAGGCAATATTGCAACTTGACGTAGTGCCTCAGGACGTAGATTTGGATCGTTTGGATCAGGATGTAGATAGACTGCGCAAGAAACACTTAGATGCACCCATCGGCGAAATATTCTTTCCAGATCTGGTCAATGACCTTAGAGATATGGCATTTCATCATCGAATTGAAGTTCCACGGGATTTTATCTTACTGGGGAAGTCTCTTTTAACTCTTGAGGGAATTGTTCATGAGCTTGATCCTACTATGAGCTTGCCAGAGCTGGCCAAGCCGTTCCAATATCGGTTGATCAAAGATCAATTTTATGTCTTTAGGTGGATTGAAAATCTTTGGAAAAAGAAAAGTTTGGGCAGGAAATTATTCTAAGGTCAGTAAATATGGATATATTTGGAGCAATTAATGGTATTTAGCGTATGCTGTATTGGAGCAAATCTTAGATAATTCATTAGGTCGGAGAAAACACATGATTAATGTTGAAGGACTAACAAAACTTTACCCAAGAACTAAAGATCAAACGAAGGGGAAAGAAACTAAAAGGGTAAGAGGAATATCAGAAGTAACTTTTCGAGTCAAGGAAGGAGAAGCCTTTGGCTTCTTGGGTCCGAATGGAGCAGGAAAGACGACACTGATTCGTCATCTTATGGGTTTTATTAGACCAGAGGCTGGTTTTGCACAGATCAGTGGATTGGATTGCTGGCAGAATTCCAGGACCGTAAAAGCGTTGGTTAGTTATCTTCCTGGAGAAATGAATTTCTTCGAGCAAATGTCTGGTCTCGAGTTTTTGGAACTTATGTCAGGCATGCATGGGAATCAACCGATTTTCCAGAAACGCAGAGAGCTCCTAGGTGAAAGATTAAATCTAAATCTACAACAGCCTATTAGAAAAATGTCTAAGGGAATGAAACAAAAATTAGGGATTATTTATGCCCTGATGTTGGATTCGAAGGTTCTGATCTTGGACGAACCGACTTCAGGTTTAGATCCACTCATGCAAAAAGTGTTTATCGAGCTGGTGTTGGAAGAAAAGAAACAGGGAAAGACTATTTTTATTTCCTCGCATATGTTTTCTGAGGTGGAGCGGACCTGTGATCGCGTGGCAATCATTCGAGCAGGTGAATTGGTGACCGTGGAGGGGATCCAAAGACTTCGGCAGGCTCAACAACGGACCTTTGAAATAACGGTTAGTGACGAGCGAGAAGTTGAACTTCTTCGTGAGCGAGGATTAGCAATTGTTTCGGCAAAGGGGACCCAGCTATCCGTCGAAATACAGGGAGACATTAACGCTCTTTTAAGCGGACTCGCCCAAGTGAAGGTTCAGGCGTTCTCGCAGAAAACCACAGAATTAGAAGAAGCGTTTATGCATTTCTATGAAAGGGAGGGAGGCCTCTGAACCGGGCATTATTTCGAGCCATGTTTAAAGAACAGGGTAAGAAAGCATTAACCTGCGCGACGGGGCTTACCCTTTATAACCTGCTCTTGATTGGAGTCTATCCCGCAATTTCCAAGTCGGAGGTTATGGCAGAACTATCCGTGAACTTGCCGAGTTCAGTGAAACGTGTCTTCGGGGTTACTTCAGGCAGCGGGATTGATCGCTTCGAGTCTTATATTTCAAGTCAATGCTTTGGGCAAGTTTGGTTATTTGTGATGGGAATGTATACGATAGGTACGGCCGATGCCTTAATCGCTAAATTGGTTGATCAAGGAACAATGGCCTACCTACTATCTGCCCCAGTGGGCCGTCTGGAGTTGTTATTAACTCAAGTAGCTGTGTTGGTGAGTGGATTAGCCTTGCTAATGGTTCTGACTGAGCTTGGAATTTGGGGAGAAATGGCACTCTTTGATATTCCAATCGATGTATGGCCGTATTTTCGTTTGGGAATCCTGGGGTTTGCCCTGTTTTTGGCAGTTGGAGCATATAGTTTGCTTTTTTCAGCCTTGTTTAAGCTTGAAGAACATGCGATTCTAAGTTCAATCGGAGTTACCTTTGTTTTTTATGCTCTGGATGTTCTTTCCGGGCTTAATGATCGATTTTCATGGGCTAAGAATCTAACCTTGTTTGGGTGGGTCCGACCTCAAGAGGTTTTGGAGGGTGAGTTGCCCACGAATCAAACAGTGACGTTACTTGCGCTCTCAGCTATTTTTATTACTATAGCGGGATTTATTTTCGAGAAGAAAGATCTCCACGTTTGAGCCACTAATTTAGCTAAATGCTCTAAGATTCACGGAAACGTCGAGGTGACTTTTAATGAATGATGCATTATATTGGGTAATGCTCAAACAAGAGGGTAAAAAAATCATAGGTTACTCATTAGGAGTAGTTCTCTATGAGGGGCTGATTACCTGGGTTTATCCCATTATTCTTCAGTCACCAGCTATTGAAGAACTCCCAAAAAGTTTCCCCTCTGTCGTTAAACGAGCATTTGGCGTTTCAACGGGAGAAGAAATTGACATGTCTTATGAGGCCTATATCTCGGCTCAACTGTTTGGAAGACTATGGACCTTGATCATGTCCTTTTATGGTATGAACACGGTAGATAGTTTAGTGACAAAACCAATGGAAAAGGGCTGTATGGCCTATCTCTTATCTTCACCAGTTACACGATCTGAGATTCTAAATACCCAAATTGCCGTGTTGTTGACGGAGTTAGCTTTGGTAACCGGGACAACGATTAGCGGGGTGTATGCAGCAACCGCACACTTTGAGATAACAATTTCAAGGTGGCAATACCTTCGGTTAGCAACCTTAGCCTTCAGCTTATGTTCTGTGATCAGCGCTTACAGTCTGTTATCGGCGGTGCTCTTCAATACAGAAGAGGCGATGCGCTATGCGAGTGTTATTACCTTTGTTTTTTACGGACTTGATGTGGTGTCTTGTCTCAGCGATCGCTTTTCCGGACTGAAATACCTCACTCCGTTTGGGCTGTTTCGACCCCAGGAGGTCCTTCAAGGAAAAGCCATGCCAACAAAGGGATTTGTGGTTTTAAGCGTGATCACAGGAGTGACATTAGGTATAGCCGGGATCTTATTTTCTCGGAAGGATCTAGTAGTCTGATGAGTTCTCCGAGATATGTCAATTTGTTAGACGTTCTGACGCTTTAAAGAACGTCTTTTTTGTTTGGCGAAATATCTGTCGTATCAAGATGAATAAATTAGCAGAGATATTATGAGAAATAATGGATTCTTGCAGATTTAAGCGAGTGCATACTGAAATATGAACCCTTCCCTCGTGCAGTATTTTACCTAGTGTAGTCAGTTTTCCAAATTTGTTAAAGGGAAATAGACTTATTTGGAGAAAATACTTAATTAAATCCTTTTAATTTAGGTATTGGGTTACACTTCTCAAAATGGAGTTCCCCCCTAAAATTTTCTCTAAAGACATCAGGTTACTGCAGAATGCTCAAAAAAGGAAGAGGAAATAGAAAATGGATAAGACATATAATGTGAAAAGAGATGATATTTCAACAATAAATGACAAAGGAGAATTAATTCAAATACTTAAACGAAAAGAAAAGACGTTTGAGTTAGCCCAAAAAATAGCCAACGTGGGGTATTGGGAGTATGACCAATTGCTTGACCGGGTTTCATGGTCGAAACAGATGTTTGTTATATACGGTATCAATAATGATTTCACAATAAAGCGGGAAGAGTTTTTTAATTTTATGCATCCTGATGATCGAAACCGAGTATTTGAAACATTTTCGTTGTCAGAAAGGACTAAAACAGCTTACGAAATTGAATATCGAATAGTCCGTCCCAATGGGGAAGTACGATTTGTCGTTGAGAGCACTGAGTTTTTCTCTAATGAGTCTAACGATTGGCTTGGGGCAATAGGTACAATTCATGATCTAACGGAGAATAAAAATCTTCGGTTACGATTAATTGAAGAAGAACATTACTATAAGTCATTATTTGAAAATAATAATGATGCAGCGTATTCCTTTGACCTTCAAGGGAATTTTTTATCTTGTAATGCAGCACTTGAAGAAATGTTTGGATATTCAAAAGAAGAATTATTAAAAGTGAATTTTAAACATCTTGTAGAACCAAGGTCCTTGCATAAAACTCAAGATTTTTTTATGGCAACGATAACCACTCGCTTACCACAAAATTATGACACAACCGGCATTCATAAAAATGGAGAGATTATAGAAACGGGTTACTCTTCCTTATATTTGCTCAAACGATTAGCGTTGGATACGATTTAAATTGATAAAACTTTTGTTGACGAGATTTTAACAGATCCAGTTACTAAGAGCATTCTGGAATGCATCCTGAATTTAGCCAAAGCCCTGCAAATGAACGTTGTTGCTGAAGGGGTAGAGACTGTTGAACAATATGCCTTTTTGAAAGAACAAAAATGTAACGAGATTCAAGGATATTATTTCAGCCGTCCTATTGATGCTGAAAAATTTGTGCATTTATTAAAGAATAAGCAATTAGTAAATCAATCATCGCAAACCAAACAAGAGCAATTGATTGCTAACTGCAGAGAATGCTTTCAGTTTGATCTTATAAATCCATTGGTCGCAGGAATGACTATTTCCATGTTCAAGGGAAGTGAGGTTGATCTTGGCAGTACAGAAGTTTTTATAACCAATATAGGTACAAGCGGTCTTATTTTTTTAATGGGAGTGAGATTGCCTGTTAATGATGACATTATTTTAAAATTTGAAACGGAGATATTAAATCGAGTTTACGAACTTCACGGAAATATTGCTTGGATTAACGAAATTGAGTCTGGTGAAGTGTATGAATACGGCGTTCAATTACAGATTGAAGAGGTTGAGCAGTTAAAGTTGGACAGAGATTTAAACTTATTAGCTTTCAAAATACGTGAAGGAGTTCCATCTCATACACAAATATTTGTTGGGGACCCAGTAAGTAGAATTAAAGAACAGAAATAAAAATAATAAAGAAGCCAAGGTAACAATGTCACCTCGGTTCCAACGTTCCTCCTCCAATGAGGTTGTCCAAAATACGGACGAACCTTCTACACCGCGGTATTGCTTCGTAGTATACTGTGAAGTCATATCCTTTAGTTGGTATAGAATAATGCTTTCTGCGAAAGCTAATCTCATATACAAGGAGGAGATTATCATGAGTAAAATTAATACGACGAGTAATTCTCAGGAAACGGCTTCAGCTCCCAACGGAGAATCACAACTGGGTGGCGGCGAGCTACACCAGATTGTTGGTGGAGAGCATCCCGAGCTCACCACGAACCAGGGCGTTGCGCTTTCTGATAATCAAAACTCGCTCAAGGCCAATCCGCGCGGTCCTGCACTTCTGGAGGATTTCATCCTCCGCGAAAAAATCACGCATTTCGATCACGAGCGTATTCCGGAGCGCATCGTTCATGCACGAGGGACGGGTGTGCATGGCTTTTTCGAGCTGACTGCCTCGTTGGAAAAATACACCACTGCTAAGATACTCACCGAGCTAGGAGAGAAGACACCTGTGTTTACTCGTATGTCGACCGTTGCAGGTGGCGCAGGTTCGGTAGATACCCCTCGTGACGTACGTGGATTTGCCGTTAAATTCTATACTAAGGAAGGCAACTGGGATCTCGTCGGCAACAACATTCCTGTTTTCTTCATACAAGATGCCATCAAATTTCCCGACCTTATCCATGCTGTGAAAATGGAACCCGACCGCGGTTTTCCGCAATCGGCAACCGCGCATGACACATTCTGGGATTTCATTTCCCTCACGCCTGAATCCATGCATATGGTAATGTGGATCATGTCTGATCGCACAATACCACGTTCGCTACGGATGATCGAAGGCTTTGGTGTACATAGTTTCCGACTGATTAACAAGGCTGGCCAATCAACCTTCGTTAAATTTCACTGGCGGCCCAAGCTTGGTTTGCAATCTACAATTTGGGATGAGGCTGTCAAAATTTCCGGGGCTGATCAAGACTACCATCGTCGCGATATGTTCGAAGCCATCACAACAGGTAATTTTCCCGAGTGGGAATTCGCGGTTCAGCTCTTCACTCAGGAGGAAGCAGACAAATTTCCGTTCGATCATCTTGACGCGACTAAGCTGATTCCTGAAGAGCTGGTGCCATTGCAAGTAATTGGCCGCATGGTACTGGATCGTTGGCCTAATAATTTCTTCGCTGAAACAGAGCAAGTTGCTTACTGTGCTTCTAGTGTTGTACCCGGTATCGATTTCTCCAATGATCCACTGTTGCAAGGCCGTTTATTTTCCTATCAAGACACGCAGCTTTCGCGCCTGGGTTCGCCCAATTTCCACCAGATTCCGATCAACGCGCCCAAATGCCCGTTTACCAACCAACAACGTGACGGTCACATGCAGATGGCACAACAAGCGGGCCGTGTTGCATATGAGCCCAACTCCTTGTCTGAAAACTCACCACGTGAAACACCGACCAACGGCTTTCATAGTGCTAGGGTAACTGAAACAGGCGAAAAAGACCGCATTCGTGCCGAGAGTTTTAACGACCACTATAGTCAAGCTCGGCAATTCTATCTCAGTCAAACTGTGTATGAACAGGCGCACATTGCCTCGGCATTAGTGTTCGAACTTTCTAAAGTCGAACATGTTCACGTGCGAAAAGCGATCGTCGGTCACCTACGACATATCGAAGAAGACCTGGCCAATCGAGTTTCCGCCGGCCTGGCGCTTGATAAAATCCCCGATGCGCCGGTGGCAGCAACGCCCGTTAAAGAGATGCCGCTTTCGCCAGCATTACAAATCATCGGTAAGATGAAAAACACACTCATGGGGCGTGCAGTTGGTATCCTAATAACGGATGGTTCAGACGGCGCTGTTATCGAGAAGATCAAAAAGGCGGTGACTGAGGCAGGTGCCACCGTGAAGATTATTGCCCCTAAAGTGGGAGGAGTAAAGCTTGCCGCCGGTTCGATAATGATTGCTGATGGACAATTAGCTGGTACCCCTTCTGTTCTCTTCGACGCAGTGGCCGTCATCCTCTCCGACGAAGGTGCAAAGGCATTGTCGATGGAAAGCGCCGCGATCGATTTTGTACGTGATGCGTTCGGTCATCTCAAGGCAATAGCCGTTGACAAAGGCGGGCAAGTGCTTTTGAAAACAGCGAATGTCGGAGAAGATGCGGGCATTGTAAATACCAGTGACGAAGGCGCATTTATTATAGCTGCTAAGATGCGTCAATGGGATCGCGAAAAGTCCGTTCGAACATTGGCATAAACGCCAGTCAGTAGATTACTGCCTAAAAACGGAGGCCAGTATTGCACTCCTAACGGGAGAGTTAAACTGGCCTCCGTTTAAAATGGGGTAAGGTATACTCACTCGAGTCTTGAAGTCTTAGTAATAGAAAGGGAGAGTTATCAATGACAAATCAAGATTTACCGAAAAACATTCAGGACCAACCCGGACTAATACCTCGCCAAGTAATGCCAGAAAATATGGAATCCCCGATTAACCATGTCTTAACGTGGATTACTCCGAATGAACTATTCTATGCCCGAAATCATTTGCCGTATCCCACTATACAGCTTGAGTCTTGGGCTTTGGTCTTAGGGGGAGAAGTAGGGAAGTCGATCAATTTTACCTACGAGCAACTCAAACAAATGCCACAAGTTGATAAATTTGTAACGATTGAATGCTCTGGTAATAAACGAGCATTAATGGAACCGCCTACACCTGGAGAACAATGGCAGATTGGAGCTGCTGGTAATGCAAAATGGACAGGCGTTCCTTTAATTTACATCCTTGACCAGGCTGAGGTTAAGGAAACTGCTGTAGAATTGGTTTTTACAGGATTCGATTCGGGTGTTCGTCCAGATATGGATACTTCAGTAAACTTCGAACGCAGCTTACCATTGGACAAAGTCTTAATAAGTGAATGTCTTTTAGCTTTGAAAATGAACGATGAACCGATTCCCCATAAACATGGATTTCCACTGCGCTTAATTGTTCCGGGTTGGTATGGTATGGCTCATGTCAAATGGATCTCCCAAATCACAGCGACCGCAATTCCCTTTAAAGGGCCGTTTCAGGCAATTGATTATGTTTATATCACCAACGATGGGGACTATCATAACTCAGTACCAGTTACAGAAATGAAAGTAAACTCCATTATTACTTGGCCATCCAAGGGAGAAGAAATCCATCTTGGACCTCATTCAGTTCGCGGCCTTGCTTGGACAGGTAAAGGCACCATCAGTATGGTCGAAATAAGCATAGACGGTGGTATGACTTGGAAGGCAGCTCAATTAATCAGCCCTGAACATAAACAATATACCTGGACATTTTGGAAATACTCGTGGGATATTACGGTTGCAGGCCATTATTTTTTATTGGTTCGGGCTCATGACAGCAATGGTAACATCCAACCGAAAGCAGCTCCCTGGAATGCGAAAGGATACGGGAATAATTCCATTCACCAGATTGCCATAACTGTACCCCAGATCCTTCATTAATTAAAAGATTGAGATAAGTGAGTTGCCGCGAGTATGATTAGGAAGAGGCTTGTCTTCAATGAAATATCCATGAAAGAGCTTGGAGACTTTCATTCATTTTAATCTGGAAGTGACTGAATAAAATTCCTATGCTTAACGCAAAATAACTTAAATAACTCTTCACCTCAAAGAACATAATAACACCACAAACAATGCTTAAAGAAACAGTAATTAAAATAAGGAGGGGTCAAGTATGCCATTACAATTAACTCAAAAGGAAAAGATGCTCTTGATGGATCAAAGGACTCACGAGGAAACATGTGTCGATAAATATACCAAGTATTCTAACCAGGCCCAAGATCCTCAATTAAAACAGTTATTTAACTCTCATGCAGCTAAGGAGCAAGAACACTTAAAGACGATAAATCAGATGTTAAGTGGACAGGTACCCAACGTAGGGGGACAACAAAATCAGGGGCAACAACAAATGAATGGGAATCAAGCCCCAGTACCCTCTGCGGTCCAAGGAAATTACAACCAAGAGGATGCTAAACTTTGCAAAGATATGCTAATGACAGAAAAGTATGTGTCTGGTGCCTACGACACAGCAGTTTTTGAATTTAGAGACAATAATATCCGTCAGGTTTTAAACCATATTCAAAAGGAAGAGCAGCAGCACGGAGCCGAAATATTTCAATATATGGAAAGCAAAGGGATGTATCAAGTGCAGTAGTTAAGCGTTAAATAGTTACAAATAATAGAACTGTTTCTTGGTAAAAGAGAAACAGTTCTATTATTTGTATTAAAGAATATTTGATTAATCATTTCTTGCTTTACCGGTAAGGGACGACCTTAGAAGATAAGCCATAAGGTTTCTTCATTGGGTAAGAGCTAATTGCCTTTTTCGTTTTGGGCATAAATCTTATCTTAGAGATGAGATACTGTTCATCAACATGACTCAAAGCCCTATGCCGGAAATTATGTTTAGTGGCGAATAATTCTTCTTTTACCATTTCGCTATTTATCACTAAGCAACGTGTATAGATGAAGTAACGCTGACCGAGTGAAAATTGAATGTAGAGGATCGACTGCTCTTGATTATGAATGCCAATAAGCTCTGTCGGTTGTGTTTTGTCGATTTTACACCATCCTTCATACATAGCTCTGATTTCAGCAACAGTTTGGTTAAGGCTGTTAGGACAAATGGAGTATGAATCTATCTGTGCTAGATTAACGGATGGGTCTGGATTATTAAAAAAATGGTCTCGTTCATAAACTTTAACTGTTATGGCATATGTAGCGGGTTCCAATTGCGAGGCGATTACTAGACCCTCAGACACTAATTCTAGGATGCTGACGGTGGAAGCCATCATATTCAAGCAGTTAACCCCCTTTATCTTTTGCTTATTTAGTTATTTCCCGATTAGGGTTACTTTAGCCAGGGAATTTGTATCTGTATTTATAGCATGAAGGCACTACTAAAATTAAGGAAACACAATTACAATTCAAGTGTGTGTTAAAATTTAAAACTCAATTGCTAGGAATGTGTATAGAGTTTATTTTCAAAGGATAAGATACAATGTGTTTACAAATCAATTGAAGAAGAGAACGTTCGCATAGAATCATATAGTACCTTTCTACATTTTCGATTTGAAAGTTATTTAAGGGGTTTAGTTTAGGAGGGGAAAGATAATGGCAAAGACAGAGCAGTTTTATCTAAATGTGGCAATTCAGGTAGATGAAGAAACTTCGGAAATGCTGATGGATGTGACTGTTTCGAAGGGCAATTCTTATGAAGTTAATAAGATGCTATTCCTTCAACTAAATCCAGAGACTAAAGAAGAAAACTGGGTTGTGTTCCCGAAAAGGTATTACCCATTCAAACTAAAGGCACTGAAGGATGGGATACTTGCTGAAATTAAACATGTAAAGGGGATTGACGATTACTCAAGCAGCAAAGAGAGCCAGAAATACAAGGAGATTCTCGATAACACTACTCGGAATATGATAATTTAATAGAAACAATCATCCCACTTTGATTTCATAAAAAGATCCCCTCACTCTCCATTTCGAAGGGTCTTACTGAGCAACAAGTCCGTCGGTGTGAGCAAAGATCTAGAAGGCGAACATCCAATAATGAAAGATACTAAAGAAAATTAATTACGCACTGAATTCCTTCTTTCATTAAATGAAGCCGACCACATAAGTCGGCTTCATTTAAAATAGTTAA
>DHJG01000196.1:16169-36707 GCA_002404215.1 Desulfosporosinus sp. UBA4726
AACCTAATAAAGGAATCCTCACGATAAGGCAAATTCCACTAGGTGAAGCCACTTCAATAAGGTTTAATACATTAATAGTTGCACCGGGTGGGATAAAAACCCGAAGTAAAGTTCCTGGTAATGGACCACACGGGACTCGAGTAGCGTTTCTACAAAGCATACAATCACTCCCTCTTCCTTTGTGCGACTGTTAACACAGTCTATAAGAAGAACTGGATGAGAGAAGGGAGGGGAAAGGGCGTTCATCTTGTCTTACGCTTGATATATATTATGTGTGTATGTCCAAAAGGTTACGATAGGTTACCCTTGGAAATAAATATGACATGGCATAAGACTCCTTGATGTACTATTAGTCAGTAGAGTCCTCAATTAAATGATAAAGATTATTAAGAACAAGAGCCGCCCAAATGGACGGCTCTTGTTCTTAATAATCTTCTGTTTTTCGTCCCCAAGCCTTACCTAACCAAATCGCGGCACCAATACCGACAACATGGATTGCTAATGAACTGGGACTTAATAAACTCTTCCGACTTTTCATCATGTCCATCATGTAGAAAACCTCCTCAAGTCTTGTTTAACAAGTTTAGTTTTTGTTATTTGAAGTCGATTGATACTACGTAAAATTTGTAAAAAAAAATTTGGCGATAATTCATACGGATAAAATAGGTAATGTAGAGGGAAAGGAACTACTAGCAACCTAAGTATAAAATTAAGGTACTTAACACAAGTTAATTCAAGTTAGCTTGTGTTGATTCCAGCCATTGGCTCCACCTAATATATGTTTGTGTTGACAACAAGGACGGTATGAGGGAATATAACAATGCGTGACAAACGAAGGGGAAAGGATATGAGCTTTACTTCTATTGAGTACCTTAGATTGATTAGTGATCAGAAAATCGATGAAGCCTACGAGTATAGGTGTATAAACGTGCCCAAAACCCTTTATAAATATTCAAGGTTATTAGGTAATCAACTATGTGAAGAGAGCATAACGCATAGTTGTGAGAAGATTAAAGATAAAAATGAACGTAAATTTCAAGCGCTGGAGAATAATTTATTATGGATGCCGACATTTAGTCATTTGAATGACCCGTTTGAATTCAAGGCATTGTATCTTAACAAAAGGTCACTCGAAGATTATGGCGGGCAGATATCAGAAATAGAAAAATTTCTTAAGGGTATCAGGGGATTATTTTTGCTCGCCAGTTTTAGCCAAAATTTAACCAATAATATACCGATGTGGTCGCATTATGCAAATAACCATAAAGGATTTTGTGTAGAATACAGGGTTATAAACCCAAAGCACTTATATCCAATATCATATGAGGCCGAGAGAGTGGCAATTGCATCATCGATAATGAAGATGATTTCCAAGTTTTCCAGTTATGGGGAAGACAAAATTCCTGAAAATGATCCAGAATTAAGACTGTATTTCAATATTATCTACCACATGACCATTATGAAACATAAATCATGGGAATATGAAAAAGAGTATAGAGCAATTTTTTATAATATGAAGTCAGAGAAATTGGGCAACAACATTCCCTTAGTGGACTTGGGATTGGAAGTGTCAAAAATTTATGTTGGTGCAGATTGTGATATTGAAAATAGACAAAGATTATTACATATTGCAACAAAGCTGAATTGCGAAATTAATGAAATGTATTTAGATGAATATGAGCCATCATTTGAGTTGCGTTTCCAAACATTATCTTACTTATAAAGTAAGTTATCTTCAGCGCTGCATATATTTAATTGGGTACAATCATATTGTGAGACATTATTTAGGGAGAAGGTGAATCGTTTTGAGCAACGCCCAAATGCAAAGCGCGAGAGAATACTTAAGTCTTTTATCGGTTGGTTCGGGTGTTTCTGGCTATGAATCTTCCATCGCTTCTATGGTTATGGAACGATTTAAACCGTTGACTGATGAGATGAGTTGCGATAGCATTGGTAATGTTTATGCCCTGAAAAAAGGTAACAAGCGACGTGCTAAAATTATGTTAGCGGCTCACATGGATGAAATCGGTCTTATTGTAAAGAAGATCGATTCTCGTGGTTTTTTGCGGTTTACATCCATTGGTGGGGTAGATCAACGAACGCTCTTGTCCCAAGAAGTGCTAGTTCATGGACGCCAGACTATCTCAGGTATTATTGGAGCATTACCTCCACATATGCTGCAAAATGGGGACTTAGATCAAGCAGTTAAGATGGAGGAAATGGTCATTGATGTGGGGCTTTCACCTGCTTCAGTTAATGAAGTTATCCAAGTGGGGGATATAATCACTCTAAGGCGTGAAACATATTCTCTGCTAAATAACGTGATAGCGGGAAAATCATTGGATGATCGAGCTGGAGTAGTTGTTATGATGGTCTGCCTGGAAGAATTGTCCCATCTACAACACGCTCATGATGTCATAGCGGTGGCCACGATACAAGAAGAAGTCGGAGTTCGTGGAGCACTTACCAGCTCGTATACGCTTAATCCGGATTTAGCGGTGGCTATAGATGTTACACATGCTAGTACTCCAGATACTAAGGGTCAAGTTACGATTGATTTGGGAAAGGGACCTGCCGTGGCAATGGGTCCCAATATTCATCCGGCCATCTATCGTCATTTTGCAGACACTGCCAAAGAGCATCGTTTACCCATTCAAATTGAACCAATCCCAGGGGCCTCTGGTACGGATGCTTGGGCTATTCAAGTAACTCAAGAAGGTATTCCTACTGGGCTAATCTCTATTCCCTTGCGCTATATGCATACCTCTGTGGAAACTCTAGATATGCAAGACGTACTTAACTCAGGAAAACTATTGGCTCATTTTATCGCCTCCTTACCGGAAGAGTTGGAGGAATTTTTATGTTATTAAAGAGCCTGAGTGAGTTAAACGGTACCTCAGGGGCTGAAGGTCACGTTCGCAATTTTTTGCGCCAACAAGTTGAATCCTTTGTAGACACGATAACTGTTGATAAAATAGGAAATTTGATTGTGACTAAGAACGGACACCTAGCAGGTCCAAAGGTCATGCTCACCGCTCATATGGATGAAGTAGCCTTAATGATTATTGATATAACCAGTGACGGATTTCTCAAATTCCGATCAGTCGGTGGAATTGATGCTCGAATCCTCGTCTCTAAACCGGTTCAAATTAACGAAACCCTTGTCGGGGTGATCGGGTCTAAAGCCATTCATTTACAAAAATCATCTGAACGTCATAAGGCGTTGCACTTTGACCAACTTTATATCGATATCGGTGCCAAATCCAAAGAAGAAGCTGCAGGTAAGGTCAAACTAGGTGATTATGCCTATTTTATCACGAAGTGTGAGCCCTTTGGAGAAGGTCTTTACAAAGGAAAAGCATTTGATGACAGGGTAGGGTGTGCTATTTTAGTAGAGCTTCTTAAGAGGGATTATGATATCCCTTTAGTCGCTGCGTTTACAGTACAAGAAGAGGTTGGCCTCCGAGGTGCCAAGATCGCAGCCTATCACATAGATCCTGATTTTGCGATTGTTATCGAGGGGACAGTAGCTGCTGATGTGTCAGATCGAGAAGAAGAGGAATGGCTTACCGAGTTAGGCAAAGGCCCTGCTTGCTCCTTGATGGATAGAACAACACTTTACAATCCCAAGCTTATCCAATGGGTGACAAACTTAGCCCGCGAGAAAGGAATTCCCTTGCAGTTTCGGCGCGGAACCAGCGGTGGAAACGATGCAGGTCCTATTCATGTAAGTAAAGCTGGAATTCCTACGATTGTCTTAAGTGTACCTTGTCGCTACATCCATTCCTTTGTCTCAGTTATCTCCGAAGAAGACTATTCAGCATGCTTTAACTTGATAAATGAAATTTTAAACAATCTCGCGCATAAGCTTATGCATAGCCCGATGGACAAGGAGGACCTGTGATGGATTTTACAATGCTTGGACAGTTAACTCAGTTGTTTGGACCGTCGGGTTCAGAGGAACTGGTCTCGAAATTTATAGCAGCGCAAGTGCGTCCATACTGTGACGAACTAACAAGGGATACCTTAGGCAATCTTATCGTCCGTCGTCACGGAAATGGTAAAAAAATTATGGTTGCTGCTCATATGGACGAGATTGGATTGATGATAACCCATATTAATAAAGAAGGTTTTCTACGTTTCGCGCCCCTGGGCGGAGTGCAAATCTCCAATCTTATAGGACAAAGGGTCATGTTTATTGACGGCAGGATTGGAACGATTGGGGTTGAAAAACTAGATAAGCGCAGCGACTTTAAGCTAGATAAACTCTTTCTCGATATTGGCGTATCCTCCCAGGATGAAGCTGAACAGTTTGTTCACATAGGGGAAACTGCGGTTTTTGTTGGGGATTTCGTAGAATTTGGAACTCGACTTATATCTAAAGCCTTCGATAATCGAATTGGTTGTTTTATTGCGATTGAAGCTCTCAAACGAACTAAGTCCACTCATGAATTAGCATTTGTCTTTACGGCGCAGGAAGAAATTGGGACTCGTGGTGCTAAGACAGCTGCGTACGCTCTTGAACCGGATTTGGCTATTGCGGTGGATGTCACAGCCACTGGGGATACCCCAAAAGCGCACCCTATGTCGCTAGAACTAGGTAGCGGTGTGGGTATTAAGGTGTTCGACCGCTCCATGATCACCTCACCTAAAATTAAACGTTGGATGGCTGATATTGCTACTGCTAGGAAAATTCCCTTCCAGTGGGAGGTTTTAGAGTATGGTGGTACAGATTGTGGAGCTATTCATTTATCTAGAGGAGGGGTACCTTCGGGGGTTCTTTCTATTCCTACGCGTTATGTCCACAGTCCCGCCGAAATGATAGACAAACGTGATGTTGAAGCTGCCATAGAGTTACTAGTAGCACTTTTAGAAGACTCAGCAGAGTTATAGAAGAGACCACAAGAAAGACCACTCACAGGGTGGTCTTTCTTGTGGTCAAGGTGGAGGAAATATAGGCAGAAAAAGAACCAATTAGTATGGACTGGAATAAACTGGTCATCATAAAGCTGTACTTTGCTGGTTCAAAAAGTTAATGTGATATGATATATTATATATCCAAAGTTAGTTTCTTTGATAAAAAGAAGGTTGAGCTGGCTTTCTCAAATTAAACTTATCATAAAGGTATAAATATAAAGGGAAAAGATGTGAGAACAGTATGCATATCACGGAGTATGAGATTTCGTTAAGGCTAATATTAGCTTGTATTTTTGGTGGAATAGTAGGTTATCAAAGGGAACGAAATGGAAGCCCAGCAGGATTTAGAACCCATATTCTAGTATCATTGGGTGCCGCTTTAATCATGGTTTTATCTATGTATGGATTTGCTGATTTTACCTCGGTAAATAAAGATCCTGCTCGATTGGCTGCTCAAGTCATTTCAGGTATTGGTTTTTTAGGTGCGGGGACAATTTTAAGAGATAAAGCCTCTATTAAAGGATTAACAACAGCCGCTTCACTTTGGGTTGTTTCAGCTATAGGATTAGCTGCAGGAGCAGGATTTTATTTTTCATCATTCGTTACTACATTTTTAGTATTTATTACATTAGAGCGTTCAGTTGAGCTTTATTTTTTCAGAAATAGCCAAAGTTTAAAAGTAGTCACTGTAAATGGAACTTGTAAAGTTAAGCAAATCAATCATGTTTTTGAATTGCACAAAATAGCTAGCCAAAATATTTCTATGAAAATGTTAGATGAAGAACAAAACAGAACAGCCATTGAATATAAGATAAAAACTCCTTTCTGTCAAATAGATATGAAGAAAATCATTGAAGATATTAATGAAATTGATGGGATTTATTCTACTGAAGAAGAGGGTGACGGCAGAAGGAGATCATTTTCTTCTTTCATCACTCGCCCGACCCTATCTTTCAAGAAAGGCCCTAAAAAGCCCTCAATGTAATTGAAAGCAGAGCTGGGACAATATCCATAGTTCGAGTTCGAAACAGTACTTTAAGCCCCCTACCTTAGATTAGGTAGGGGGCTTAAACGACGAAATTCTTAGCCCCATATTAATAAAATTGTAGACGACTATAACTTTTGTAAATACAAGAGGTGTAGTGTTAGATAGCTTTCTTGAAAATTGACCAGGGCGTATCCACCGCTTTACCATCTTCTAAGATTTTTTGAACCGTTCCTTCATGATAGAATCCTGCT
The DNA here is from genome assembly GCA_002404215.1 of Desulfosporosinus sp. UBA4726. Classification (GTDB taxonomy): domain Bacteria; phylum Bacillota; class Desulfitobacteriia; order Desulfitobacteriales; family Desulfitobacteriaceae; genus Desulfosporosinus. Next base: position 22,326 of record DHJG01000196.1, read on the forward strand.
TTTTCTGTCTTATGTAAGCACTCTTCTAATGTTATTTCCTTCCAAGTGTCTTCGCCTTTTTCTTGAGTTAAAACTTTCATTATAAATCAATCCTCCGTTATTATTATTATTTGGATTCCCTGACTATTATAGCAGGAAATACATTTTGATTAAATCCTGATTTATGAAATTATAACATTAAAGAACATCATAATGCACTTGCTAATTAACGGCACCAGAAAGTGGCAATTTAGCAGAGAGTTTACTTGAACCTATACAGAAAGTATAAGTTTTGGGTGGCATAATTCGGGAGGTATAAGCGCAACTAGGCGGCCACCAGCGCCTGCGGCTTGGGGGAGTTAAGTTAGATTAAAAGGCTATAAAATAAGCAGCCTTTTAATTTTGCCCACATGGACTCTTTCATATGCAACTTAGGCATTTAATTTTGCCAGAAGAGCATAAGCCTCTTAAATGGTTTTGAACTGAAAGTGATTCGTTCAGCTCGCAATTTATATATGTGTTGCCTATTACAGGAAACTAAGCTTGGCTTGTCGAAATAACTGAATAATAGTTTGTTTAGATTATCATCATTTATATAGATGAGGTGATTAGGTGGCTCCGTGTGTACGTTTTTTACATTGCGCAGGATTTCGTTTTGACAGTCCCGCTTGGGAGGGACTAGAGGGCTGGACGGCACAACGTAATCAAGATTTGTGGCAGACGTTTGAAAGTATCCTCTCGCTTTGCCGGTCGGAGAAGGTAGATTTTCTTTTCTTGGCGGGAGATTTATTTGAGCAGGAGTATGTGCGTAAGGAGACCGTCGAACGGGTGGCTAGATCTTTAGCTAAGTTGGATAGAACGAAAATTTTCATAGCTCCGGGTGAAAGGGATCCGCTGGTTAGTACTTCTGCTTACCGCCTATCCGTTTGGCCCAGCAATGTGCATATATTCTTAGGAGGTCTCAGTAGTGTTAAAATTCCCGACCAGAATGCCACAGTTCATGGAGCTGGCTGGACAGCCTATCGTCAAGAGGGGAGTTTGCTCGACGGTTTTCAGGCGACGAGGGATGGAAGCCTCCAGTTTATGCTTCTCCACGCTGAAGTGGACTCAGTTAAGAATAGTGAGGGGTATATCCCCATTCTTTCAGAACAGATTGAAGCGAGTGGTTTGGACTACTTAGCCTTGGGTCATAAGGAGCTTTGGAGTGGGATTCAGAAAGCAGGGGAAACATACTGGGCTGATTGTGGCTCCCCTGAAGCTAGAAGTTTTCGTGAGAGTGGGCCCCGTGGTGTACTTTTGGGGGAGATTGACAAAGAATCAGCCCAGTTTGAATTCAGGGAATTTGAACAACGACGTTATTTTGAAAAGACGCTCTGCCTCCAATCTGACATGGAAGGTTTAGTTGCCAAACTATTGTCAGAAACGTGTAGCCAAGAACGGCAAAAGGATTTATTTCGGATTTTGTTGTCAGGACCTTTTCCAGAAGTTAAAGCGATAGCCCAAACCTTGCAGAAGCTTTTAACGGAAACATTTCGCTTCGTCGAAGTTATACCCCTAGAAGGGCGACAAACTCAATTTACGCCAGATGTCGTTGCAACATCGGTAGTGATGGCTAAAAACGGGGATGAATATCCTACTCTGGCCCAAGTATTCGTCGATAAAATACAGGAACGCCTTCGTGTCGCTGAAGGCACTGATAACTATGAACACTGGGTGCTAGTACAGAAAATCGGGCTGGCAGCACTAGGGCAGGGACGGAAAGACGATGAAGATTGAACGAATCAGAAGTGTTAATACAGGGCTGGGAGAGGTCGACTGGACTTTTCTAGCGGGTCCAATTTTAATTTTTTCTGAGGATAGAAGCCGGTACAGGATGCTTGGTGACTTACTAATAAAACTATTTTATGAAATTAAGACTCCTTTGCCTTCTCAGGATCAAGGCACCAAGGGTTTAGTAGAGGTATGGATGGCCGAGTCAAGTGCCGGTTTCCATATACGTCGAGAATTCATTCAGCAGGGCGATGACCTAGAGCGATTCTCTTCCCTGGAAATAGAGGATGAAACCGGGGCGCAAGTATTCTTGCCGGATACGATGACACTGGGGGAATTTTTATTTCGGGTTAAACTTCAGGCTTTTCGGCAGGGTGCTATAGTGGAGTGGCCGGAAAGTAATGAGTGTGATACTTTTCCACGACTTGTTCGCAATCTTCGGGAAGGAGGGGATGAGGAATTCTCGCTGACTAAAGTGCGGGCATCTCTGGTAGGTGCACAAAAGAGAGTGAAAGAACAAACGGAAAGTATGATGCTGGTTAAGGCAGAGTATGATGCCCTGCGGGCCGAATGGGAGACAGCGTATCGTCAGCAAGAAGAAAGTCGGTTGCGTGTGATTGAGATCAGGAATCTGCGAGAAAAGGAGGCCATTTTAGCAGAGCGGATCATAACGGACGAAAAAATACAGGTGCGTCTAGCCTTGCTTCGTCAAAATCTGGATTATCGTGAATTGCGCCAACTCCAAGTTGAACTGGCTCGGTTGGAAGGACGTTCCAGGGAATCAGAGTCAAATTTAACAGCGCTTACCAGAGAGTCACAGGTGGATTGGGCTGTGATTGAAAGCCTACATGAAGAATGTATAGAGTGGGCATTTCTACAAGAACAAGTTAGACAATTAAGCTTAAAAGCCCAGATGAGGGCAGAAACCATCAAAGAACTGGAAAATCTTCTCCAAACTTCCGGATACCAAGGATTGGCGGCAGACTATGTCCAGAATCTACGCCGAAAGGAAGAGGAAAGGGATGCGGCTCAGAAAGAACTCGACAGTTTAACGAACTCGAAAAATGAATTAGAAGAAAAACAAAAATTATTCTCGAATGAAGTAGCAATACTCCAGGAATACGCTGTTATGGCGGGAGTAACGGATGCCGCCGAAATCAAGGTCGCACAAAGAGAAAGGCGTTTGGCACAGTGGCAAAATTCCAAAATAGGTAGCTTTTTTGACCGAATATTGCAGAGCTGGTTTGCGGGAACAGGTATCGGAGAAAGGCTATCAATTCAACTTATTAAATACTACCACAGTCTTCATGTCTCTAATTATAAGGAGTTTACGATTCAACTTAAAAAATATCGTAATCAGCGTCGAAATGTAAAAAAAATACAAATAGATCTAGACCAACTGCAAGAGAAAGTGAGTCGAGAGGAAAACATACGCAGGATTCTGCATTCCCGCGATAAAACTTTAAAACAAGCTTTTGCTAGGGCTAAAGCAGAAGATTTTACAACATGGCTAAACGGATGGGAAGATTACTGGCGAAAAAAAAGTCAATTGTCCGTGGGACTTGACGAGCAGCAGCTTGAGCTGGCAAAGCTCGAGATAGAAGAAAAAAAGATGGCAACCTCTGCGGCACAACTGCGAGAAAAGTTAGAAAATTGGGGGACATTGGCAACAGATAGGGATGAAGTCCTAGCTGCAGTTTTGAAGGTTGCTAGTCAACTGCGGGTAAAAGATGAGGCGGAGAGGGAACTCGCCGAGTTTTCAAAAAGGTACCATGACTTACTTGGAGATCGGAATATTGAGAATCTCGCCAAGGTTTTAGAACCCTTAGCTGATTTGGAACGCGAGATTCATCTTTCTAAGGAAGATGGGTTGGTGGAACTGATGGCAAGGCAACAAGAACGGGTAGAAACCCGTGGGCAACTGGCTGCTGCAGAACAGCGACTCCAGAGAAGTTCGAAATTCCCTGCGTTGTCAGTCCTAGAGAAAAAAATAGAGACAGCTAAACAGCAGTGGATGGCCTACGAAGACTTACAGAGTGCTTTGGATGACGCTTTAGACTTGTTGGAAACGTCTTCGCAGGAGTGGCAAATCCAGTACGGAAAAGTACTCAACGAAGAAAAACAGTGGATTTTTAGTCAGATTTCCTCTTCACAGGGCAAGAGAATGATCGAAAAAGATGGGGTAGAAGCAAAGAGGAATTATTTTGCTTATCGTATGGCTATCACTCAGTTAGCTCTTCACGATAACACGGAGTTACCTTTGATCTGGTCAGTAGGAGAAATGAACGAAGGACAAAGTTTCCGGGAAGAAGTTACCGGCTATCTCCGCAAACTTTCACTTTCCAGGCAGGTAGTGCTTAGCACCTCAGATCCTAAACTGTTTCAAGAACTGGCAGCCACCGAGTGGCAAAGGATCGTGATTTGAAATATATAAAAAGTTGTATCTTTAAAGGTAGTCTAACTGCTTGTTCCCGTCATATATTAATTAAGAGGGGGTAAACAAGGCACAATTGCAACCTGCAAAGAAATAATTCCATATTCTAGGTAGAAAATTTTTCCCTTTTGTCCAGGAGATAAGGCGGAGGGAGGGGTGAAAGTGGATGATATATATTCGGCGATAAGGGCTAGGGGACCTATTGCCTTTGGAGAACATCTAGAGGGCGAGGTAATCGCGAGTTGCGATGGCAGAGTGGCATGGGCTTCTAAAGACATTTATGAGGCTTATTACGCTTCTAAAGCGGACACAAAAGCTTTTGAACGACTGACGAGTACGATTAAGCTCTATAAACGAACTGCCCCAGGAAAATGGACGGAATTACGAGAGTATTTACTCACCTTAACACCGATGCAACTCGCTGTTTTAGTGAACGAATTAAAAGAATTTAGAGCCTAATAAGGCTCTTTTTTTTGATTAGTCTGATCAGTCACACCCACCTCTACCGCAGTCACGGCCTCCGGAATCGCCAGGACTTGAATCTCCAGAAGAGCAATAAGAATTATCCATGCCAATTCATTCATTCTTTTGGGTTCAACCGTATAATTTTATATGCTACTTCGGCAAAGATATGGAGAAAACCTGTTATAGCCTTTAAAAAATAAGGTTATTGTTTAGTGGAAAGACAAGTTTGCTAAATTAACTGATTAATTAAGCAAATAAAGCAGGTAAACATTAGGAATGTGTAGAAATAACTTAAGGTTAAAGAGTTTGTCATTAATAAAGTGGGAGGGTCAAAGCGGATAATATGATTGACACAGATGTTGCAGACCATTCGAGAGAAAGAACTAAGGCCTTACTTCTATTAGCAGTTACAGCGACTCTCTGGAGTCTCGGGGGATTACTTATAAAATCGGTCAATGCAAATCCTCTGGCTATTGCGGGTACACGAAGTGCTATTGCGGCTGTTATGTTAATATTGGTGCTGAGAAAGCCCAAATTTACCTGGTCCTATGCTCAAGTTGGAGCCGCCCTGGCCTATGCGGCTACCACAATCTTGTTTGTTACTGCGACTAAAACAACGACTGCTGCAAACGCTATTTTTCTTCAATCTACGGCACCAATCTATGTAGCCTTATTAAGTGCATGGTTGTTAAAGGAAAGGATAAAATTACTGGACTGGATAACGGTTTTCATCGTTATGGGCGGTATGGTCTTGTTCTTCCTTGACAATTTAAGTACAACAGGCATCTTAGGGAATGTGATTGCTGCGACGAGCGGAGTAAGCTTCGCATTTTTTGCTATTTTCATGCGGATGCAAAAGAATGGTTCTCCGTTAGAATCGATCTTCCTTGGAAATCTTATCACGGCTGCAATTGGCCTTCCCTTCTTGTCTCGTTCAATACCTGATACATCTGGATGGATATGTTTGGTGATACTGGGGGTAGTTCAGTTAGGGTTACCCTACATTTTATATTCGAAGGCCATAAAACACGTAACGGCATTGGAAGCAATCCTTATTCCCGTTATCGAACCTCTTCTGAATCCGGTCTGGGTATTTTTGATATTGGGCGAATCCCCTGGGCCTTTGGCCTTTATTGGTGGTCTCATTGTGCTTGCAGCAATCACTGGAAGGTGTGTTCTGGCCGTACTGCCGTTCAGAGCTGTAATCTTGAATAAAAATGCCTAGTGGTTAGGTGCTTTATAAATTCAATGAGAAAAGTAGGGAGTAATTCGTTATTAGAGTAATGATATTGACGCATCAGGATCCCTGCCAATATAATAGAGCAAACCCCCATGCCTTCTGGGCACAAACTATTGTGAAGTATTTGTTTTCTTACCAAGAGAAAAAGGAGGGGAACCCATTTGAAACTGACAGGAGCAGAGGCAATCATAGAATCTCTGAAAAATGAAAAAGTAGACGTGGTTTTTGGCTATCCAGGTGGGGCAGTGTTAACACTTTATGATGCTTTGTACCAAGCAGACTTTAGACATATTCTTACTAAGCATGAACAGGGAGCGGTTCATGCAGCCGACGGTTATGCCAGGGCGACAGGAAAGGTTGGAGTTGTCATTGCTACTTCCGGCCCAGGAGCAACCAATCTGGTAACTGGAATTGCCACAGCCTACATGGATTCTATTCCTTTAGTTGCTATCACCGGTCAAGTTGCCGTTCCACTGATCGGTAGGGATTCCTTTCAGGAGGCAGATATTCGAGGTATCACGACCCCTATTACTAAACATAATTATTTGGTGAAGAAAGTTGAGGATTTGCCGAGGGTCCTTAAGGAAGCCTTTTATATTGCCCGTACAGGTCGGCCTGGACCAGTGGTTGTCGATGTAGCAAAAGATGTCTTTGCCGCTTCTTTAGATTATCAATACCCGCAAGAGGTTAAGTTGCGTGGTTATCGTCCATTGTTTGCAGGAAATTCAGATACAATCGATAAGGTCTTTCAGGAATTGAAATTAGCCCAAAAACCTCTTATCTTTATAGGGGGAGGTGTCAATCTATCCGATTCTTCTGAGGTTTTAAAGGATTTAATTGCCCAGACTGGATTTCCAGTAATTTCGACCTTGATGGGTTTAGGAAGTCTTCCGTTTGATCATCCCCAGTTCCTAGGTATGGTTGGAATGCATGGGACGTATGCGGCTAATATGGCCACGACGGAATGTGATTTGATGTTAGGAATCGGAGTTCGTTTTGATGATAGAGTCACTGGACTGCTTAGTGAGTTTGCTTCGAAAGCTAAGATTATCCACTTTGACATTGATCCTGCTGAAATCAACAAAAATGTGTTGGCCCATCTACGCGTTGTCGGAGACCTGAACTGGTCCTTACCTGCCCTATTACAGCAGGTTGAGGTTGTTTCCAGTGAGTTAAAAGAACAGGTTCAACCTTGGATAGAGAAGGTTCTTGACTGGCAACGGGAAAATCCATTAACGTACGAGCATGATACAGAACTGGTAATGCCACAAGCTGTTATTGAGAAGGTCAGTGAGTTGACACAGGGAGATGCTGTGATTGTTACTGATGTAGGACAACACCAGATGTGGGTAGCCCAATACTACGGCTTTAGAAATCCTCGCTCGTTTCTCACATCAGGCGGGCTTGGGACGATGGGGTATGGTCTTCCCGCTGCACTTGGAGCGCAATGTGGGTTACCTGAAAGACCAGTTATCCTATTTGTCGGTGATGGTGGAATCATGATGAATTGCCAGGAACTAGCGACTGCAGCTAATTATAATTTTCCGGTTAAAGTACTGATCTTTAATAATCAGTCTTTAGGTATGGTTGCTCAGTGGCAAAGGATGTTTTACGGTGGGCGCTATTCTCACACAAGCCTCAAAGGACAGCATACTGATTTTGTAAAATTGGCCGAAGCCATGGGTGTGACTGGCTTAAGGGTGACGAAACCGGAGGAATTGGGCATTGTCCTTGCAGAAGCGTTAGCTACACCTGGTCCTGTGGTTGTAGATATACGGACCCCAGAAACAGTGGACCTCTTGCCTATGGTTCCGACAGGTGCACGTTTGGATCAGATGATTATGGGAGGTACAGAGGGATGAAGCATACACTTGCCGTTTTAGTTGAGAATAGACCGGGAGTCTTAACCCATATTTCCGGACTCATTAGTCGCCGGGCCTTCAATATCGAGAGTATTGCCGCTGGATATACGGAGGAACCTGAGACGACTAGGATAACGATTGTGGTCGAGGGCAATGAGATTGAGCAGGAACAGGTAGTTAACCAGTTGTCAAAATTAGTAGATGTTATAAAGATCAGTGATCTTACAGCTGTCGATTCTATTCAGCGTGAATTAGTTTTGATTAAGGTTAAAGCAAGCATGGAGACGCGTTCAGATATCCTCAATATTGTCGATATTTTTCGGGCAAGAATAGTCGATGTTAACCGGGAGACGATGGTAATAGAACTTTCCGGTGATGAAACAAAGATTGATGCCCTATGCCAAGTATTAGAAGATGATCATGGCATTATTGAAATTGTCCGAACGGGTAAGATCGCGCTTGCGCGTGGACCTATCCCTGCTAAAGATCAGTAAGCTCAGTGACGGTCATCACCAGGGTCAAGGTCATAAAAAGACGAGTGTCGATTTAAAATCGACACTCGTCTTTTTTATAATTTTTAGGGAATTAGATTTCTTCAGCTAATAGTGTCGAGCATTTTTCTACATACAGCTTAATCATTCTTTCGGTAACAGAAGGGTCTAACTTACCATGAATACTCGCAGTCTCGAAAAACCGTTTTGGTAATTTCACATTGCGTGGATCAAAGCCTAGCTTTTCTTTGATGCGTAGCTTCGTTGTGTAAATCCGTTTGGCTATCGCTGTTAGGTCAGCATCGGTCAGATTATAGTTGACAGCATTGAGAGCTTTCAAGACAGTTTCCCGGTTATAAACCTTACGAGCGAATAGACAGATTACAAGTGAGTTCACAAGACATCGCTCAAGCTCCTCATTGAAGAGGGTATCGACAGCTTTGTTTTCGTCAAACGCTGTGATGGATTGGTCAATAGCATAGCCACCATTACATAAATGGGAGTGCCGAGCCCCTACGGTGAGTCCGACTAGGTTTCCATACCCGGTGTGGTAACCTGGGATTTCATTGCCCGCGACTTGGAGAGCAAAATCCTTACCATTGTACTTTGCTCCAGCAAAGCGAGTTCCTTCTCCCAGAACTTGATAGAAAGCATTTTCACGGTTGGCTAAATACATAATAGCTTGATAATATTTTTCGGAATCTCCGAAGGCGAGAGAAAGAAGGGTTTGAGCTTCCGTCACTAAGCCTTTCATTAAGCTTTCGGTTGCCCAGGCTAGAGCGACACCAGCGGAAATAGCATCCATGCCTGTTTTTTCGACGGCTTCGATGAGGTGTAATATTTCATCTGTCTTGTTGATACCGAGTAAAGAGCCTAGAGAGTATATCAGCTCATAGTCATATCCGACGCTTACCGATTCATATTCATAACCAGTGTCAAATTCCCGCCGGAATTGTCCTATATGGATGCATCCAACGGGACAACCAGTACAAGCCATCTTACGGACAAGATTATTTTTGGCGAAGGCTTCACCGCTTATCTGGTCAGCATCGTCAAAGTGGTTAGCTGTCAAATTGTTTGTAGGGAAAGCGCCTAAAGCGTTGATGGCCTCAACATTGATTGACGTACCCAAGTCATGATATTTTGTCATGAGGTCTGTTGCGGTAACCGATCTAAAAATAGTTTGATAAACACGAAAATATTCTTTAAAATCTTTAATTTCAGTTGCCTTGTCACCTGTAATAATAATCGCTTTGACCTGTTTGCTTCCCATCACGGCACCTAGGCCGAGTCGGCCAAAATGTCGATAGGTATCAACGCAAACGCTGGCAAATTTGACCAGATTTTCCCCAGCAGGCCCGATTCTCAAAATGCTGCGTTTGCCGCTTCCTTTTTCTTGATCTCGAAGAAACTGGCCAACGACATCTGAATCCATTCCCCAAATTGCACGGGCATCCTTAATTTCAATGTTGTCTCCGTCAATGGCAATGTAGGAAGGGCGGGGGGCTTTGCCATGAATCACAACCGCATCATAGCCTGCCATGGATAACGTCAAGGCCAGTCTCCCGCCAGCGTAGCTTTCTCCCAACTCACCAGTCAGTGGTGAAATAAACATAGCTACTGTCTTAGTAATGAGTGGATAGATTCCAGCGATTGCGCCGATTGCCAAGACCAGGGGTTGTTCAGGTGCAAGAGGAGGGAGTTCTGGGTGCATACTCTCATCGAGCAATTTAGATGCTATACCTACTCCACCGAGATACCCGGCCAAATCTGTACGTCGCCTGATTTCGATCTTGCCTGTCGCGAGGTCTATGTATAAAACCTTAATGGCGTTTTCGTATAACATCACTGAACCTCCTCTGTTAGCTGTAGACATTTATGCGGACAAAATCGTGCACACACACCACAATGCTTACAGACAATTGGCAGTAACGCGACGTGGTCAAACGTAATAGCGTCGACTGTGCACGCAGCAACGCAGCATTGACATCCCACACATTTTTCTTTGTCTAACAAAACTCCTCCGCCCTCACGTTTCACAAGTGCACCAGTCGGGCAAACTTCAGCGCAGGGTACATCATCTTTGCAGGCTTGGCAGACGATCGCGATAAACTTGCCGGATAGTCCTCCGCTAGTTTTAATGTGAATGGCGCTTTTTAAGATGGAATGGTTCTGCTGGTTCACTGCGGCACAAGTTATCATACAGGATAAACAACCAATACAGCGGTTCATGGCACTTGCTTTTAATACTTTCATTTTCAGCCCTCAGCTTATTTCTATAGTTTGGGTTGGGTTCCTTCATATTGAGTGATGGATCAACTTAATCAATATTATAACACTTGAGGTGCAATAGAAATAATTCCTCCTGGGTTCGAAAAGATAGGGCTAGGAACACAAGGCCAACTCGTACTGATGATATACGGATAACTTAATAATAGGATGCAAGAAGGAAGCATATGAGGACGAAAATTAGGGTTTTAAGCATCTAACATTTTGGGGTTTTAATAATATAAAGTTGACAATATATTAAAGATGAGATAGTATAAGGATTGCAAACATATAGCGTTTATAGGGAACAAATATTAAAGAGCATAAAAGGGAGCAAGGTTTTATGGCTATTAACTACGATGAGATCTTTCCAGTCAGAGAAAAGGCTCCAGAAGCACCAATTTTAAAGTATGTTGTAAGGCTTTCTTTAGTTGCACCAAAAAGCAACTATGATTTTACTGAAATTTGTGAGGATATTGACGTAGCGCAGACCTTTTCTAAAGCAGTTGATAGATACAATGAACACCCTGCTCGAAGGATGGATGGGGGTAAGATATTTGATATAAAAGTTAGATCGGATGATATACTTTTCACACTGCAGATGAAATCTGGTCATATGAAGAGTATGCGTAATACGATCGGCAATTCAATAAGTAAATGGTTATACACTGATTACTGTTGGAAAAGACTCACGGCGCTTTCAGATACAGAACTTAGGAAAAAGCTGTTTACAGTAGAATACGTTGAAGTAAGCTGAGGTCATTAATTATGCGTTTATTTGGCGGCTACCCTAAGAACTCCACGCTTAGCTTATGCTATTAGCAGTGGAATATTAGGTTAATATAAGTTGGAGTTATTTTAAAATGGAAAGAGGTTATTAGATGATGGGGAAAATGTGTAAAACGATCACTAAAACAAAAGTTAACAAAAAAACAGTCGCGATCGCTGCTGCTGTCACAACTCTATCGGCAACCGCTTTGGCAATTAAGGCAGTACTTAAATCTAAGGCAGATCGTAAAAAAGAGGATAAGAGTGAATTCGAAACCGTTCTTGATGGTCTTGTAGAGGATGGCACAATTACTCAGGCTCAACAAGTCGCTATTCAAACTGCAATAACAACAGCTATAGAAGCCAACACAATAACAGACGATTTAACAATAGAAGAAAATATCGAAGGTACACTTCCGAATAGTAAAACCGGCACCCTTACAGAGCTCAAAAATTCGCTATTTAAGGGTACACAGACTAAAAGTTTATAGTTTGTGATTTACCATATAAGACCATTGGATCTATAGGGAATTTAGACCTCGCCAGTGAATGCGGGGTCTAAATTTGTGCGCCCGGCATAGGAGTTGTTGTTTGACACACTTGGAATTATTATAGACTTCAACTTATAAGTTAAAAGTGACTGCTTTTGCTAGAAGGCAGTCACTTTCTTATTTTATATTTGGTGATAATTGTATTTTACCTATTATATCAGAATTGATATAATAATCACATAAATTAGTAAGCTTTCATAATTCTAACCGGTAGGCACTACTGATGATAAGATTGGGGGGATGTAAATGGTTGAAGAATTTAGGGAACATCTAAAGTCTCAGAATAAGCCCCAAAACATAATCGATAGTCATATCCAATCTATCCGGGATTACATTACTTGGGTTTCCGAAAACGGCAAAGAACAGACAAAATGTAGTGAGCAGGACATCGATGAATCCGTTAGCTATACAATTTTTGAAGGAACACATAATATTCATCTGTAGACAGGTTTGTTGATTTTTTAATTTATGTTCGAACCTTCAACGGACATTCTCAATGGGCACTCTATAAAAAAGAGTGTCCTAAATTAATGCTGTCAGAAAGTCATAAAACGAAGAAAATTTTAGATATTACAGGTTAGTTAAGACAGCCCTAAGTAATCAATAAGTTTGCTTAATTAAAGATCTGGGGTATAATTTATCCTAGCATTACAGAAATCGTAAGGTCAACCAGTAAGGTTAGGGAGGTACTATATAATGAATCAGTCAGCCTTGGTCGTATTTAGTGGCGGACAGGATAGTACGACATGCCTATTTTGGGCAATGAAAAAATTCGATAGGGTAGAAGCAATTACTTTTAATTATAATCAAAGACATAAGGCAGAGATCGATTGTGCGATCAAAATTACTAAAGGGTTCGATATTCCACATATGGTCGTGGATATGAGTCTGCTTAATCAGTTGGCTCCCAATGCATTAACAAGAAATGATATAGAAATAAAAGCGGGCGAAGGTGGGCAACTTCCCAACACCTTCGTTGATGGTCGCAACTTACTATTCCTGTCTTTTGCAGCTGTTGTTGCAAAGCAAAAAGGGATGAAGCATATTGTTACTGGTGTTTGTGAGACTGACTTTAGCGGTTACCCTGATTGTCGTGATGTATTCATAAAGTCGCTGAATGTTACCTTAAATCTTGCTATGGACTATCCTTTTGTTATTGATACTCCACTAATGTGGATCGATAAGGCCGACACCTGGAAATTGGCCGATCAATTAGGTAGATTGGAGTACGTACAACAAAATACATTAACATGTTATAACGGTATTATTGGTACGGGGTGTGGCGAATGTCCAGCTTGTAAACTGCGAAGTGCCGGGCTTAAAAAGTATCTAAATAAGAAAGAGGCTACTCAATGACAGCAATGGTAATAAAAGTAACTAAAAGTTTCACCTTCGATGCCGCCCACTTTTTACCCAACCACAAGGGGAAGTGTGCTAGCATGCACGGGCATACCTACAGATTGGAGGTAACTGTTGTTCGAGAAAATGGAAATCTGATGGATGTCGGTTCAGATGAAGGTATGGTCGTTGACTTTTATGACCTGAAGGCAATTGTGACGACTGAAGTAATAGACAAGATGGACCATAAAGTATTAAATGAAGTATTACCTTTCAGGACAACAGCGGAGAATATGGCTGCTCATATTTTTAGCGTTTTGACGGATAAATTACAATCAAGTGGCGTCTTGGTCGAAAAAATAAAATTATGGGAGACCCCAGACTCCTACGTAGAGGTATGTCTGGAATAAATACTGGTCAACATGTTGTTAAATGGATTACTCCATCTAAGAACACCAACACTCCTAAATCAAAATTAGTATATCTCGTTAAGAGGTGTGATCCCGCAAAAACCCTTTCAATCTTTAACAAAACAAAGATTGAAAGGGTTTTTACTGTTCTACGATATGTTCAGTTCAGGGTGTATTTAATGATGATGATCACCAGTGCACTTATCTGTGATTAATTTCAACAACCGTTTCTCAGATAATTCAAGGGCATCCTTAACTGAATGTCCTAACCCGAAATATCTTGTTACTTGAGCATCGGCAAGTATATCAAATGCCGTCTGATTAATATTCCCTGTAATTAAAGCTTCGCAATTGTACTCTAATACTTTATTCGCAAGAGCTTCATTAGGTGAATTTCCTGATAACTCTTCTGTTTTTAGAACGGTCAAAGTTAAATCATCCATATTAACAATTAAAAGGTATAGGCATTGTTCAAATTCCTCAGATACCTGACTCTCCAGACTTTGGCCATCTGCAGTCACTGCAATATTCATTTTATTACCCCCAATAATTTATAACACTTCTTCAAATATAACTTGTGGTTTTTCTATCGGTCCAACTATAACATTATTCCTCCTTTTGTAAAACCCAAAAACCAAAAAAGTTATCCTAAATGTCGTATAGTAGTAAAAAGAGAAGGCACATATACTAAATTATATCATGGAGAAAACTGACAAGAGAACATCCCTTTTCGGGCCTATAAGGTCATCAAAAGTCTATTCTCCATATTCGACCAAATTCCTCTCTGTCAGCCAATCTATCTGTTT
>DHJG01000196.1:36870-37085 GCA_002404215.1 Desulfosporosinus sp. UBA4726
TTTTTGAATTGAAGAGTGAGATGAGGAGATAGGGCAGTAAAATTAAATTTATTCTTTGTAGCCTATACACAAAAGAAGGGCTGGCTCAAATAGTTTTCGCATTTTGAACCAGCCCCATCTTGCCTGATATACGAGTTTTAAATTATGCCACGTAGTTGAAAAGACTTCCACTTGATGAAGTGGAATCAGTACTCTGCATCTGCTGCTTGTACGAT
>DHJG01000196.1:37299-37490 GCA_002404215.1 Desulfosporosinus sp. UBA4726
CTCTGAGCTTTATTGGTGGCTTGAGTTATTTCCTTTTCAGCAGACCTTCTTGCTAACTCGATCTTTACCTGTGTACTGCTAATCGTACCATCGGAAACCAGTTCGTTCATTTGTTGTTCTGTTAAACCGGAAAGCACTGTTGTTTCCGTCGAACTGGTACTGGAACTGATACTCGAACTAGTACTTGCACT
>DHJG01000196.1:37657-41994 GCA_002404215.1 Desulfosporosinus sp. UBA4726
TCGTGGATACAGAAGTTGTGTTCTCATTAGCAGAATCAGTCCGAGAGTCGGCTGACTGCACAACATTAGTAGTAGTACTCTGCTTAGTTTCAGTGTCTTTTGAAGATGTCTTACTCTCCACTGAAGCGGCAGGCCTGGCCTGCTCCATGGCAGCCCTGGCCTGCGTGCTGATTTCTACAGTATCCGTTTTCGCACTTTGGCTTACCTGAGCTTCTTTTTCGCTTTCAGAGTCCTTAGTTGTTGAAACGTTGTTTGTGGATGCGGGAAATGTGCTTGTACTGTAACTATAAGTACTGGTTACCCCTGATATCATTCATTTTCACCTCCTTTCTTCCCTGATACTAATGAGGAAAACCTCAAAAGATAATCATATAAAAATGGTCAATTCGTTCATTATTGAATTGGGTGCTAAAACAATTATACTAAATTAGGATAAAGACTACCTGAAAGGGAGCTGAAAATTTGCTGTAAATTAATGCTAAAGGCATTGATTTTTTTATGGGTTTGATTAAATAAACCGGTATTGGGAATTGCCCTGGCCAATTTGTGATGTATTAGAATCAAAATTTGACTTCAATTCATAATTGAACTTGTAGACAAACGGATAAAATTCAAATCAGTTTGACGATCTATTCCTTGGTCAGAGCCAAGTGTAAAATACCATCAAAACAATAATGGCATAGCCCTACTCGAAGTGTGGGATGAGGGTGGAGGAGATAGTGTGCGGGTTGGAGGGGATCAATGAAGATTGATTTTTTATCAATCACATAAACATAAGCCGTTATAGATTCATAAACTAATACTGTAATATATTTTCAAATTTCTAAGAAAGAGGGTTTAATTAGTGCAGTTAATTGATATTCAGAGAAATTATGATACGGTTATTAGTCTGGGAGGATCATGCCAAGTAGCTGCCCAAATGGCTAGACATAGCCTTAGAACTTTCTCAGGTCCCATTGATTGGTTCATATTTCCTTCGGTACTTTGCTTAACAAAAGCCATAAATAATAGGTTTCAAGGCTTTATGGAATATCATAATTTAGAGATTATTAGTAGTACAGAAATGAATTATGTAGTGAGAGATAACGTCTTTGATTGTTATTCATATCACGACTTTCCAGTGTCTTGTAATGGAGATATATCACCTCACTACCCACAATTCAAAGAAAAGATCGACAGAAGAATTCAAAGATTTTACCAAAAACTTATGGATAAAGAATCAATCCTTTTTATTCGTCTAAATGGCGAATCTGAAGATATTAGAGAATTAGTAAGTGTCCTTGGTAGCCTGACAAAATCAGACTTTACTCTTCTATTGGTCAACCCCTCCACAGAACAAACGTTTAAAGAAGTTGCTTGGGACATACCCAAAGTATGTTCGGTCGAAATTTATAATCCCCCAAATCTTTGGAGTGGGTGTGATCAAGACTGGGACGTTTTATTAAACGGCATAAATACACTGGATAATTTGGCTTCTGATTATAATGTATTTTACGGTTAAATTTCTTAATTTAATTTAATTAATTTATATTATGCACAATCTATGAATCTCAAGATTATATTGTAGAAGGTTAAAAAGTAAAGACCAAGTAAAAGACAAATTTAGTATTGACTATTGCCCTATTTTCCTTTTCGAATATCAACAACATTGAGATAGAAGAGAAGATTTTGGAGGTAAGAATAAATGATTGAAGGACTGGTTACGATTGTTCTACCAGTTTATAATCAGAAGGATTTATTAAAAGAGGCCGTAGATAGCATATTAGCACAGGAATATGCATTTTTTGAGCTTATTATTCTAAATGACGGTTCAACGGACAATGTAAAAGAAGTTGTTGAGAGATATTCCGATGAAAGAATTCAATACTATAATCTTTCGCATCGTGGATTGCCAGAAGCTTTGAATTATGGACTTAGACTTTCTACTGGCGAATTTATTACTTGGTTTTCCGCAGACAATCTTATGCACCCCACTATGCTAAGTGAATTGGTAGTAGCTCTTAGAAAAGATTCCTTTCACTCTGCCGCTATTTCAGGATATTACCATATAGATTCTAACGGAAAAGTTACTGGCCAAAATATAAAAGGCCCCTTTAAAGACCCAAAACAATTTCTAAATAAACAAAATAGAGATTTACTGCTCGTTCAAAACTGTAACTTTGGCGCGTCATTTCTTTATAGAGCCTCGGTGTGTAAATATGTTGGGGAATTTGACCCACTATGTTATGGAATTGAAGATGTCGATTACTCTATTCGGGTAGCAAAATTTGGGCCAGTTTCTTATATTCCAAAACTGCTTTGCTATTATAGATGGCACGAAAATTCAATGGGGGGAAGGGAGCGAAGAGGAGAAGAATCTTTCGACTCTGGGAGAGTTCGGCTATGGCAGAAAATTGCTATATCAGAATATCCTAATCGGTAATATATGTTGTTGAGGAGAAGGCAAAATGAATATTTACCAAATAGAGCTAACTAATTATTGCAACTCTAAATGTGCTTGGTGTGATCATAGTAAGATGAAACGAACTAAAGGATTTATGGACTGGCGAATATT
This sequence comes from Desulfosporosinus sp. UBA4726, assembly GCA_002404215.1. Lineage (GTDB taxonomy): Bacteria > Bacillota > Desulfitobacteriia > Desulfitobacteriales > Desulfitobacteriaceae > Desulfosporosinus. Next base: position 40,212 of record DHJG01000196.1, read on the forward strand.
TGAACGCACAGTAGAACTTCTGAAAAGTGCACCACCACCTGATAACACGGTAGGTCTTCATCATTTTGGAGAAAGTTTACTTCACCCTGACATCAATTTATATCTTGAATATCTAGAAAGCCACAACATTAACTGGCGTTTAAGTACAAACGGTCGTCTACTTCAAAAGATAGAGATTAGAGACATGCTTCTTAAACTCAGAGGATTACTTGTAATTAGCATGGAAAACGGAGCGGATATTAAGAATGTTAATTTGTTAATCCAAGAGAAGACCCAAAAGAAATCCCAGTTGCGGATATTACTTCAAACTTTTGGTGATACCGACATGAAGAGCGTAAAACCTGGGGAATATGAGATATTTAATATCACAAAGCATTCATGGGGCAAGAACGGAGTTGGAGAGTACCAACAATGCTGCTTTTTAAACCAAAATTGGGCTTGCGTTCTTTGGGACGGTACTATTGCTAGCTGCTGCTTTGATATGGAAGGAGAAGGAAAGATTGGGCACGTTAATAAGCCGGGCATCCTTACTAATAAATCATGGCGTTTATGTCCCACTTGTGAGGTAGTCTTACGTTGTTAGAAATACCTCAAACGCAGAGTAGATCCACTCTGCTTAACTGATTTATGAAAAAATTGTTTTACAACTTTCCTTAGTTCAGAATTAATTTGAAGTTACGATTAGAGATAAAATGGCTTAAATTCATTTCTAACAATAAGAATTCCAGCACCGAATGTCAGACACGTTCAGGCTGTCATTAACCCTAAATCAATTTTACACATTAGTTCGCTACATATTTTCATATATTGGAATAGCGTTATCTTGATATACTCGATGAAAACCACCTTCCTATCATAGATAAAGAGATATTTGATAAGATTCAGGATGAAAAGGAACGCAGAGCATTGCTCAAGGAAAATCTGGTTGGTGACCGACACGAATATACCAATAAATACCTTTTAATGGCAAAGTGTTCTGTGGCAACTGCGGGAACATTTTCAAGAGAAGGCTAGTGGAACAGCACCAATACCTCAAAGAAAGTGGTTTGGCACACGAAGATGGCCCCGAATGAAACGTTTATGCTGGATAAGTCAAAATCAACCCACAGAATTGATCCCCTAGCCGCACTAATTAACGCACATTGTCGGGCGGCGGTCATCGAAGAAAAAACAATCGTCGCCAGCGTTAGAGACTTTGAAATCCTTGCCAAGCATCGAAACACCCCTAGATTTATTACGGTAAAGGCCGAAATGGACGATCCGCCCGCACCCACCCCACTGATCGACCCGGTGGAACCAGACACAACAGAAGACGTTGCAAAAGCAAAAGCAATTTAAGCCTTGGAGTGTGAACTCTAACAGGACAATAATAGGATCCATTGACTTGTTTCGTTAGGAGTTAAGCAATCAGCCCTCATCGATTTGTCCGATAGGGTTGATATGCTAATTTTGGGGTAATTTTTTCATTGATATTTGCACAGAAAGTGGCTATGATGAGAACAGGAGTTTTGTACAAACCAAATACATGTACTGTGAGGCGGGTAAGATGAACGATGTATGTGCTGATTGTAATCGAAAGGCTTATTGCATGGAGCCGTGTGAGGCTTGGTTAATTGCTCATAACCAATGTCCTGTGTGCCAAAACAAACTAATTCGATCTGGAGGATGCACCGAATGTATCACTGGAGATTGGTCAAAGTGCGGTTAGTATGAAGATACTTATGAAACCAATAGAAATGATTGCATGATTTACCGCTGATGGTGAATTAAGTAACAGACGAAT
>DHJG01000196.1:42085-43626 GCA_002404215.1 Desulfosporosinus sp. UBA4726
AGAACTATATTCTTTGTTCGTTTACCTAGTTCAGCAGTCAAGAACGCCCGGCGGTTATGAAGGAATGTAGCTAGATTGTGTCAAAAAGTCATTAGCTATTGAGTTTAATCAATAAGAAGTGGAAGGGTGTCCCGGCTCAGTAAAGAAGCTCTGGGGTAGTTAGGTGATTTGCTGGGCGGGTTGAATTTGTAAGATGACGAAAATTGAATTAAGACTTATGGAAACATCTTTTGAAAGGAAGCGAGAGGAATACCTCCAGAAATACGAACCCGTTTAAGTGTCGAGAGATCGTCACCCAAATGTACTTTTCCCGGATTTGTCGTAAAACCGAGCCGGTATCCTAGTCGTTGCATTAAATTCAAGGTAATTGTGTTATATCGACCCGAAGGAAAGCATAGGGCCTGTTCCCTGATACCTAGATCATTCTCTAGTTCCTGCTTTGAGATTTTTAGCTCGTTTTCTTGTTGTTTATTAGAAAGCTTGGCTAAGTCTAAATGATGTACTGTATGACTGCCGATCGAGTTTCCTTGGTTGGTTAGCTCGTTAAGTTGATTCCAGTTCATCATTCCAGGGCCTACAGAATTAGTGACAACAAAGAAAGTAGCCTTGAAGCCATTTTGACGTAAGGTTGGCCAAGCTTCATCATAATTGTCTAAATATCCGTCATCGAAAGTGAATAAGATGGGCTTGTCTGGGACAGGGGTCTTATTAGCTAAAGCCTGGTAAAACTCTTCAAGTGATAACGAGTGATAATTTTGGCGGTGAAGCCATTCTATCTCTTCATGAAATTGTTTTACCGGAACACCAAGAGAATTGCCAGGTATCGTACTGATAGAGTGATACATAAGAACAGGAACACCTTCTTCGGGAAACTTGATCATTTTGGATACATCTTGTTTCTCTGGGGATAGAACAGAGGGCGAAATTGGATTTGAATTAGGAGCAATAAGTGTGTCGGATTTATGTTCTGGCGGATTGTATTGCCCAGATGCAATCTTCAATGGCCATTTAACAGGTATTAAGATGATAAATGCGATAGAGATGCCGAGACATGTCAAAATAATGATGCGTTTAAAGTCCATCTTAAGATTCCTCCATTTATATCACCACAGTATATATAATAACGATTTACACTAAAATATATGTAATGAAATGATGGAGGCATGACTTGTAAATGGGCTACTACTTATATGCAAGTGCAGTAAATTGTCATCCGGTTTTGATTATGAACGTCGGAACGATTGTTTATTGCGAGTTAGGCCAGTGAAGCTTGGAATGGAATGCATTAAGGCAGGACTTCAGGGAAAAAAGATGTAAAGGGAGAGCGTTAAGCTCTCCTCAGTGGCTACCATCAATAAAGATGATAGCCCTTTTAAAATACTTTTTAGAAGATTACCCCTAAAGCGATAAGAATCAAAATTGCAATAGCGATAATTCCCACACCGAGCCCAGCACCAACTCCAGGAAAAGCAGCAACTGGTGCAACAGGGGCTGGACAACATGCACCACCATAACTCATTCCGTACATTAATTTTTCCTCC
>DHJG01000130.1:0-1727 GCA_002404215.1 Desulfosporosinus sp. UBA4726
ACCTCAAGGCTTTTGTTATGTATCTCCGCTTAATCTAGAGGGTTTAGATGGCGGAGGCGAGGGGATTTGCACCCCTGTATCGAAGAGCTGCCACAAAAGCGTCTACGCGTGTATCCCTTAATTTAAGTTTCGCCAGTCGTGACTCCTAAAGGAAAAGATTCATTTCAGGCTAGCTCGATAATCTTTTCTAACAACTCCGAGCATTGCAGTTAGAGCAACCTACTAATTGACACCCTGGCCCTTCACCGTAGGTTCAGAAGGCAGGATGCTAGCGGCACTTAAGCAGCTAGAGCGTATTCGTTGTTTGCAATTATTAAGGTCCACCGTTTAACGAGACCAGGTGGAATCTCGACGCGCAACTCCTGCCACTACTTCTCCGAGCGAGTCTAAAACGCCCCCATGTAAAGTATCTACATTCATAGTATAACATATTTACGCTTAAAGCCAAATTGAATATCTATGGTGTATTTAGATTTTTATGGAAAACATATTTCGACGACGTTTAAATCGCTGCTAATAATTTTTATTTCGGTCCTTAAGAGCCCGCTCAATTTCCCGTTTGCCTTCTCGTTCGGCGAGCACTTGGCGCTTATCATAGTTTTTCTTCCCTTGGCAAACTGCCAGTTCCACTTTGGCCATACTGTTCTTTAAATAAATTTTGATAGGGATGAGAGTCAATCCGTGCAATTGAATTTTACCGACTAATTTATTAATCTCGGCACGATGCAGTAATAGTTTACGCGGTCGCAAAGGCTCATGATTAAAACGATTTCCCTGTTCATAAGGACTGATATGCATCTGATAGACCCAAACCTCGCCATTGTTCAAACGAGCATAACTGTCTTTCAAATTCACCTTACCGTTACGGATGGATTTTATTTCTGTCCCGGTAAGTATGATACCAGCCTCGACTCGATCTTCAATAAAATAATCATGGAAGGCTTTACGATTTTCGGAAACAACTTTGATCCCTTCAGAAGGCATACTTTTCCCTCCTCTCACCTCGTTAGTACTTCAGTATAACACGAATTTCCTATTTTAACCAAATAATATAAAGGAAACTTGGCTGGCGCCCAAAACTTATACTTTCTGTATAGGTACTATGAAAGGGGCACCTCGTATGAAGTGCCCCTCCTTGATTTGGTTCTCCAGTGTAAGAATGGGATAATCAACGCTAAGAGATTAAGTTCTCTTTACACGCCAATCATCGCTAGGCCCAAAGAAGTTAACAAAAAAACTGCAGCCAAACCCGCCGTGAGTTTCGCGAACAATTCATCCATACCTTTCTTCTTCCCAAAGATAGCCTCACCACCACCTGTAATGGCTCCTGACAACCCGGCACTTCTTCCAGACTGGAGTAATACAGCCGCGATAAGTCCTATCGAGCTAATGATCAAAAGAATGACTAAAGCAATCTTCAATTTAACTAACCTCCCTAATACAACCCTCTATCAGGCCTCAATAAATCTCTATTTATCCGTATGCTTACTTTAACACAGGCCTCAGCAAAACTCAAGAAGCAACATCACGCCATTTAGATCCTATCTAGCTAACGTTTTGCGACCGCGATAAACTGAGCTCTCTCCAAGTTCCTCCTCAATTCGGAGCAATTCGTTGTACTTAGCAACCCGTTCTGTCCGCGCAGGGGCTCCAGTTTTGATCATACCCGCATTAACTGCAACAGCGACATGAGCTAGAGTAACGTCTTCTGTCTCTCCAGAACGATG
>DHJG01000130.1:1923-2187 GCA_002404215.1 Desulfosporosinus sp. UBA4726
ATTTGGTTGAGCTTAATAAGGATCGAGTTGGCACATTTTTCCTCAATCCCACGAGCCAAGCGCTCCGGATTGGTCACGAATAAATCGTCGCCGACGAGCTGAACACGATCTCCTAAGCGCTCGGTCAGCTTACGCCAACCTTCCCAGTCCTCTTCATCCAGTCCGTCTTCGATAGAAACAATCGGGTAGCGATCAATTAGACCCTCATAGTAATCAATCATCTCGTCCGAGGTCTTCTTGAGCCCTTCACTAGCCAAGTTATAG
>DHJG01000130.1:2409-2681 GCA_002404215.1 Desulfosporosinus sp. UBA4726
ATCGCGTCGACAATGCACAGAAGGGCATCTTCGTTGGATGCAAGGTTAGGTGCAAAACCACCTTCATCCCCGACTGCTGTGGCGAGATTTTTTTCTTTTAGTACAGCTTTCAAACTGTGGTAAACTTCGGTCCCCATGCGCAAGCCCTCAGCAAAACTAGAGGCACCAACTGGCATAATCATAAATTCTTGAATGTCCACATTGTTATCGGCATGACTACCACCGTTTAAAATATTCATCATAGGCACTGGAATCTCTTTGGCATTGACCCC
>DHJG01000130.1:2905-3486 GCA_002404215.1 Desulfosporosinus sp. UBA4726
CCCAGTTTCCCCTTGTTGTCGGTTCCATCAAGGTCAATTAATAGTCGATCTAATCCTGGTTGATCGAACGGATTTAACCCCTCTATTTCAGGGCTTATTATATGATTGACATTCTCAACCGCCTTCAGAACCCCTTTGCCCATATACCGAGTTTTATCTCCGTCCCTGAGTTCAACTGCTTCAAAAGCCCCTGTGGAAGCACCCGAAGGGACAGCTGCTCGACCTATCGTTCCATCTGTGAGAACGACATCTACTTCTACCGTTGGGTTTCCCCGAGAATCCAAAATCTCGCGACCATAAACATCCATAATAAAGCTCATTAAAATATCCCCCTTTATTTTCTAGAAAAACTACTTAAGTAACGATTTCCCTGTCATTTCCGTTGGTATCGGAATTTGGATTAATTCCAGAAGAGTAGGCGCGATATCGCATAAGGCACCACCCTCCCGTAGCGTTCGACCTTTGAGCCTATCATCGACTAAAATGAAGGGCACCAGATTTATGGAGTGGGCGGTTAGTGGTAGCTTGGTCTCTTGGTCTACTTTGGCTTCAGCATTCCCATGATCAGCGGTTATGAGGAG
>DHJG01000130.1:3564-9850 GCA_002404215.1 Desulfosporosinus sp. UBA4726
GTTCGGGTTAATTCCGGCGCACTCATCTCGGGCTGAAGGTTATACGTCGCAACTTTGGGTGAAGGAATAAGGATTCGATCCTCTCCTAGATTAGGTTCTTCGAGCCCACCGTTAAAAAAGAAGGTTACATGCGCATATTTTTCTGTTTCTGCAATCCGCAACTGTTTTAAGCCGTGTTTTGCAAGAACTTCTCCCAATGTGTTTGTTAGGTTTTGTTGTGGGAACGCAATCGGCACGCAAATTGAGTCCTCATACTGAGTTATACACACAAAGTGGACTCGCGGGTGAATAGGGCAGGCAAAGCCTGTAACCTCTTCATCTACGAAGGCATGGGCAATTTCCCGCGCCCGATCTGAGCGAAAGTTAAAGAAGAGTATACTGTCCCCCTCTTGAACAGTACCCACTGGTCTTCCAGTCTCATCAACAATCACGGTTGGCAATACGAATTCATCTGTCACACGCACATCATAGGAACTCTCCAGCGCAGCTAAGGCACTGGCAGCATATTTCCCTTTGCCGGTAGCCAAGGCCTGGTAGGCCTTTTCGACGCGTTCCCAGCGATGATCTCGGTCCATGACGTAGTATCGACCACTCACCGTGGCAATTTTGCCAATCCCCAGATTCATAATTTTTTGTTCCAGTTGGCTGATATAGAGTTTGGCACTCTGCGGCAAGACGTCGCGACCGTCGAGAATGACGTGGATATACACTTCTGTTAATCCTTGTCTCTTTGCCATATCTAGTAGGGCAAACAAGTGAGCTATATGAGAATGAACTCCTCCGTCAGAGAGTAAGCCCAAGANNGTTCCATCCTTAATTGCTTTATAGATTCGGGTTAGTTCCTGATAGACTACCCGACCTGCCCCTATGTTCAGATGCCCCACTTCAGAATTTCCCATTTGACCGTCTGGTAATCCAACAGCTTCCCCCGATGCCTGGAGAAAGGTGTGGGGGTAGGTTTCTTCCAAGCGCCGAAAGTTTGGCAAATTTGCTTGGGCAATGGCGTTTCCTTCTGTAGCTACACGATGACCCCAGCCATCTAAAATCATGAGGAGAAGTGGTTTTTTAACTTCCATCGTTATCTTCCTTCCATGCGCGTAACAACGGAACCTGCGTTATGTATTAGTTTCGCAAAACTCAGGGGGTCCAAGCTTGCCCCGCCGACTAGTGCACCGTCAACATCAGGCTCAGTTAAGAGCTCTGCAATGTTCTCCGCCTTAACACTCCCACCATAGAGAATGGACACTTTTTCAGCGGTAGGTCCCATAAGTTCGGTCAGGTTGGCACGGATTGCCGCACACATATCTTGGGCATCTTGGCTAGAAGCTGTTTTCCCAGTACCGATCGCCCAGATAGGCTCATAAGCAATAACCATCCGGCTCAGGTCCTCTGTCGATAAGCCGGAAAGAGCGTGCGTTACCTGAGCACGGACTCGTTCTACTGCTTTTCCTTCTTCACGAACGTTCAGATTTTCCCCCACACAAAGGATGGGAGTCAGGCCTGCCGCCAAGGCTTTCTGGACTTTTTTATTGATCTCTTCGTCTGTTTCTCCGAAGAGTTCTCTCCGTTCAGAGTGGCCGAGTATCACATACGTGCAGGCGACATCGAGAAGCATCTGGGCGGAGATTTCACCGGTATAGGCCCCTTGATCTGCCCAGGACATATTTTGGGCACCCAAATGCACAACACTTTCTTCCAGTTCATTCTTTAACGGATAAAGTGCTGTAAAGGGAGCACACAGAATAATGTCAAGTTCTGTAACATCCTTAACCTCTTCTAAAAACCTCACTGCATAGTCCTCTGCTTCGTTGACAGTTTTGAACATTTTCCAATTGCCGGCGATGACTGTCCGTCGATTTGCCAATTCATTATACCTCCACTTCCTTATATGAGGTTCTATTGTGTAAGATGTGTGAACCACTCTAGCTACGAATTACGCCTTGTCTTGAAGTGCAGCAACACCCGGCAGCACTTTACCTTCCAGAAACTCAAGAGAAGCACCGCCTCCCGTTGAAATATGGGTCATCCGGTCTGCAACGCCCATTTTCTCTACAGCTGCTACAGAATCCCCACCCCCGACAATCGTGATCCCTCTACAGGCGGCTACAGCTTGGGCGACCCCTTTCGTTCCCTTGGCGAAGGCCTCCATTTCAAAAACGCCCATCGGACCATTCCAAATCACGGTCCGGGCCTTCGAGATGAGGGCCTCAAAGCGCTCAGCACTGGCCGGTCCTATATCTAGAGCCATATCATTCTCCTGGATTTCAGACACACCCACCGTACGATGAGGGGCATCCGCTTCAAAGACAAGAGCTACCACAACATCGATCGGAAGTTCTAATTCAACCCCTTTCGCTTTAGCTTTCTCAATAAGTTGCTTTGCTAAGGCCACTTTGTCCTCTTCGAGAAGAGATTTTCCCACATTATATCCTTGCGCTTTCAGGAAGGTATTCGCCATCCCCCCGCCGATGATCAGAGCATCGACCTTTTCGAGAAGGTTTTCAATCACGCCAATCTTATCGCTTACCTTGGCTCCGCCGATAATAGCCATAAAAGGGCGTTCCGGCCGTTCCAAGGCATTGCCCATAAATTCAACTTCTTTTTGCATCAGTAAACCTGCAACTGCAGGAATATAGTGTGTAACCCCCTCCGTTGAGGCGTGGGCACGGTGTGCGCTTCCGAACGCATCATTTACGAATAAATCTGCAAGCGCTGCTAACTCACGGGCAAATAACGGATCATTTTTCTCTTCTTCTGCATGGAAACGGACATTTTCCAGTAATAGAACTTGCCCATCTTGCAGCTTATTTACGGCCTCCATCGCAATATCCCCTACGCAATCCCCAGCAAGAGCCACGTCTTGCCCCAACTGCTCACTCAGATGCTTCGCGACAGGCGCCAAGGAGTAACTTAGATTGACTTGCCCTTTAGGGCGTCCAAGGTGTGAGGCAAGAATGACACGAGCTCCCTCTTTTACAAGATACTCGATCGTCGGCAGAGAGGCGCGTATCCGGGTATCATCCGTAATTTGACCCTGCTTATCGAGCGGCACATTAAAATCTACCCGGACCAGCACTCTCTTGCCTCGTACCTCCACATCTTTTACGCTTTTTTTGTTCATCCAAAACTCCCCTTCCACTTCGGCCCAAAAGGTTCCCTGCTCCAATATAGGCATATATGTTCCGAGTATTTTCATTTCATTAGTATACCGAGGAATGAATCTTCTTACTCTCGTAAACAGTTATTAGTCCAACTTTACTAATTCTCCATCGAACTGCAGTTTCCTGCACAAATTAAGATTACTCCTTGTGCCAATCAGCTATTTCTCTGATACTCAAAAAGCCACTAAAGAAACTTCAAACGCTTCCTCCAGTAGCTTTTCATTTTTTCTATCCCAAATTCCAGCGTTCCAAGCCTCCAACGAATTCTTTGACCTAGTAGCGTTTTCTCACAGTCGTCGCCGCAATCCCCAATTCATCGCGATACTTAGCAACCGTTCGTCTGGAAATTTTCATAGCTTTGCCTTTTAGCAGGTCAGCTAGCTTTTGATCAGAATAAGGGCTTTTGGCATTTTCCGAAGAAATGATATCACGCAGAGCCAATTTGATTCCTTCTGTCGTTATGTCAGAGTCGTTTTGATGACCACGCCCCATACTATTAGCGAAGAAAAATTTAAACTCGTAAATACCCCGGGGCGTTTGAACGTATTTATGGGATGTTGCCCGACTGACGGTTGATTCATGAACTCCGATTTCCTCAGCAATATCTCTCAAGGTGAGCGGTTTCAAATAACGGATCCCATAGTGAAGGAATTCAGTTTGCCACTTCACTATGGCATTGGCTACTTTGTAAAGGGTTAAACGCCGTTGCTCAATGCTTCGAATGAGCCAGGCTGCCGAATTCAGTTTCTGATCCACAAATTTGCGAGTCTCTGACTCCTTTTCATGACTTAGGGCCTCACGATAAGCCTTATTGATTCCTAAGCGAGGTACAGTGATGTCATTCACCAGGATAATGAACTCCCCTTCGATCTCTTCAATCACCACATCCGGAACGACGTAGCGCACATCTCCTGGGCCAGAAAAACTACGCCCTGGTTTGGGGTCCAGTTTACGAACCAAATCGGCCATTTCCTGCACCTTACTTAAGGATAGTTTCAAAACTTGGGCGATTCGATTCAGACGGCCCGCTGCTAAATCTTCAAGATGTTTTAAGAACTCTGGAAATTCTGGAGGATAGTTCGGAAGGAGCGGCAACTGCAATAACAAACATTCCTCTAAGTTCCGCGCTCCAACCCCTAAAGGGTCAAGGGTCTGAACCACAGCCAATGCCTCTTCAGTCGTTTCGAGGGGAACATTCATTTCCCTCGAAATATCTTCTAACGTCAATGTGAGACAGCCATTATCATTCAAGTTCCCAACAATGTACTCTGCCACGCCTAAAGAAACTGATAAATTTTGGACATGTAGTTGTTCCAACAAATGCTCCTGAAGCGTCGGCGCTGCAGCAATAAAGGGATCAAAGCGTTGTTTTTCGTCTAACACTACCCGTTCCTGACGAACTTTATTATCATCCTGATCATGAAAATAGTCCTGCCAGTCTACGTCCCATTTCTCATCGGCCAATTTTTCTTCTTCTGCAGGGGGCTCTGCCTCTCCTTTGTCCACACTTTCTTCTTGGACCTCCAACAAAGGATTCTCTAGAATCTGCTCCTCAACATACGCCGAAAGTTCAAGTGCAGATAACTGTAAAATAGTAATTGCTTGGCGCAATTCAGGAGTCATCATGAGTTTTTGAGTTTGCTCTAGATTCAAGCCATAACCTAACCGCACCTTACTTCCTCCCCTGTCTCCGTTTATAGGTCAACTATCTACTTTCATTTTATCCATATTCTATTTTATCTATAGTTTTTCTTTATTTTTTTGGCTTCTTATTTGCTCTGCGAATTCATCGATCTTCCTCATTCGATGGTTGACACCGGATTTACCGACTTTTGGACGCAGCAACTCTCCAAGCTCTTTTAAACTGGCGTCGGCATATTTCAATCGTAGCTCCGCCATCTCCTGAAGTGTGGACGGTAACGCTTGCAACCCTATCGTGTCCACAATAAGTTGGATGTTCTCCAACTGACGCACAGCAGCATCCACGATTTTATCTAAATTAGCAGTCTCACAATTAACCAAACGATTCACCTGATTTCGAACATCTTTGAGCACGCGTACGTTTTCGAATTCCAAAAGAGCACAATGCGCTCCAATAAAGCCGATAAAGTCTACAATATGCTCACTTTCTTTGAGATACACTACATACCAATGCTTGCGCATGCTAATTTTTGCACCTAATTTGAAACGATTGATCAATTGACATAACGCTTTGGCATGTTGCTCATCATTGCTAACAATTTCGAGGTGATAGGTGCCTTCTGGATTATTAATTGACCCTCCAGCCAAGAAGGCTCCTCTTAAATAAGCTTTTTGATCACACCGCTTTTTAATAAGATTAGGGGCAATTCCATGGTAGATTTGTCCTTTTTCATCAACCAGTCCTAAGTTTTGTAAATCCTCCAATCCCCGAGGATATATTCTGACCAAATACGAATTATTTTTACGAAGTCGAAGTTTGCGTCGAACCACAATATCTACTGGACGCTTCAGTACATCCCTAGCCAAGCGATAAATTTTACGGGCCACCGGAGCACTCTCCGTGATCACATTCAAAGCGTACTGTTGATTAGCGCTGATTTGGAGTGTTCCATCCATGCGAACTAAAGCAGCCAGTTCAGCTAACTCACAACAGGCTTTCTGACCACTTAAACGTGCGAGTTCTTCTTTGGTAACAGCACTGAAGGACAATCTCCCAGGCCCCCTCTCTATGTTTTTTTGCGGAGCTTCTGGGTGAGCAAATAAGCATCGACTAACGCAATGCGCTCTCCCATGGGTTTAAAGCGGAAGAGTAAACGGATAAGTTCCTTCGCCAACTGGTCCGGATCGTGGCGAACGACATCCCCTTCTTGCACCAAATGAGCCTCAAAATACTTAGCTCCCAAGTGTTCGACCACTTTGGGGTCTGTAATGACTGGAACGGCGTCTTCCTTGACATACCGCTTGCGACTTGGAGCGGTAACTTCTCCCTTATTTGCCAGCACCGCGTCGACAAAGCCAGGACCGCAATGGTCCAGAATCGCTTTAAGATGATCAGACACGCGGTAACCATCCGTCTCCCCTTTTTCTGTCATAACATTACATACATAGACACAGGGGGCGTTCACTTCCCGGATTTTTTCCCG
>DHJG01000226.1:0-1935 GCA_002404215.1 Desulfosporosinus sp. UBA4726
TAGAGCGGGGAAAAAATGTTGTAATGAATACCTATGGCCGCCTACCCATGACGATCGTCAAAGGAGAGGGCGCATGGGTTTGGGATACAGAAGGAAAACGATATTTAGATTTCGTTACAGGGCTAGCGGTCAACTCCCTTGGGCATAGTCATCCGGCGGTCGTCCGTGCTGTGCAAGAGCAGGCCAAGGAAATTTTGCACACTTCAAATATCTACTGGATACCCAATCAAGTCGCTTTGGCAGAGCGCTTGGTGAAGCATTCCTTTGCGGACAAAGTATTCTTTTGCAATAGTGGGGCGGAGGCGAACGAATCGGCTATCAAGCTCGCCCGGAAATATGCTAAGAAAAACTTCGGGGCTCATAAATGTGAGGTGGTGTCGCTCGAAAATTCGTTCCATGGGCGGACCTTGGCAACACTCACGCTCACAGGGCAAACCAAATATCAGGAGGGGTATGATCCGCTTCCAGTAGGATTCTCTTATGCGGCCATGAATGATATCGAGGGTTTAAAGTCTAAGGTCAATGACAATACAGCGGCCGTGTTCATCGAACCCATTCAAGGTGAAGGTGGAGTGATTCCTTCTTCGATAGAGTTTCTCCAGGCTGCGCGCGCTCTGTGTGACCAATATGGGGCTTTGTTGATTTATGATGAGGTACAGTGCGGCGTTGGTCGGACAGGAAAGCTCTTTGCCTATGAGTGGAGCGGTGTGGCTCCGGATGTCATGACCTTAGCGAAAGCTTTGGGTGGCGGGGTGCCAATTGGTGCGATGCTAGCCACCGATAAAGTAGCAAAGGCCTTTCAACCTGGTGATCATGCTTCCACCTTCGGCGGAAACCCTTTAGCTACTGCAGTAGGGTGTGCTGTCTTGGATGTGATGCTCGAAGAAGGATTTCTAGAAGGAGTTCAGGAACGCTCTGAATATTTCCAAAAGGGGCTTAGTCAGCTGGCTAGTAAGTATCAGACAGGTGACCCTGTTCGAGGTCAAGGATTTATGATTGGGTGGCCCGTTTCTAAGTTAGGTCCAGAGATTGTAGCGGCTTGTTTGAAAAACGGGCTTTTGATCAACTGTGTTGGCGGAACGATCTTGCGTTTTCTCCCTCCTCTCACTGTTGAGAAACCGGAAATAGATAAAGCCTTGGAGATCTTGGATGAAATCTTCATAGAGATATGGAAGTAAGTCAAAAGACTTGGAAACAAGAATTTTTCCTGAGGGGGATGAAATGAAAGCAGCACTCGTACTTGAGACAGGGAAGATTTTTATGGGGGAGTCTTTCGGGGCAACTGGAGAAGCCTTGGGAGAAGTCGTCTTTAACACTGGGATGACTGGTTACCAAGAGGTGCTGACCGACCCATCATATGCGGGTCAAATGGTATGCATGACCTATCCGCTCATCGGGAATTACGGGATAAACAGTATGGATGATCAATCAGAGAAGCTCCAAGTTCAGGGTTTCATCGTGAAAGAAGCCACTCGTAATCCTAGTCACTGGCAGATGGAGAAAAACTTTTCTCGGACCTTGGCGCAATCTGGGATTGTGGGGATTAAGGGGATTGATACTCGTGCTTTAACACGGATCATTAGAGAACACGGGGTTCTGCGCGGGGTGATAACAACTGAGATTGAGCATTTGGATAAGTGGGTACCTAAATTGAAAGCATGGATCGCACCAACTGATGTTGTAGCAAAGGTGAGTACTCCGAAACCTTACACCTTACCCGCTGACCAAACAGAGAAGGAATTGTTCCATGTTGTGGTTATTGATTTTGGGATTAAGAGGAACATCTTGCAGGCAATGCAAGCAAGTGGGTTTCGGCTGACGGTCGTTCCCTATACCACTTCAACAGAGCAGATCATAGACCTGCATCCGGATGGCGTGTTTCTATCCAATGGGCCGGGAGACCCTAAAGTGGTCGAAGCGGGAATCGAAACGATT
>DHJG01000226.1:2138-9435 GCA_002404215.1 Desulfosporosinus sp. UBA4726
TTGTCACTCGCTTTAGGCGGAGACACGTATAAGATGAAGTTTGGGCATCGAGGTGGAAATCAACCTGTCCAAGATCTTCAATCAAAAAAAGTAACCATTACCTCTCAAAATCACGGGTATGCGATTGCAGAAGAAAGCTTAGAACAGACCCCATTGCATGTAACGCACCGCAACCTTAATGATCAAAGTGTGGAAGGGGTTAAACATCGGGATTTGCCTGTTTTTTCTGTTCAATACCATCCGGAAGCAGGACCAGGTCCGAGTGAATCCCTGTATCTTTTTGAGGAGTTTGCGCAGTTAATGCAGGAAAGGAGGGCTCAACATGCCACTTAACCCGGAGTGGAAAAAGGTCCTTGTCATAGGGTCCGGACCGATCGTTATTGGGCAAGCTGCAGAATTTGATTATGCTGGGACCCAAGCATGCAAGGCTCTTCGTGAAGTAGGGGTAGAAGTGGTATTGGTTAACAGTAATCCGGCAACCATTATGACGGATACGAAAACAGCGAATATTACCTATATCGAACCTCTGTTACCTGAGCGTTTAGAGGCGATTATCAGCAAAGAACGTCCGGATGCTCTTCTGCCCACGCTGGGTGGTCAAACAGGACTCAATCTGGCGATGGAACTAGTTCGTAGCGGGGTCTTAAAGCGTTATGACGTGGACCTAATCGGCTGTAATGCTGAAACAATTTATAAAGCGGAAGACCGCGAGGCGTTTAAGGAAACGATGCTTGCACTTGAAGAACCGGTTGCCGAAAGCGTGATCGTAACAACCCTGGAAGAGGGGGAGCAATTCGCCCAAAAGCAGGGGTTCCCATTGATTGTTCGTCCAGCTTACACTTTAGGTGGAACTGGTGGGGGAATTGTCAAAAACGCTAAACATCTGGAAGACATTTTACAAAGAGGGCTGCAGGCTAGTCCAATCGGGCAATGCCTCGTGGAGCGGAGTGTGGCCGGATGGAAAGAAATTGAGTATGAAGTCATGCGGGATGCTGCCGATAACTGTATTACGATTTGCAATATGGAGAATATCGATCCTGTAGGAATTCATACCGGCGATAGCATTGTGGTTGCACCCTCACAAACCTTGACAGATGTTGAATATCAGATGCTTCGGGCGTCATCGCTCAAGATCATTCGGGCCTTGGAGGTTAACGGTGGGTGCAATGTCCAGTTTGCCTTGAATCCGACGAGCAGAGAGTACGTCGTAATTGAAGTTAATCCTCGGGTAAGCCGCTCCAGTGCGCTCGCTTCGAAAGCCACCGGATATCCAATTGCTAAAATGGCAGCCCTTCTGTCGGTAGGATTTACCCTTCCAGAATTGACAAACCCGGTGACCGGAAATACTAGTGCTTGTTTTGAACCTGCCCTCGACTATGTTGTTGTCAAGTTTCCTCGTTGGCCTTTTGATAAATTTCCTGCCGCAGATCATCGTCTCGGTACGCAAATGAAAGCGACCGGAGAGGTGATGGCAATGGAGAGGACCTTGGAGGGCGCCTTGTTAAAAGCGATGCGTTCTTTGGAAATCGGGACAGTGGGTCTTCGAATTGATGACTCTGGGCGTTGGACGGAGATGGAAATTGAAGACAAGCTTAATCGTGCCGATCATGAACGTCTTTTCGCAATGGCTGAAGCATTTCGCCGGGATTGGACCATTGTAGAAGTACAAATGCTTACTCAAATAGACCCCTTCTATTTGCATAAAATAAAAGACCTTGTTTCTCTTGAACAGCGGTTGCAGGGTGAGCCACTAACAACTGAGTTGTTGCGTTTTGCTAAAGTTCAAGGGTTTTCTGATTTAGCAGTCGCCAAGCTCACGGGACGTTCGGAAGAAGCGGTCCGGTCCATGCGCATGACGGATGGAATCGTTCCAGTATATAAGACCGTTGATACCTGTGCTGCAGAGTTTGCTTCGGCAACGCCTTATTACTATTCTAGTTATGAAGAAGAGGATGAGGTTTCGATAAGCTTAGGACCCAAAGTCGTTGTCTTAGGCTCAGGACCTATTCGGATCGGGCAAGGGATTGAATTCGATTATTGCTCCGTCCATGCACTTTCCGCTTTGCAAGAAGCGGGTGTGGAATCGATTATGATTAACAATAATCCAGAAACAGTATCGACAGATTTCGATACTGCAGACAAATTGTATTTTGAACCATTGACGTTGGAAGATGTCCTTCATGTGTTGAATAAGGAAAAGGCAGACGGAGTTTTAGTACAATTTGGAGGACAAACAGCCATTAATTTGGCGGGTCCACTGAACAGTGCTGGGATTCGAATTCTAGGTACCCAGGTCGACGCAATTGATATGGCAGAGGATCGGGAACGTTTTGCAGACCTTTTAAGCCGTTTAGGAATTCCCCAATCCGAAGGCCGAAGTGTTACTGCTGTAGAGCAGGCCAAAGAGATTGCTAAGGAACTAGAATTTCCTGTTATTGTTCGCCCATCTTACGTCATCGGTGGACGTGCCATGCAAGTGGTAGAGAATATAGATCAACTTGAAGACTATTTAAAGCGGGCGATCAACCTATCGACAGAGCATCCAATTTTGGTAGATAGATACTTGGAAGGCAAAGAAGTTGAAATTGATGCGGTTTCAGACGGAGAAACCACTGTTATAGCGGGTATTATGGAGCATATCGAGCGTGCGGGAGTCCACTCAGGGGATAGTTTGGCGGTCTATCCTCCTCAAAGTTTAACACCCTCTGAAATTGATCAGATTCAGGATTACACGTGTCGCATCGCAGAAGGACTTGGCATTAAAGGACTTATGAATATTCAATTCGTCGTCGTTCGAGGTAAGGTTTATGTACTCGAAGTGAACCCCAGGGCGAGTCGTACTGTACCGATTTTGTCCAAGGTTACTGGGATCCCTTTAGTTAATTTGGCAGTCCGAGTTTCCCTTGGGGAAACATTGAAGGATATGGGGTATGAGCAGGGGCTTGCTCCAGAGTCACCGTTCGTTGTGGTTAAGGCCCCTGTCTTTTCCTTCGAAAAGTTGACCAAAGTTGAAACATCACTGGGTCCCGAAATGAAATCAACCGGTGAGGTCTTAGGTATGGATACTCAATTTGGGCACGCTTTGGCAAAAGCCTTTGCTGCCTCTCATATTCCACTTCCGAGCGAAGGCAATATTTTAGTTTCAGTTGCTGAAAAGGATCGTCCAGAGGCGATTACTTTGGCTCAACAACTGGCTCAGCTGGGGTTCGGAGTCAAAGGCACAGGCGATACAGCGAAGGTCCTAGCTTTGTGTGGAGTAACAGTTGAAGAGGTGAGTGAATCCAGTGAGGCTCTTCGGGAGGCCATACGGCAACGGGAATTTGCCTTTATCCTCAGTACGCCTACGAAAGGAAAGACACCGGAGAGGACCGGTTACTTGTTGAGGAGGTTAGCAGCTGAACATGGGGTTCCCTGCTTCACATCAATGGATACCGCAAAAGCTGTTGTACGGGCGTTGTTGGAAATGCGGAGCCAAACTCCACCTCAGGTTCTCTCGTTACAGGAATATATGGCCTTGTAGAGCAGAAACTCCCGCTGGACAAATCGTCCGCGGGAGTTTTTTGAGTGTGCAAAGCAGGGCGATCAACTTGGTGGAGAAAGAGTCCAGGATGGAGGTTTGGAAGTCAAGTAAACGTTTCAAGCCAACAAGCCAAGGGGACGTTTTGTTTGCCAGGTAGTAAAAAAAATGATAACATCAGAAGAGTAGGGTCAAGGGGACGTTTCGATTTGCCAGTCATTGAAAATAAATATAAAATAGGTGATAATATGCCGAGAACTGCACGAGAAAAGAGCCAAACAGGAATATACCATATAATGCTTCGAGGGATAGATAAGCGAGATCTATTTCTAAAAGAATCAGAGTATGAGAAGTTTATTGATTACATTCAGAAGGCAAGAGATAAGAGTGAGTTCACGGTATATGCTTATTGCTTGATGACCAATCACATACATATTCTGCTTAAAACACAGACTGAGGCACAAGATATAGGAGATATTGTCAGAAGGATAACCGTTGGCTATGCTCAGTATCACAATGTTCAAAATGGTAGAACGGGGCATCTTTTCCAGAACCGATTTAGGAGTGAAGTGGTAGAGAGTGACGTATACTTCCTTGAGGTTATAAGATATATTCACCAAAATCCTCTAAAAGCTGGAATGGTAAATAATATTGAAGATTATAAATGGAGTAGTTATAATGCGTATTTCAATACAGAAAATATATTAGTCGAAACCTCGTTTGCGTTAGGCTTGTTTAGAGATACAAAACACTTTGAGACATTCATGAAACAAAAGAATAACGATCAATGTCTGGAATACAATCCGAAAACAAGGTATTCAGATGAGGATTTAAAGGAATTTGTATCATCGTTCGTAGATATTAATACTTTAAACGAACTAGATACCAGATCTAGAGATAAAGCTCTGGCAAATATAAAAGAGGTTACCACATCAAGTAATAGACAGTTATCAAGAGTTCTCAATATTGGAAGAGGGATAATCGAAAAAGTTACACAACGATGATGGCAAACAAAACGTCCCCATGGCAGAAAATGGCCTGTTGAGCGGAAGGGAGGGGGTATGTGCTATTGCTTAGTGATAAACAACGACTTCAGAGGAGACTTAAAAAAATATTATTTCTCATAATTGGTTCTGCCCTAGCAGGGATTGGATTAGAAATTTTCCTAATACCCAATAACGTCATTGACGGTGGCATAGTGGGAATTTCGATCATGGCAGGGTATCTTACTAAATGGCCGGTAGGTTTGTTCATATTTGGTTTAAACATTCCCTTTTTTATCTTCGGATATCTACAGATCGGAAAATCGTTTACTATTTCTACTATATTTTCAGTCGCTATGTTGTCTATGTGGGTTAGTGTTTTACATCCAGTGCCTGGAATTACGCAAGATGTCTTTCTGGCTTCTGTTTTTGGAGGAATTGTTCTAGGCATTGGGGTTGGTTTAATCATTCGCTATGGTGGTTCTTTAGATGGTACTGAGATTATTGCCATAGTTCTGGATAAAAAAAGTGCATTTTCTGTTGGCGAGATAGTAATGTTCTTTAATCTTTTTATACTAAGTAGTGCAGGACTGGTTTTCGGATGGGATAGAGCTATGTACTCACTCGTAGCCTATTTCATTGCATTCAAGGTTATTGACCTTACTATAGAAGGCATAGATGAGTCAAAGGAGGCCATGATTATATCGGATAAACACCAAGAGATTACTGAAGTACTAATGGCTAGACTAGGTAGAGGAGTTACCCTACTTCAAGGGAAGGGAGGATTTACGGGTGAAGAAAAAGGTGTATTATATTGCGTGCTCACACGTTTAGAGGTTTCTAAGTTTAAGTCGATCATTACTGAAATCGATGAGGAGGCTTTTGTCACGATTAGCAGTGTTCACGAAGTGATGGGTGGTAGATTTAAAAAGAAGGCAATTCATTAATACTACGAGATGTATGAGTTTATGTCCCGTAATAATAATGCAAAACCAGAAATAGTTTCATTTCTGGTATTGCATTATTATACATAAGACAGTATAATAATGCACATCGAAGGGGTGGATGAGATATGAAAACAATAGATCGATCTATATTTAAGGGACGGGACTTTATATCGCTTCATGATTTTTCTCAAGATGAATTAAGTTGCGTTTTAGATGTAGCTAGGGAACTCAAAGAGGAGCAAAAAGCCGGACGGCCTCATACAATTCTTCAAGGCAAAACCTTGGGAATGATTTTCACTAAATCGTCTACACGGACCCGAGTATCGTTCGAAGTAGGGATGTACCAACTCGGAGGGCATGCACTTTTTCTCAGCGGACGGGATATCCAATTGGGAAGAGGAGAAACGATCGCTGATACCGCGCGTGTTCTTTCGCGAATGGTCGACGGAATCATGATTCGGACCTTTAGTCATCAAGAAGTCTTAGATTTAGCAGAGTTTGCCACGATTCCAATTATTAATGGACTAACTGACCTTTTACATCCTTGCCAGGTTCTGGCAGATCTGATGACGATTAAGGAGCATAAAGGTCGCTTAGCCGGCTTGAAGCTAGCCTATGTTGGAGATGGGAACAACATGGCTCATTCTCTAATGTTTGGCGGAGCGAAGATGGGCTTGCATGTCGTTATCGCTTCTCCTCCAGGTTATAAACCGGATCCATTGGTTGTTGCCATGGCCCAGGCGGATGCCAAAGAGAACGGTGGGTGTGTGGAAGTGATCGATGATCCCTTAGAAGCCGCAAAAGGTGCTGATGTGCTGTACACGGACGTTTGGGCCAGTATGGGTCAAGAAGAAGAAGCGAAAGTACGTAAGGCAGCTTTTGAAGGATATCAGATCAATTCGGACGTAATGAAACGAGCGGATCCATCCGCTATTGTCCTGCATTGCCTTCCGGCCCATCGCGGAGAAGAAATTACAGACGATGTAATTGAAGGAACTCAGTCTGTCGTCTTTGACGAAGCAGAAAACCGTCTCCATGCTCAAAAGGCCATTATGGCATTGGTTATTGGTTAAAATAATAGTTTTTGGTGGAATTGTATATTATAATCAATAGATTAACAGGACAACATTAATTCAAAGGAAAAAAGGGAGATCAGACATGAAAAAAGTTGTTTTAGCATATTCCGGTGGGTTGGATACTTCCATTATTATCCCCTGGCTGAAAGAAACTTACGGGTATGAAGTCATTGCTATGGCGGCAGACCTTGGGCAGGGAGAAGAGTTGGCACCCCTTCAAGAAAAAGCGATCAAAAGTGGTGCCAGTAAGCTGTATATTGAAGATCTGAGAGAAGAATTCCTCACAGAGTTTATCTTTCCAACATTAAAGGCAGGGGCAGTTTATGAAGGAGACTATCTTTTGGGAACCTCATTTGCCCGTCCGCTGATTGCTCGTCGTTTAGTGGAAATTGCTGAGAAAGAAGGCGCCGTTGCGATCGCTCATGGCGCAACTGGCAAAGGAAATGACCAAGTTCGATTTGAACTGAGTGTTAAAGCGCTTAATCCAGACCTTGAGATCATCGCGCCCTGGCGGATCTGGGATCTCAAGTCTCGAGAAGATTGCATCGATTATGCCGAAGCACGTGGCATTCCTGTCCCAGTAACCAAGGATCGTCCATATAGTATGGATCGCAATCTTTGGCATTTAAGCCATGAGGGTGGGGACCTAGAAGATCCGTGGAATGAACCCAAACGTGATCTTTATTTACTAGGCGTTTCCCCAGAGGATGCGCCTGATGAAGCGACATACCTTGAACTTGGGTTTGAACAAGGGGTTCCGACAACGTTAGATGG
>DHJG01000146.1:0-2372 GCA_002404215.1 Desulfosporosinus sp. UBA4726
GGTTCGATTGTCATACTACATAACCCCTTCTTATGGGCAGGAGTCTTAACATTTATTTTTTCTAAGTTAGTTCCCAATCTTTTTCTGGGAATTATTTTTGGCATGATCGTATTCTGGGGATTGGATAAGTTACTATTATGAGTCATACAATCAAGAGACAATCAATAAAGAAAAAGTGTCTGATAAAGGCATTTTTTTGTTTTTTCCACAAGTAAGCAAGGCTGAGCTTCGAGTAGCAGAATTCGGGTCGGTATAAGTCTCTAAGAAATCAATCTAATAGGAGGAAATTCGCCGCTTAAGGAGAATTAGTTTCAAGTTGGAGAGGAGGGGTCTTTGTGCCAAAGGAACTAACACACTGGCATATCGCGCGCGAAGCCTTGCAAAGGGGAGTCCCAGTAATGGTGGGGGAAATCATTGCGAGCCATCCTGCTCTATATTATATTGGTGCCATTGCCCATGATATTGGTTTCTATGATTTCTCTAAGCCGTCTGAAGCGAGCCTTGAGCGTGTGGCAAACCAGCTTCATGGTGTAGATGGAGAGAATACCCTTGTCCCGCTGAGTGGAATGATGGATACGGCACTAAGCCAAAACAATAGCCAAGCCCTGTTTGCATTTTTGCTTGGTATGTTGACACACTTCGTTGTGGATAGTACCTTTCATCCCATGGTTTACTATATGAGCGGAAATTACTTTGCTGAGGATCCGCTAGAACGGAGCAAGGCCGTGTTTCGTCATCGTTTGATGGAGACCGCCATTGATCTTTGGTTAGAGACGGCCAATCCGATCGAATATCCGTCAGACTTGATTCATCTGGGGCATGAAGCGGGCGAAACTGGGCGCCACGCTTTTAAGCTGCTTGTTGGGTATTACGCTTATGGAGACAAAGAGATAATGGGGAATTTCGAAAAGGCATGGCGTAATCACCGCTTTCTTCAAACGGCTTTTAGTTGGTCAGTCCCTTGGCGGGTGTTAGCCCTTTACCGACGTTTAGGTCATCCATCTGTCGAGAAGCTAGAAGCGTTGTTCTACCCACAACCCTTGGACTTAACATTTTTTGATGCGAAGTTAGATTGGATACATCCCGTGACTGGTGAAGCCAATAAAATGACTTTAGAGCAACTCTATGATTTAAGTGTTACAAAGGTTATAGCTCTGTTCGAACAGTTAGGTACGCAATCAAGGGAGAACTGGCCCTTACTTCTGCGAAGGCTTCCGCCAGTGTCCCTTGATAGTGGTTTATGCTATGTACCGGTAAGTCATATGAAATATTTCTGGACAGAGCCCATTGAACAGCGATTACGGGTATAATACAAAGTAAACTCCGAGGAAACCTCGGAGTTTAGAGTCTTTTTAGTAACCTAACCGTTCGTTGAGTATAGTTCTAAGTAGAGTATTATTGTGGATAGTTACTGCTCGACGCAGGGTCGTTCATCATATCCAGCTCATCATTCTCCATGGAGTTAGAGCATCCACATCCGTGTGATATAATGGTGTAACCGTACTGTTCAGATTTGCGGCCCAGTACAAAAGCAACGATCAGGCTAAGAATAAAGAAAAATCCATGTGTATGGTAGTATTTTTGACGATGATAAAACATGGTTAAAGTCCTCCTTTCTTTCGTTTTAGAATGGCCTTTTTGAGCTGAATTATACCAGTCATAGATAATAAGTTTCCAGCGCAACTAGGCGACCGCCTTTGCTGAGGCATAGCACTAGCCAAGTTTTCTTTACCTAGGAAATTTAAAAGATGGAGGATTTGTTTATGCGATATGATGTATTACTTTGGGATTTAGATGGGACATTGACTGACTCTAAAGAAGGGATTACCCTTTCTGTTCAATACGCTCTAAAGAAGCTAGATTATCCTGTTCCAAAGGTCGATGATCTAGATTGGATCATTGGGCCTCCATTAAAAGAGAGCTTTAAAATATTGCTTAAAACGACGGATGAAGCAATATTGAATACAGCTATCGCAATTTATAGGGAGCGCTATGAAGAGGTAGGACTCTATGAAAATATTGTTTACCCTGGGATTCCAGAGTTATTGAGCCAGTTACAAGAAAAAGGGTGTAGACATTTGTTGGCGACATCAAAACCCCGGGTCTTTGCAGAACGGATTATGAAACATTTTTTACTTGAGTCTTATTTTAGTGTTATTATGGGAAGTGAGTTGAATGGAACCTTCGTCGAAAAGGATGCTTTGATTGCTGAAGTGTTGAAAAAAGTGCCATGGGTTCTACGCTCAAAAACTGTGATGATTGGAGATCGTTGGTATGATGTCCACGGAGCCAGAGCAAACAATATCGATGTTGTTTCAGTTGGATATGGATATGGAACGGCTGAGGAATTACGCGTTGCAGCTCCTGATCAC
>DHJG01000146.1:2540-3419 GCA_002404215.1 Desulfosporosinus sp. UBA4726
GCTTACAGGTGACACTCGACCATCCATGGTCAGCGGATAACGAACAGCCGCATCTAGATAAATGTAATTCTCGTCTTTTTCTTGTCGTACCATTCCTACAATGCCACTATCTTTCCTTTTTTCTAGGTATTGTTCGACAACAAACTGATAAGCTTGTTCATCCCAAGGATCAAGGAAATCGGCTACTGTATTTAAGTAAGCCTCCAAGGGAATTTTAAAATGTTGATGATATATTTGCAGTGTTATATCTGATGGATGCATGGAAATTCCTCCTTCTATGTTTAGTCTGAGAAGATGTAGAAAGAATTATGTATCAAAAAAGTGAGGAAAGGAGGAGCCGAGTATGGACGAGAAAATCCAATCGGATTCATTCCAGGCTGAGGATCTTCCAAAACGAAACTTGAGTTGGAAAGATCTTGCCATAATTTTGGGCGGCATTGTTGGTATTTATGTTATATTATCATTTGGAACGTTTAAGTTAATGGAGTTATGGCCCCATGAGCGTGCCTTAATGTATTTGAATGCGTTTATAACTCAGTTATCGTTTTTATTTTTGATTTGGTTGTTGAAAAAGATCCGACATTGGGAATGGGTAGATTTTGGTTGGCAAGCTGTGACAGTAAGGAAAACACTCAAAACGGTCTTTAGTGTATATGCTCTAACCTGGGTTATCAATATTAGTTATGCCCTAGTCCTTTATCAATATGGATTAACACCACCGACCACGGATGTTTATACCAAATTATTGGGGCAGACTACATGGTATACTTTGATACTTAATTTGCTTTTGGCCGGTGTCTTAGCTCCTCTTGTGGAAGAAACGTTATTTCGGGGAGTTATTTTTGGAAGTTTACAAGCATATTTTGGAAAATGGACTGC
>DHJG01000146.1:3640-4072 GCA_002404215.1 Desulfosporosinus sp. UBA4726
CTGTTGCGTTACATTCATTTAACAACATAGTTGCCACTTTGATCGCGGCCGGTTTATCGATTTAAATAAAAGGAGCATTACTAGAGTGAAGCACAGACAACGACAGGCATTACAAATTGCTATTGATGGTCCTGCTGGTGCCGGTAAAAGTACGGTTGCCAAGATCGTAGCGAAACAATTAAATCTCTTCTATGTGGATACAGGTGCTATGTATCGGGCAATTGCTTTTAAAGCACTAAAAAACGGTGTGCCTATAGAAGATGAATCAAGTGTAAGCCAAATTGCTACAACCACAGAGGTTGTTCTTGATCATTCAGATGAGAGAAGCGTATGGTGTGATGGTGAGAATGTCACTCAGGCTATCCGTAGTCCCGAAATTTCACGTGCTGTTTCTATTGTTGCTGCTTATGCAAGAGTCAGGGAACGTTTAGT
>DHJG01000146.1:4226-16339 GCA_002404215.1 Desulfosporosinus sp. UBA4726
GACCGCCTGGATACAGGGCGAGAGGTTTCTCCACTAGAGCCTGCTCAAGATGCTGTTACTCTTGATACAACGGGCTTAAGTGTGGAGGAGATAGTAACACAAATTGTAGCATTGACGCAGGAGGTTGGACGATGACGTTATATGATTTCATGAAAGGGATATTTCGTCTGCAGTTCCGTTTAATGGGCTGGAAAGTGCAAGGTGTAGAGAACTTGCCGACTGAAGGACCAGTTATTTTAGCGATTAACCATGTTAGTTTATGGGATCCTATTGTCGCTGCGATTAGCCTTCCACGCCCGGTTTCTTTTATGGCCAAAAGCGAATTATTTTCCATACCTGTCTTAGGGCGTATTTTCTCTAAGCTTGGGGCCTTTCCGGTTCAACGGGGACAAGGGGATATGAATGCCATTCGACAGTCTTTGGCGATCTTAAAAGAGGGGCGCGTACTTGGTATTTTTCCTGAAGGGTCCCAGTCAATAAATGGTAAAATTCGAAAAGGTTTACCAGGGATGGTTCTTTTGATGGAAAAAAGTAAAGCGTCTGTCGTCCCCATAAGGGTGCAAGGGACACGTCACTTGTTACATAAAGGATGGGGAAACATTGGGGTTGTGGTAGGCAAGCCTTTGACCGCTCAGATGCTGAAGGCTCCAGAAGGAGTTAGAAACCGTCGAGAATGGATTGCCGAGCGCATTATGCAGGCGATGCTCGAATTGCCCGAAGCGAGGTGATTCTCTAAATGTTCTTACTAAGAGAGGACATTTTTCTTAATCTTATAACGCCTTTTTTTAGTTTTGGGTACTTTTTGATAAAAATTCTAACTATTGCAGGAATTTTGAAACGACGTAGAGAATTAATTCTTTACAATTTTTAGTACCTATACAGAAAGTATAAGTTTTAAGTAGTATAATCAGGTGGTATAAGTGCAACTAAGGCTACAGGGACCCTCGACCATCCATGGTCATCGCCTGTGGCTTGGCGTCAGCCAAGTTTTCTTTAGGAGGTACGCGTTTTGGAAGTCAAACGAGCAGCAAAAGCAGGATTCTGTTTTGGAGTGAAACGCGCTCTAGAAATGGCAGAAAGAACTGTCGAAATTGCACCGGCAGTATCCCTCGGGCCCCTCATTCACAATCAGCAGGTCGTTGAACGGATGGCTGAACATGGTATTCAGGTTGTTAATACTCTAGAAGAGGTAAAAGCTGAAGAAGCCTTGATTATCCGGTCCCATGGAGTAGCACCTAGTGTCTATCAGGCAGCCCAAGCTAAAGGCATCCATGTGGTGGACGCTACATGTCCCTTCGTTCAGAAAGCGCAACGACTAGCGGCCGAGTCCACTCGGCTAGGGCAACAAGTGGTTGTCATGGGGGATAAACTTCATCCGGAGGTACAGGGAATTCTGGGTTGGGCAGGCGAACTCGCCATACCCATTCAAACAGTTGAGGAAGCCATAGAACTTCCGTTTTACCCGCGTATAGCTGTTTTGGCGCAGACAACCCAGCTGGCAGAAGGTTTTGGAGGAATTGTTGAAGAACTGAAACTCCATACTGAAGAGCTAACCGTTCACAACACAATCTGTAACGCAACTGCTGAGAGACAGAAGGTGGCTCGCGAGTTAGCGGAAACGGTGGACGTTATGGTGGTTGTGGGTGGGCGCAATAGCGCAAATACTCAAAAACTAGCGAGTATCTGTGCAGAACGTACGAATACTTATCTTATTGAAACAGCGAATGAATTAGAAACCGCCTGGTTTAAAGAAGCTAGAAGCGCAGGTTTGACTGCTGGGGCTTCTACACCAGATTGGATTATTGAGGAGGTCTATACTAAAATGACTGAAATGAATGAAGACAAAATGAATGAGGATGAAATAGATATGGCGGACTGGGAGAAAATTGCCCCAGTCGTGATTCGTAGAGAAAATAAGGAGCGGTCTAAGGGTTTTTCAAAACGGAAAGCAAATGAGGATGGCGCCGAGGAACGCTTAGAGGGATTAGTAGAGAGTAAAGAAGAGATTCAGGCGAAAGTTATCGAAATAGTCAAAGGCGGTTTGGTGGTTGATGTTGGTATGCGCGGTTTTGTGCCCGCTTCGCAAGTCCAACTTGGTTATGTCGAGGACCTGAATCAGTTTCTAGGTCAAACTCTTCGCTTGCGGATGATTGAATTTGATCCCGATAATCGGAAAGCGGTTTTCTCACAAAAGGTTATTTTGGAAGAAGAGCGGGCGGTTAAGCGTAGTCTGTTACTGGAAACCCTCCAAGAAGGCGATGTTTTGACAGGAGTCATCCGCAGGATGGTCGATTTTGGTGCATTTGTAGACATCGGTGGGGTTGATGGATTGCTTCATATTTCGGACATGGCCTACACTCGAATTAAGCATCCCTCGGAAATGTTGAAGATCGGGGACGAAGTAGAAGTTAAAGTGTTAAAACTTGAACAACAAACTGGAAAAATATCGTTAGGGTTGAAACAACTTAAAGAAAGTCCGTGGACTCAGGTGGCAGGAAACTATCCGGTAGGCTCCATAGTTAATGGCAAAGTGGTGCGAATTGCTCCGTTTGGTGCCTTTGTGGAGCTCGCAGAAGGGGTAGATGGCTTAGTTCATATTTCCCAATTAGCGGATCATCGTGTTCACAAAGTGGAAGAGGTACTTAAAGTTGGGGATATGGTATGCGCTAAGGTCATCGAATGTAAGCCAGCGGAGAAACGGATCAGTCTAAGCATTCGCGAGGCGATAACAGATGCCACCCAGGCAAGTGATGCAGAAGCTGTTGTCTCACAACCAGAATCTAAAGCGGTCACCATCGGTGATATAATGGGTTCGGATTTCCTTGAGGGAAAAAAAGAGAAGTAGCTGCAAGCACTTGTGTTGTAAAGTATGTCCAGAATGACTTCTTGCTCTGAGCGCAGGAAGTCATTCTACTATGAGGGCTCAGCTAAGAGGGGTGATCCAGATGGCGAAACGAAAACCGGTGCAACCAATTGATTTCCCGTTACTATTTTTTATACTTGCCATACTAGCCTTTGGATTGATTATGGTGTTGGATGCTGGGGCAGTCACTGGTTTTAATGCCACCCAAAACACGTATTTCTATGTTTTTCAACAAATGAAATGGATGCTTATAGGGGCAGTTCTTGCGTTTGTGGCTTTCAAAGTCCCTTATGTATTTTGGCGTCGCTTTGCGGGTCTTGGCTTCTTGATCAGTTTAGGGCTGCTAATTGCAGTCCTTTTTACGGATGCTGGGGTTGCGGCGAAAGGTTCAGCTCGTTGGATCTCAATTGTTGGAGTCAACATTCAACCTTCCGAAATCACCAAACTAGCTATAGTGCTCTTTTATGCACATGTTTTAGATAGGTATCCAGTCAAAAGAGGTAAAGATTGGCGTATTCCACTGGGGATACTGCTCCCTATTACTGTTCTTGTTTTGGGCTTGGTTTATAAACAACCAGATTTAGGGACGACAATGGTATTAGCACTGACCAGTGCGGTGATGCTGTCCCAGACGGAAATCCCAACCCTCTGGTTTGTAGCGGCCGGTCCAACATTTGGATTATCACTCTTCTATCTACTCTATCGA
This sequence comes from Desulfosporosinus sp. UBA4726, assembly GCA_002404215.1. GTDB lineage: Bacteria > Bacillota > Desulfitobacteriia > Desulfitobacteriales > Desulfitobacteriaceae > Desulfosporosinus. The sequence continues at coordinate 7,796 of DHJG01000146.1, forward strand.
ACAAAGGATCAGGTGACTCATTATCAATGGGATCGCATTATGGCATGGTTGGATCCCTGGAAATATGCAGCGAATTTAGGATACCAGATTACAAACGCGGAGATTGCCTTTGGCTCGGGCGGCTTATTTGGAGTAGGTTTGGGTCGAAGTATGCAAAAGTATGGTTTTCTTCCAGAAAACCATACTGATATGATCTTTGCCATAGTGGGAGAAGAGTTCGGTTTAGTGGGCACTTTCTTTGTATTAATCCTCTTAATCTCGATGTATGCACGAGCCTTCCACGTTATTCGGGAATGTCCCGATCGCTTTGGTCGTCTCCTAGGCTTTGGCTTAACTTCCTCGTTGGCTATTCAGACGACCATTAATCTGGCTGTAGTTACTGGGGTATTACCTGTAACCGGGATTACCCTGCCATTAATCTCGTATGGTGGGAGCTCTCTGGTTATAACCATGATCGAACTAGGTCTGATCCTGAATATAGCCCGTTATCGTAAAACTAAGTCCGTGACCTCGTTTAGTGAAAGCTGAGCAGGAAATTCCCACTTCATAGAAGAGGGAGTTTTGTAAGTGGATAAACCCTAGTGACAAGAACAGCTTAAGACTAAACGGTGTAAACTCTTTATAACTGGAGATAATAATAGGGTAAAGGATTCGTATCGGGAGGCGATCACGTTGTTTTTCCCCTATGGTGAATTGATTATCTTCTTCTTAGCGCTCGTTACGTGGGCTGAAAAACGTGCTTCCCAGCGCCTCTTTCTTAGGTTGACGGTGGTCTGGATTATTGGAAAAGGTGTGGAGGGGTTCGTTCCCACAGCAATGCCTTGGCACTGGCACTACGCTCGTCTGGCGGTCATGTTCGTTTTTTGGATATGGGCATGTCAACGCGCAGAACGACGGATTTTGCCGCTTCTACTTACAAGTTGTATATTGAGCATCGAAACCCTTTTTCTCGTTAATCAACCAGGAGCCTTTCCGTATGAGCTATGGCTTTTTACTATTGTCTTGATCCTAACCGCTTGGCTGACTGCAAAGTCATATTGGGGAACAGCTGCTGCTTTTGTTGGGAGTATAATTTTGAATCAAGCTCTTGTGCGGTTTAGCTATGAGGGAATTATTCGGTATGCCAATTTACCGGATTCGTTTGTTTGGAATTTTGGTGTGGGATTTTTAGCGATATGGGCTGGTTTACGTCTAGTATGGCGATGTTATTCCGATAGAGGAATACATTTGCCGATCGCTGAGCTGAGACCAACGACTGGTGTGGGAGTGGTCTATGAACACCCAGAAGAGAGTGAATGTGAACTTCAGTAGCAGGTGGGGTTGATTTGTAGTATACTTGTAAACGGTTGAGAATGGGATAGTATGCCCTGATCTGGAATGTCAGGAGGATGAAATGCTTTGTCTAAAGGGCTTGTAGTCGCAGCGGTCCACCCCGGGAGTATTGCCGAAGAAATGGAGATTGAAGTCGGGGATCGCGTTCTGGCGGTGGGCGAAGAAGAACTTAACGATATTATTGACTTTCAGTTTGGCATATCGGAAGAGGATTTTACGCTATTAATCGAAAAGTTAAATGGTGAACAATGGGAGCTTGAAATAGAAAAGGGTCCTGGGGAATTTTTGGGTCTAGAGGTAGAAACAATAAGCACTGAGGGTCTAAAATTATGTCGTAATAATTGTACGTTTTGTTTTGTGGCGCAAATGCCCAAAGGGATGCGACCAACTCTTTATGATAAAGATGATGATTACCGCTTATCACTCACTCAAGGGAGTTTTATTACCCTGTCTAATTTGAGTGAGGAAGAATTAACACGGATCATTTCTTTACATCTTAGCCCAATGTATATTTCTGTTCATGCCTGGAACTCGGAAGTGCGGACTCGTCTTATGAGAAACCCGAATGCAGGAAAGCTTTCAGAGCAGATTAGTCGCTTAGCAGAGGCTGGAATAAGTATTCATGCTCAAATCGTTTTGCTCCCGGATCACAACGATGGAGATGTGTTGACAGAAACCATTGAACGGTTAAGTGATCTATATCCTGCGGTACAATCGATCGCGGTTGTTCCAGTCGGCTTAACTCGTTACCGCGAGCATCTTACATTCTTGCGTGGCTTTACATCTCAGGAAGCACGTCGAATACTGGATCAAGGTGAGCAATGGCAAAAGGACTTCTTTGAGCGGGTAGGTCAACATCTTGTTTACTTCGCAGATGAATTTTACGTTATGGCAGAGCGGGAGTTCCCAGAGGTCTCTGTCTATGACGAGTTTCCTCAATTAGAAAACGGTGTTGGCATGGCGCGGAAATTTATCACCGAGATCGAATCTAGTTGGAAGTTCTTGCCGGAAGCAGTTGCAGAGCGTCAGGTGCATCTTATTACAGGAACATCAGCGCGGGGCCTATTTGAATCGTTGGGGAACCGGTTAATGGATCGAGTAAACGGATTAAAAATCACAGTACATGCGATACGCAATGACTTCTTTGGGTCATTGGTGACTGTAGCAGGCTTGCTGACGGCTCAGGATATAGCCCTACAAATAGACGATTTGTCGGGGGAGGAGTTTCTTATTCCGCGGGTTATGCTCAAGGCGGATGAAGACCTCTTTTTAGACGATCATAGCGTGAAGTGGTTAGAGGAAAAGGTTAATGGCAAGGCACGTATTGTGGAAAACAATGGCCTTGCATTTATAGAGCATGTGCTTGGATATTCTTTGGAGGTGGAACAGTTTGAGTAAACCTGTAGTAGCTATTGTGGGACGGCCAAATGTCGGAAAATCAACGTTGTTTAATCGGATTACTGGCGGACTTGTGGCCATTGTGGAAAATATGCCCGGTGTGACGAGAGATCGTCTTTATCGAGATGCGGAATGGCTGGGACGGAAGTTTGCCCTGATCGACACTGGGGGAATCGAGTTTAAGGATGTAGGGACACCAATCGCGTCCCAAATGCGCCGTCAGGCAGAAATCGCTATGGAAGAAGCGGACGTCGTTGTTTTTGTCGTGGATGCTCAACTACCCCCTACGGCAGATGATGAGATGATTGCTCGTACATTGCGACGCTCTGGAAAACCGGTCTTACTCACTGCGAATAAAGTGGAAAATTTCGCCCAAGTTGAAGGCCAACTTTATGACTTCTTAAGTCTAGGCTTAGGAGAAGCAATCCCTATTTCTGCAGTGCATGGTATGAATACTGGAGATTTGCTCGACGTGGTAATCTCAAATTTTCCAGACAATGACGAAGAGGAATTTGACCCCGATGTGATACGTATTTCTGTGATCGGACGCCCAAATGTCGGTAAATCGTCCTTGGTTAACAATATGTTGGGCAAAGAAAGAGTCATTGTCAGTAATATACCTGGAACTACTCGGGATGCGATTGATACCTCCTTTGAGCACGAAGGTAGGCATTATATACTCATAGATACCGCAGGAATGCGTCGTAAAGCACGTATTGATGAACTCACTGAGCAATATAGTGTTGTTCGTGCTCTCCGTGCAGTCGACCGCTCTGACGTGATCCTGATGCTCATAGATGCTGTCGATGGGGTAACAGAACAAGATAAAAAGATTGCAGGTTATGCTCATGAAGCGGGAAAGGCAATCATCTTAGTTGTTAACAAGTGGGATCTCGTCGAAAAGGATGAGAAGACTATTAACGTATACGAAAAGAATATCCGTATAGAATTAGGTTTTATGCAGTATGCACCAACCATGTTCATTTCTGCGTTAACCGGGCAACGGGTCAATAAAATTTTAGAACTAGTAGACTTTGTGGTCGAACAAAACGCTACCCGAGTGACGACTGCTACGTTGAACACCTTACTAAGAGAATGGCTCCATCTTAATCCGCCTCCGTCCGATAAAGGACGACGGCTAAAGGTTCGGTATATTACGCAAGTTGGCGTTAAGCCGCCAACGTTTGTCTTCTTTGTCAATGATCCGGAGTTGATGCACTTTTCGTATAAACGTTATTTAGAGAATCAGATGAGAAAACATTTCGGGTTTGAGGGCACTCCGATCCGCATTGTCGTTCGACAAAAAGATGAAGAGAAAGAGAAGGACTAAGTCATGTCACGCTATCTAATATTTATCTTGGCATATTGTCTAGGTGCCATTCCCTTTGCGTATTTAGCGGGCCAACTCAAAGGGATTGATGTACGTAAGCATGGTAGCGGGAACATGGGCACGACAAATGCTTTTCGCCTTCTTGGAGTTAAATTGGGCATCTCGGTGCTGGTGGGAGATGCCTGCAAGGGGGCTTTGGCTGCCTATCTCGGCCTCTGGATATTCGGGGCTTGGGGAGGAATCGTTGGCGGGTTACTGGCAATGGCAGGCCATAACTGGAATCCCTTTTTTGGCTTTCGACCGAGTGGCAAAGGGGTTGCAGCTGGATTCGGTATAATTACCATTTTAATGCCAAAAGTTATGGTTCTAGCAATTGCGTTTTTTATTCTGGTAGTGTGGACAACGCGTTATGTTTCCATGGGTTCAGTTGTCGCTGCTCTCACGGTAGCAGTCACCGTTTTTGTTTTTCCGGAACCCTTAGCGTATAGAGTTTTTGGTTTGCTTGGCGCATTTTTCGTGTTGGTTCTTCATAGGGCTAATTTCCAACGTGTCTTAAAAGGCACAGAACATAAGTTCTGTGATAAGAAAATTTCCTAAACTGATAATTTGTCTCTGAGTAGAGGAGGAGTATATATGCCCAACGTTGCGGTTTATGGAGCCGGGAGCTGGGGAAGTGCTTTGGCTGTGCTCTTGGCGAGAGCAGGCCATCAGGTTGCTCTCATCGGTCGTCAGCCGGATCAGATGGAACTTATGAAGCAGCACTGCGAGAATGCACGTTATTTACCAGGTGTTGTTTTACCTGCAGGCCTTCTTCCAACAACGGATCTCACCCTCTTAAATGCGAATCTGGTTGTTTTAAGTGTACCGTCCCATAGTGTTCGAGAAGCCGCGCGTTTGGTTAAGCCCTACCTAAGGCCGGGTTGTATTGTTGTCAATACGGGCAAAGGATTGGAAGAAGGGACATACCTCCGTCTTTCAGAAGTATTGAAAGAAGAGCTTCCGCACAATCCGATTGCAGTGTTGTCTGGTCCTAGCCATGCCGAAGAAGTAGGAATGGATATGCCCACTACCGTTGTGGTTGCCTCAGATGTTGGAACGGCTGAAGTGGTTCAAGACATAATGATGACACCAAACTTTAGAGTATATACCAATCCGGATGTTATCGGGGTTGAACTCGGTGGAGCGTTGAAAAATGTTGTCGCATTATGCACAGGAATTGCAGAGGGGCTAGGGTTTGGAGATAACACAAAAGCGGCGCTTATGACTCGGGGGTTAGCGGAGATTGCACGCTTGGGTGTGGCACTAGGCGGTCATCCGTTGACCTTTACTGGATTATCGGGCGTGGGCGACCTCATCGTCACCTGTACTAGTTTACATAGTCGTAATCGTCGGGCTGGTGTGGCGCTTGGACAGGGTAAATCTTTAGAAACTGTGCTTGAAGAAATTGGAATGGTGGTTGAAGGGGTAAGAGCAACCCGTATAGCTTATCAACTGAGTGTGGAGAAACATATCTCTATGCCTATTACCGAACAAGCCTATAAAATTCTGTTTGAAGGTGCGGATCCTAAAGTTGCGGTTGCGGATTTGATGATGCGTGGGAAACGCCATGAACTTGAAGAAGTAGTGGCAATGAGTTGGTTATAGTGTACATATTTTCAGACTAACGATCATAGACGTAGAAGAGGTTGTTTAAATGCCTTTTCTACGTTTTTTGTTGTTTTGTCATATTTGCCCAAAAGAGTCAATATACTTATACTGCTTAAGGTGCTAGTCCAGTCATCGGGAATCCACGTGTTACAGGGAGGTGGAAGGGGAGATAAGGTGGGGGCCCTTTCCCAAATTTTGGGACAGCACTCAAAAGGGAGGGAAATTATTAATGGAAAAACTAGACATATTCAGAGATATTGCTGACCGCACAGGGGGCGATATCTACCTCGGTGTCGTCGGGCCAGTCCGTACAGGAAAGTCCACCTTTATCAAACGATTCATGGACCTCCTAGTCCTGCCCAACATCCAAGATGCATTTGAGCGGGAGCGGGCCAAGGATGAGCTTCCTCAAAGTGGAACAGGAAGAATGATCACGACGACAGAACCTAAGTTTATCCCGTCAGAATCTGTGGAAATCGTTATTAAAGACTCAATTCACATGAATGTCCGTTTGGTTGACTGTGTGGGATACAGTGTAGAAGGTGCTTTAGGGTACGAAACAGTAGACGGTGAAGAACCTCGCATGATGAAAACCTCATGGAGTGACGACCCCATGCCGTTCCAGGAAGCAGCTGAAATGGGCACCCGTAAAGTCATAACCGACCATGCCACAATCGGCATTGTGGTTACGACGGATGGATCTATAACAGATATTCCACGGGATGCTTATCTTGACGCTGAGGAGCGGGTTATTTCTGAGTTGCGCCAACTGGGAAAACCCTTTGTGGTGCTCTTAAATACAACTCATCCCTATGCAGAGAATACAATGGAATTGAGCCGGTCTCTCGAGGAAAAATATGGCATACCAGTTATTGTAGTGAATTGCCTTGAAATGACTCAGGACGATATCACGCAAATCCTTGAAGAGGTATTGTATGAGTTCCCCGTAGCTGAAGTCAACATTGATTTGCCAAAATGGGTTGAGGAGCTTGATGTAGCTCATCCGATCCGGGCTGCTTTTGAAGAAACTGTGCGTAAAGCGATTGATGGGGTCCGGCGCTTGCGAGACATTGATCTGGCCTTAGACGCTTTGACAGAATGCCAATATGCCCAAGATGTACTCCTTAAAGAGATGAACTTAGGTACAGGCGTTGCCAATATTGAAATCACTGCTGTTGAAGGGCTCTTTAAAACCGTACTGCAGGATTTCACAGGGATTGAAATTGAAGGTGATCATTCCTTACTCCGTCTAGTGTTAGACTATAGTAAGGCCAAGAAGGAATGGGATAAGATGTCGGCGGCTATTGAAGAAGTCCGCCTCAACGGCTATGGTGTCGTCACACCTCAACTTGAAGAAATGTTCCTAGAAGAACCAGAACTTGTAAAACAAGGCGGACATTATGGGATTAAGCTCAAAGCCAGTGCTCCGTCGCTTCATATCATAAGAGCGGATGTCACGACAGAAATTACGCCCTTGATAGGAACAGAAAAACAAGCAGAAGAACTAGTAAAGTATATCCTTGATGAGTTTGAAAGCGATCCAAAGAAGGTTTGGGAATCTCATATTTTCGGCAAATCCTTGCATGACTTGGTTCGCGAGGGAATCCAAAATAAACTCTATAAGATGCCCGAAAATGCCCAGCATAAGCTCCAAGACACTTTACAACGAATTGTCAATGACGGGAACGGAGGACTTATCTGCATTATTATCTAACTGAAATTTAAAATAAATATAACAGAAATGGAATGCTTGAAACGTGCAACTGGTTTCTTGCATTCTTCTGTTATATTTTAAGTTTCAAATCCGGGCACATACTTATTGCTTTGTCGTTGCCAAACTGACGCAAATCAGCTTATAATATGTCTGAACATTCAGTTGGAATGATTGAAGATACAGATAGGAGCGATTTGGTGATTGGCAAGACAAATGATTTTCTAATTGTCAGTAAAAATATTTTGCCTGAAGCCATTTTGAAGACCGCGATGGCGAAAGAACTACTTGTCAAAGGGGATGTAGAAACCATAAATGATGCAGTGGAACGTGTAGGACTTAGTCGAAGTGCCTATTATAAATATAAGGACGGTGTGTTCCCGTTTTACGAGGCCAGTCGGGAAAAGATCATTACGATTTCCCTAATACTCGAGAACAAAGCGGGAGTGCTCTCACACGTTCTTAATTTCATTGCCTCTGTTAAAGGGAACGTCTTAACCATTAATCAAGGGATTCCTCTGCAGGGAATAGCTAATGTTTCAGTTTCTCTTGAAACTGCCGGAATGGCAGATACCCCTGAAAATCTTTTGTTTGGGCTTGGAGAAATTGATGGAGTAAGGAAAATTGAAGTCATCGGTCAAACTTAGGGTTGCTTTTTTTAACGTAATATGATATCTTGTTAAAGTCCTTCACTTCCTATAAGGGCATTAAGTCGGGGCGTGGCTCAGTTTGGCAGAGCGCTACCTTGGGGTGGTAGAGGCCGTGAGTTCGAATCTCGCCGCTCCGACCAGTAAATTCAAGGCTTTCAGGGTTTTAGTAACACTGGAAAGTCGTCTACATACTGCAACGTTACTGCAATAGAGTTTTTAAAACTAATCCTCTCGTTTACGAGGGGATTTTTTCGTTCGTAAATTATTTATTTTGTCAGAAGCATTACGCTCGGATATTTACGCAGTTAAAATACTATTACTTAAGAGTATTTCCTTACTAGCAACCTTGTCATCCTGCATCTGTACTTTAATGTACGTAGAGTCAGGCATTATTCGGACAACTGATCTTTTAATAACAGTAATATACTGAAGGCCATTTCATCTTTCTTCATGTAGTTCTCCGTATATTATTTTGT
>DHJG01000146.1:16530-17145 GCA_002404215.1 Desulfosporosinus sp. UBA4726
TTCCTTTTGATTTGGCTCAACTAATTTTTCAATCCACTTGTCTACTTCGTAGTAATTATATATGATGTGGGGTAAATGAAGGAGTGATATCGGAATGGATTTCCCAACCCCTACGATCGGACCAGATGTCACCATGCTTAAGGCTAAAGCGTTGGAATTACAACTTGAGTTAACAGTCATTGAAACAGGGTGGCTCAAACGAAGAAAACTACGCAAGGAACTTAAAAAAGTCATGAATGAAATAGAGTCCCAAGAAAGAACGTTGTAAAAGGTTGGGAAAATTTTATGGTCCTTACTCTAAAGGTAAGGGCCTTTGTATCTTTCTGTGATAGGTTTTTTCTTAACCAAACCTCTCTTAGCCATATTTGATTGAGACAATCTTAATATCTTTTTGGTTGCTTGTAAGCTCTTTTTAGCGCCATTCTCGGCTATCCAACTACTAATATTTTTTACCGTTTTAGGAGTCCAATAATTCATGGGAACATTAGCCAATTCCCATGCTTCATACTTATTTGGATATGCATTTTCAATCGCCATATATGGAGATCCTCCAAATAAAGAGTTAAGCATACCTAACAACTTGTTGTCTTTAAATACTTTAATGCACATTTGTTC
>DHJG01000145.1 GCA_002404215.1 Desulfosporosinus sp. UBA4726
CTACAGTAAGACTACACCACGAAGTCCATCATAAAGAATACGTGGACGGGCTAAATAGGACTGAAAGAAAACTGGCGAAGGCTAGAGATGAAGGAGATTTCTCCCTAATTAAACACTGGGAGCGCGAACTGGCTTTTCATGGCTCGGGACACTTACTCCACACCCTCTTTTGGCAGAATATGCGTCCTGGGGGAGGTGGGTCTGCACAAGGCAGCTTAGCTGAACGGCTTACTAAGGATTTTAAATCCTTTGAAAATTTCAAGAAACAATTTACAGCAGCTGCAGTAGCAGTTGAGGGATCTGGCTGGACCCTATTGGTTTGGAGTCCCTTCTTTGGGGAGTTAGAGATTTTGCAAGCGGAAAATCACCAGAACCTTACCCAGTGGGGAGTTATACCATTATTGACCGTAGACGTGTGGGAGCATGCGTATTACCTCAAATACCAAAACAAGCGGGCTGACTGGGTAGAGGCCTGGTGGAACTTAGTGAACTGGGAGGATGTTCTCAAACGTTACGAAGATAGTGCGAGGTTGAACAACAAGAGTCTAAAGTTAAGTTAAGTTAACTTAATAAATACGAAAAGGGGGAAACAGACATGAGTATGTTTTGTTATCAATGCCAGGAGACCGCCAAAGGAACTGGTTGCACGATTAAAGGGGTTTGCGGTAAACCCGAAAATGTTGCCAAATTACAAGACCTGCTGATCTACACCTTAAAGGGCATCGCGGTATACGCAGTTCAAGCCCGTGAAATGGGTATCGTCCGCAAAGATGTGGACAAATACATCATGGAAAGTCTCTTCAGCACGATTACGAACGCTAACTTTGACCGAAGCCGTTTTGTAGATCGGATTCAAGCAGGTCTTGCCCTTCGCTCACAATCAAGTCTTAGCCCTTGCAGACAAAGTCGTTGAGGCTGTCCAAAATGGTGCGATAAAACGCTTCTTCGTAATGGCTGGGTGTGACGGACGCATGAAGAACCGTGACTATTATGCCAACTTTGCCCAAGCTCTGCCCCAAGACACCGTCATCCTAACGGCAGGGTGTGCAAAATATCAATACAATAAGCTCGACCTCGGAGATATCGGCGGAATTCCAAGAGTACTTGATGCTGGACAATGTAATGACTCCTACTCATTAGTCGTAATCGCCTTAAAACTGAAAGAAGCGTTCGGACTTGACGATATTAACCAACTGCCGATTTCTTATAACATCGCATGGTACGAGCAAAAGGCAGTCATCGTGTTACTAGCCCTACTGTCCCTGGGGGTGAAAAACATTCACTTAGGACCGACGCTACCAGGTTTCCTATCCCCTAACGTGATCAATGTTCTGGTTGAGAACTTTGGTATAGCAGGCATTACTAACGTAGAAGACGATCTCAAACTATTTATGGCTAAGCCCTGAACAGCAACTCTCGAGAAAGGGAGGACTAACAATGCAAACTCTTTCCACTCTAATCAGTGAAAAAGAAGTTAAAATCATTAGGGCTATCATTGCAGAATTAGAAGCTGAAAAACAAACAATTCTTATGAAAATCCGTCTTATGGACCAAACGTGATCAATCTTAACGAAGCACGCTTGATATTTGGCAGAGGGTATGCAGGCAAACGTAATGCTCGTGCTCTACAACGCAGTCAAGGATAAGATGGATATATATCCCCAATTCCTTCGATGGAATTCAATGACACGATGACCGAAACAAATTTCCGTACGTTCATTGAAGCGATCAGCAATGATATCGTAAACTGGGACACCTTGAAGAGTGTGATGATTAACGGCGGAGTAACTTACGCGGATACAAACATACTGATGGCAAGAATTATGGATCACTTTGAGGGGCTGGAAGCGAAGGAAACTAAAAGAGGGAGTGGAGCAAATTAGTGGAGGAGGCTATCCAAAAAGCGCAACAGTACAAGCCGGACATTACCGGCCTCCATGTTATGACTACCTTTGCCAAAAATGCTTTGGAAATGATCGAAAGGCTAAGAGACGTTAACCCTGATAGTATCTATACAATAGGAGGGCCTCTCCCCTGAACAATGTAAAAGGTGAATAAGAGATTGGGGTAATGATAATGCGCAAACAGGAATGCATAGCAATGCTGTTAGCAGGTGGGCAAGGAAGTAGATTGGGTGGTCTAACTCGAAATAGGGCTAAACCCGGAGTCTCCTTCTATGGTAAATATAGAATTATTGACTTTGCTTTGAGTAACTGTACAAATTCTGACATTAACACTGTCGGAATTCTTATCCAATATAAACCGCTATTACTTAATACATATGTAGGAATGGGTTCGGCCTGGGAATTGGATAAGCCAAATGCCGGAGTACATATGCTTCCCCCGATTCTGGATGATAAAGGTGGCAGTTACTATAACGGAACCGCAAATGCCGTTTACCAAAATCACGAATTCATTGATTCATACGATCCCAACTATGTGATCATTCTTTCTGGTGATCATGTCTATAAAATGGATTATTCAGCTATGTTAAAGTTCCATAAAGAGAAGAAGTCTGAAATAACCCTAGCAACTATTGAAGTGCCCTGGGCGGAAACTTCTCGGTTCGGAATACTAACAGTTAATGGGGATGAACGGATCACAAAGTTTACAGAAAAACCGTCTCAACCAGATAGCAATCTTGCCTCAATGGGCGTCTATATTTTTAACTGGTCAACACTTAAGCAGGCTCTAATTACTGATGCTGGTAACTCGCAGTCTCAGCATGACTTTGGTCAAAACATCATCCCCCAGCAACTAAAGCAAGAGAGAAAAGTCTATTCGTACAAGTTTCATGGGTACTGGCGTGATGTTGGTACCATCGAAAGCTATTATCATGCCAATATGGAATCCTTGAATGCGGGCCACTTCCTTAATAATTCCGATCCGAGTTTTCAGATATTTTCGAATGAAGAAATCTTACCGCCATACCTTGCAGGGCCAACAGCGAAAATAGAGACCAGTTTGGTTTGCAAAGGGTGTATTGTTCATGGTGAGGTGATCAATTCAATCCTAGCTCCTGGTGTTCATGTTGGAAGAGGAACAGTAATTAAGGATTCTATATTATTACCGTTCGTAAAGGTTCACACTGGATCGCGCCTCCTAAGAACGATTGTAGGAGAAAATTCAGAAATCATGAGGCACTGTATTATCGGGAATTGGGGGAGAATCGATTCGGAGCACGAGGGGATTACAGTCATCGCGGATCATCATACTGTTTCAGAAGGTTCAATTATCGGTAAGAATAAAATTGTGCACTGGCCTCGGGCGATCTAAAAGGTTAAGAACTGAAACCAAAGATTTAATTTGTTCGTTACACAGTCAAAAGTTACACATATTATTAGATGCATGCTAGAAATGCGAGACAACTTTAAATGCAAAGACCACTTGGTTTGAAATTGGGATTATGAGACCGGACTGTATGATTAGCGTCAAGTTGTTTTCAATCTCAGTTATACAAATATTTTACTGGAGTGTGATTTTCATGTTAGAAGAAAGCGTATTTACGAGTGAACAAGCTAAGGAAATTGGTGAAATGCTTGGAATAAACTGGAGCAAATTTAGTATAGAACAATTCAGAATGGGTATGGACGTGGAGCTTGAACATGGCACAGTTGATCCACTTACAAATGTTACAGATAATGATCCTTTAGTTACAGGCAAAATTGCACTCGCACATTTAACAGAATATCCCGACTATTATTCTAGACTTGAAAAAATGGAAATTGAAGCGGAAAAATATTGGGAATGCAAATAGTATTTTAGGAAATAGATTCTTGAGTGGAAAATATACAAAAGATACTAAATATCAAGAAGGTGATTTTAGAAACTTCATGGGAAGATTTAAACCCTAAGTGATTGATCACAATCAAGCATTATTTAATTTAATTGCACATATTTCTGAGAGCAAAAATTCAACTTCAGCACAAATTGTTCTAGCTTGGGAGTTAGCGCAAAAGCCTTATATTGTTCCTATTCCTGGTACGACAAAATTGCCTAGACTAGAAGAAAATTTAGGAGCTGCTAATATTGAGTTAACAGAGGAGGAATTAGTTAGCGTCATGAATCTTTATCTTAAATTGATATTGATGAAACCCATTTTTAATAAATAGGGACTGATAAAAAGTAACTTAATGTGCATTCAGCAATGAAATGAATTTATAAGAGCATCACCCACCGAGAGCATTGGAGGATTGTGCCAAGAACGTGCTCAAAGAGCGCGATGCTGTATCTGAGATGGAGTGAACCTGACTAAAGTCATTAAAAAGCCCCACGAAAGTTAGATTTTTGGTCTAACTTTCGTGGGGAGGCTCAGGTTTTTCCAGACTTTTTATTGCATACTTGATACCCTACTATTGTTGTATTGATTAGAGACGTTTATCGAAGATAATCTACTGCTTTCTTTACTGCTTGAGCAACGTATTCTGGTTTCCAATATGTTTGGATATGGGTAGCTCCCTTGATCAGGAACAACTCCTTATCGTTCGTACCTGTCACTGTAGCAAATGCTTTTTCAGTTAAATAGAAAGTATCGGCAATGCTTCCGGCAATCATCAGTAATGGCTGGTTGATAAGATCCATATTCTCTGAAGCATCGAAAGTAAACAGATCAAGAAGACTACTTAAAGTGTATTTGAATGTAGAGTTTGGATGTCTATGAGTTTTACCATAATATTCGTAACCCTCACGATAAAGATCATATGGTAACGCTATTGCTTGTTCATCAGTGAGGTCTAAGAGGTCAGCTGAGTATAAGATCTCGCCACCGGCAACTTCCTGTGCACGGGCAGTTGTAGCTTGTTGCAAACGCTCTTGGATAGTATCTATTTGAGAATCTAAGAAACCATTGCGGCGGACAAGTCCACTGTTGAACGCACTCAAAGTAACAACTACTTTGAAGCGCTTGTCGGTTTGAGTAGATCTTAAAGTGTAGCCACCTCCACCACAAATACCAAATATTCCAGTGCGTTCTGAGTCAACACCAGGATAGAAGGAAATAATATCTGCCATACCATGAATATCTTCGACACGGAACTGAGGTTTATCAACGTTACGCGGCTGCCCTTCACTTGCACCTTGATAAGAAGCATCGGAAACGATAGTGACATAGCCATTTTCAGCTAAATGCTGACCATATAACCCACCAACTTGTTCTTTAATACCACCATTTGGGTGTGCAACCACAATTGCAGGGTGCTTCTTGGACGGATCATAATCAGCTGGTGTATAAACATTAGCAGCGATTTTCAAACCGTTTAATACATAGCTTATTGGGTGAATGTTGAACCAAATTCATTCTGGGTGATAGCACCTTGGTATACTAAGCCCCATGGATTATCATTAATTGTTGGTAAATCTTCAACATGCACATCTTTATATAGCCTCTTTGACATAATAAATCCTCCATTTTTAATTCATACTTAAAGTAAGTGGATAGACATTTTTCCATATTACTTACTACCCTGCTTTACCGGATAAAATTTGTCATTACAGCCGGAAGCTCTTCTGGAAGCTCGACATTGCTCTGAAACTTGCACTTTATCAGATAAGCCATGTTATTTGCCAGTGTTTTCATGACACGGACACCCTCTTCATCGGCATATACATCCTCTGGAGTATACCCATGAATACCATTCCAATAGCAGGATGACACAACAGGCATTTCTGAAATGGTAAAGTATTTATTTAACTGATCAAAAGTTGCGCTTGAACCGCCTCTTCTGCAACTGACAATACACGCACCAAACTTCAGTCTTTTTGCTTCCTTTTCAAGGCTATAGAGTAAACGGTCGAAAAACGAGGTTGCTGCCCCTGTAGCCGATGCAAAGTGCACGGCGGAACCAAGAATTATACCGTCAGCTTCCCTCAATGCCTGACCTACCGTATTAACCATATCATTGTCAAAAACACATCTGCCGGCTTTGCCCGGTTGTTTGCAGACCCGGCAGGCGGTACATCCTAAAACCGGCTTCTTACCTACCTGAAATATTTCAGAATCAACGCCATTCTTTGCTAATTGTTCTTTAATAATACTGAGTCCTGTGAATGTACACCCATTGGCATTGGGACTCCCATTGATTAACACTACCTTCATTTCGATTTTGCTCCTTGAATGTTCCTTATTTATACATTATAATAATATTGTACAACCCAGTAGTTACTACATGGCAATAGCAAATTTAAAATAGTTTATTTATTTTCGGAGGATTAACTTATGTATACAATGAAAGAAGTATGCGAGCAGGTTGGAATCTCATACGAAACTCTACGATTTTATTGCAACGAGGGACTTGTGCCAAATGTTAAAAGGAACAAAAACAATTATCGTGATTTTGATGAAAGAAATATAAGCTGGTTAAAGAGCTTACAATGCTTAAAAAAGTGCGATATGAGCATTAAAGATATGAAAAAATACATGAGCTTATGTTTAGGGGGGACATCGACAATCTCTGAACGAAAGCGTTTGTTGGCTATTCAGAAAGAACTATTGCTGAGCAAAATCAATGAAATTAATGAAAGTATTAATTTCATTGATAATAAGCAGAAATTTTTTAACGGTGTTTTAGCTGGAGAGATTAATTATACGAGCAACTTGGTTGATGTTGATAAATAACTTTAATTCACGCCTCTCCTTCTGCTAAAATCAGAGTGGAAGAGAGGGTGAACTGAGACAAAATTACTTTGCAAAATTAGTACGATATAT
>DHJG01000066.1:0-3451 GCA_002404215.1 Desulfosporosinus sp. UBA4726
TCCAGTTGTTTTGCGTGAGCAGGGTCAAAATTACTTTCAGGCTCCATGAACGGACCTTTATCTCATAACAACAACGCTTATAGGATCAAGTTCTTCAACAAAGACTGGAGCCTTTTACCAGGTGTACAAAGGTACTGGGGCAGAGCCTATCCAATCAGGACAGCTTATGTCTGGACAAACGATCGATGTACAAGGAAGTTATCAGTTAAAGTTCGATGGAATTACTGGATTTACTGGGTTACAAGTGAAGAAAGATCCAGGGGTCATGCTTATTTGGTTGGGCTGTGCATTGTTGATGGGTGGCTTGTTGCTTGCTTTTTACTGGCAAACAGAGGTTATTTCTGGGATCTTTGAATCCGAGAAGGGAACCCAAGGAAAGTTAACAGTGGGAGCCTTATCTGGAAAAGTGACGGATAATACCAGAAAAGCCTTAGAACAATTTGTTAGCTCTGTCACAAAATGATAAGATACTAGGAGGGACAGAATGTTAGAAAACCTTGAAATCACCATGTTTTATAGTTTGGTAATGACAAGTACCTTAAGTATGCTGTTGTACTGGATTTGGATAGGTTCAAAGAAAGAAATTGTGGGACGTTGCGCAACTTATCTTACGTTCATCGCCTTATTTGCTAATACCGCAGCTATCATTCTTAGAATGATTATTTCAGGACATGCACCACTTTCCAATGGGTATGAATTTATCTTAACGTTTGTTTGGGGGATCATAGCTGTTTACCTGTTTGCCGAGATTCGTAATAAGTTGAGGTCTCTTGGCGCATTTGTCATGCCTATCCCCGTCTTGCTTTTAATGTTCATTATTATGAGCATGGGGCCTGAGGAACGTATTGCTCAAGCAATTCCTCCGGCACTTAAGAGTCAGTGGCTCACCTTTCACGTTGTGACCGCGATGTTGGCTTATGGCGCTTTTGCAATATCCTTCGGAATAGGGATTATGTATTTACTTAAATGGGGTAAAGAAGATAACGGCAAATCAAACTCAAAGGGAATTGTCGCGCGTTTCCCAGCGCTTGATGTACTGGATGAACTGTCCTATAAGGTTATCGGATTTGCGTTTCCTCTCTTGACGCTCTGCATTATCACGGGCGCAATCTGGGCAAATTATGCATGGGGAACATACTGGTCGTGGGACCCCAAAGAGACATGGTCTCTGATTACTTGGATTATTTATGCAGCGTACTTGCATGCTAGGTTGATGTATGGCTGGAAGGGGAAAAGGGCTGCATGGATGGCGATTTTTGGTTTTGTAGCGGTGCTGTTTACATTTTTCGGCGTCAACTATCTTTTACCAGGGCTTCATTCATATGCTTAATGAGATCGAACATAAAGTTGTAACGTTAAATCTCTGATTTTTTGATAATTAAAGTGTAAAGAAAGATTTCTGGAGAAGGTGACTGTTTATATGTCGCAGTATTATCCAATATTTATGGACTTAGAAGCTCAGCCGGTTTTGGTTGTTGGAGGTGGAATAGTTGCTTTGAGAAAAGTTCAGACCCTCCTGGATCATGAAGCTATAGTTCATATTGTCTCCCCACAGCTCGTTCCAGATTTGAAGGCGCTGATCAACAATCATACATGTTTTTGGTCAGAAAAAGAATATTCGACAGACGATATTCAAGAGGCTATCCTTGTTTTTTCATGCACTGAAAAAGAGGAAGTTAATGCTAAAGTGTCCAGTGATGCTAACGCTCATTACCGGCCAGTCAATGTAGTTGATGCCCCTGAGAAGTGTCGTTTTATTGTTCCGTCGATCATGGAACAAGGAGATTTAAAAATTGCCGTATCGACAGGGGGAAGCAGTCCCATTGTGGCGAGGCAAGTCCGTGCAGAGTTGCAAACTCATTATGGCAAGGAGATGGCTGAATATCTCACCTTGCTGAAAACTTGGCGCAATATTGTCAAGGTTAGCTTGTCACCCGAAAAACGGAGTATCTTTTGGAATCGAGCTACTGACGGTGAAGTGAGGGGACTTATCAAAGCCCAGCAATTAACTGAGGCGAAAGGAGTGGTTGAAAAGTGTTTCCTGTCACTATTGGATTAAATCATCGAAGCGCCCCAGTCGAAATTCGGGAAAAAATGAGCTTTCATTCC
This sequence comes from Desulfosporosinus sp. UBA4726, assembly GCA_002404215.1. GTDB lineage: Bacteria > Bacillota > Desulfitobacteriia > Desulfitobacteriales > Desulfitobacteriaceae > Desulfosporosinus. The sequence goes on from DHJG01000066.1 coordinate 2,110, forward strand.
TCCAGAATGCAGGAAGTTTTGCGACAACTCAAAGGTTATCCAGGACTCGAAGGGGTTGTGATTCTCAGTACCTGTAATCGTACTGAGATTTATGCGGCAACAACGGATGTGGAAGTAGGGATCCGTTCCATTAAGCAATTTCTAGCCGATTACCACGGAGTCGAGGAAAACGTACTCGATCAGTACTTGTGTGTGTACACCTTATATGATGCCGTGCGCCACTTGTTTCGTGTTACTTCCGGCTTGGATTCGATGGTTCGAGGAGAGACTCAGATTCTTGGACAGGTTGGTAATGCTTATCAACAAGCAAATGACGCGAAGGTCACCAATAAATCAATCAATGTGCTTTTCCAGACTGCCTTAGCGGTGGGGAAACGAGTACGTACGGATACTCTAATTGACCAGCATCCTGTTTCCATCAGTTATACAGCGGTGGAGCTTGCCAAACAACACTTAGGAGAACTCCAAGGCAAAGGTATATTAATTATTGGAGCCGGAGAAATGAGCACTCTGACTGCCAAACACTTGGTTGCCGCAGGGGCTTCTACCGTCTTGGTGTCCAATCGGTCATATGAAAAAGCCGTTACCTTGGCTGGTGAGTGTTCTGGCAGAGCGGTGCGTTTTGATGATATGGATCAATACTTAGAGGTAGTGGATATTGTGATTTCTTCAACGGCCTCGACACATTTTGTTTTACAATCGGACCGGATGAAGGAGATTATGGAGAAGCGAAAGGGATGTCCAATACTTTTAATTGATATCGCGGTACCGCGTGATATTCACCCTGATGTGGGAGAAATTCCTAACATTACGTTATTTGACATTGATGATTTGCGAGGGGTTGTCGATCGACATCATCAAGAACGTGAATTAGCGGCACTAAGCGCGGAAAAGATTATTGAAGAGGAGATGCTACTTTTCACCAAATGGCTTAATTCCTTGTTTGTTGTTCCGACAATTGTTGCCTTACAGCAAAAAGGACAAAAAACCAAAAATGCTCAGCTTAGTCGGGCATTAGAGCGTTTAGGTACGTTAACGCCAAATCAAGAAAAGATCATTTCTTCGATGGCTAACTCCATCGTTAACCACCTCTTGCATGGAGCTATTACAAATCTTAAAGAGTATGCCACGACAAGCCAAGGTCATCTTTACACAGAAATATTGCAGAATCTTTTCGATTTAGATGTCGCAGAAGAAGAAAAAAGACCAAATTTGATGCTGAAACAAAACTCGGGGCAAGTGCATCATCATAGGAGGGCAGAATGAAGAATATCCGAATTGGGACTCGGGACAGCCTATTAGCGATGTGGCAGGCCGAGTGGGTACAAAGTCAACTCACTAT
>DHJG01000066.1:3596-4363 GCA_002404215.1 Desulfosporosinus sp. UBA4726
TTGGATGTTCCCCTTTCTAAAATCGGGGACAAAGGATTATTCACCAAGGAACTTGAAAATGGTCTATTAAATCAAGAACTTGATATGGCGGTTCATAGTCTTAAAGATATGCCGACCTTATTACCCACGGGGTTAACGATTAGTGCCTTTTGCGAACGTGAGGAGCCACGGGACGTTTTTTTAAGCAAGAACGGGATTACTCTTGAGGAATTACCCTCAGGGGCCATCATTGGTACGAGTAGTCTGCGTCGGAAAGCCCAACTAAACCACTATCGCTCGGATCTAGATTTCATGGATTTGCGAGGAAATCTTCAAACGCGTTGGAAGAAATTAATTGAGTCCGATATGGATGGAATTGTTCTTGCTGCTGCGGGTGTGAAGCGTCTGGGCTGGGAAGAGAGAATCACTCAAATCCTGCCTGAAGAAGTGATGCTTCCTGCGGTCGGGCAAGGATCAATTGCTATTGAGATTGTTGAGAATCGTTCAGACATTCATGAGTTATTATCTCGGCTTAATCATGGTGCAACAGAACAAGCAGTACGAGCGGAACGTGCTTTAATGCGCAAACTTGAAGGGGGATGCCAAGTCCCTATAGGAGCCTTAGCACAAGTAGTTGAAGGGCAGATTATTCTTCGAGGAATGGTGGCAAGCTTAGATGGGGTCCGACTGATAAAAGCCGAAGCTACAGGCACCGATCCTGAAACCGTAGGGCTCGAAGTCGCTGAGTGTCTGATCGCTCTGGGGGCTACCGCAATATTAGCAGAAAT
>DHJG01000137.1:0-1049 GCA_002404215.1 Desulfosporosinus sp. UBA4726
GTTTTCTTGGTCTGGGCAGATGGGACATGCAGTCAGGCTATGGTTCAGTTGCCAGCTCAGAACGATCCAGAGTATTGGCCTAAGGAATTAGAGCAATGGAGACAGGCGTCCTATGAAGACCCTGATGCAACGCATATCCCGTCTCCAGAATCTTTGCCACTTGTTGCAGTTGAGGACAGGGCAATACAAACGATTGTTTCTGGGGATGACGAGATTTTATTTGATCAAGTCAAGCGCTGGCTAAGCGATAAACCCTCTAAAGCCAAGATGCAGGGACGTATTCAGGCGGGCTGGGGCTATCGGCATGTGCGCACTTCCACAGGGCTTGCTGTTACATATCAACAATCTCAGTTTGTGGCTGGATTTTCATTTGACAGCTTGATTGGGGGCGGGTTTGCTAAGCGACGGCTTATTCGCCCCGAGGAACAGGAGGAGCTATGGTCACTGACGGTGAGTCAGTATGAGGTCATGCAGAAGGAGGCTCCACCCGTCGGTCCTCAGACTCAAGTGATTCTAGCCCCCTCTATGACTGAGGAAATGTTGGGGCAGTTTATCGTACCTAATTTTGCAGGGGACCGGGTGACTGAAGGACAGGGTGCCTTCGCAAAGGAGAGCTTTCTTGCGCACACCCTAGTGTTCCATCCGCATTTCTCTTTAACAATTGACCCCCTTCAACCTCTGGAATTAGGTTCGTATTTAGTTACACCTGAGGGAGTACCAGCGATGCGAACTGTGTTGGTGCGTGACGGACAGCTTCAGACTCCCTTTCTTCGGATTAAAGATGCAGTGCGCTGGGGCTCGAAGCCGACGGCACTTCCGCAAGGCACGGCTGGGCTTTACCTTAAGCATCAAGAAGAGGTTCCCTGGCTAAATGCGCTGCAGGGTGTGGAGGATGGTGTCTTAGTTTTATCTGTGCTTGGATTACATACGCAGGAGGCAGTTTCTGGGTCTTACTCTCTCAGTGCGCCCCACAGTTTACGTATCTTGAAGGGTCAAATTGTAGGCCGGACAGATGTAAAATTAACGGGTAATTTCTTTGCAGATTTGCT
>DHJG01000137.1:1170-5492 GCA_002404215.1 Desulfosporosinus sp. UBA4726
AATAAAAGTACAAGGAGGTTGTCGTGATGTTGGATTTGCATGTTCATCTTGTGGGCCACAATGATCGGGAGGCAAATCGGGAAAACATTCGAGCGTTTTTGGACGTAGCGTCACGCCGCGGTCTAAAAGAAATTGGGTTTGCCGATCATGATTATTACTGGGAGCAAATGAACTTACCTTTGATCCGAGAAGTTGCAAAAGACTATCCTCATTTAGCTGTGCGAGTCGGTCTGGAGGCAGAATACCGTCCAAACGAAGAGGGCAGAATCAAACATTTGCTGGAGCAGTTTCCGTTTGATTTCGTAATAGGGTCGGTCCATGAGATCGAGGGCTGGGCTTTTGATATTCCAGAAGAAGAGCCTCTGCACCGAAAGAAAGATGCGGATGAGCTTTACCGTAGCTATTTTGACGTGGTGACGCGTGCCGCGATTAGCGGGTTATTCACAACAATAGGTCATTTTGATCTCATTAAAATTTTCGGAGTTCGGCCGAGGACGGATATCTTGGCGCTTGCCGATGAGGCCTTGACGATGGTGGCTGATCACGGTTTAGTCTTGGAAGTAAACACGAATGGCAGGTATAAGCCTGTTCAGGAATTTTACCCAGAGCGACGTTTGATGGAAGAAATTCAGCGACGAGGGATTGACTTCACCTTAGGGTCAGATGCTCATTGCGCAGAGGTTGTTGGACGGGATATTGTTGAAGCAAGTCAGTTGTTACGCCAGATTGGGGTCCATTCGATCTCCGGATTCTCAAGATTTGATAAAATCAGCTATTCACTGGATTAGGGGGTGGCATATTTGGCCAAGTTACTCGATGAAAAATGGCTTATTGAGGAAGGTGCTGCTCTCGCTCTGTTGGAAATATTAAACTTCCAACAGGGGGCAAGTTATGAAATTGCCGAGCATGCGGATCGACCGGACATTGTTATTGAAAATCGACTGGATGGTAAACGCTTGGGTGTGGAGGTGACACACCTTTTCTACGATTCAGACGAAGCTCGCTTTGTTTTTGGAAGATCTCATAAACCTAGTCATCCGCCAGAATACATTGAGGAATATATACAACGCCTCAACGGCTTATTGCAACAAAAGAGTGAAAAAGCTAAAGGATACAATCATGAGTATCCTTTAGCCCTTTTGATTAGGGTAGTTTCCCCATTATTTCACATGTATGATTTCAAGGCTTATGCGTCAAGGATAGTCGTGCCCCCTTCTGATTTTGAAATTATATGGTTGCTGTTTTATGATTTCCTAGAGCGGCGTTGGACAATATTAGAACAGTTGCGCTAGACTTTGTCGTTTAGAGGGATAGATTTTACACTGCGGTGAAACACTTAAGGTGGATGGGTGTGAACCGGTTTGTAAAGGAGACGAGCAAATGCCTTGGATGGAAATCGAACTTTCCCCTCGCTCAGAATGGAATGATGACTGCCTTGAGGATTGGGCCCAAGCGCTGGGGGCTTTTTTAACAGAAAGGGGAACTGGGGTAGAACCGAAAATTCTTATGTTACCAGGGTATCATGTGGTTCAGTTAGGGGAAATGGGTAATGGAGAACTGACCCTGAGTGGTGCCGAACGACTTGTTATTTTAGATGGATTAGCGCTAAAGGGAAACGAAGAATGTGATTTTGCCCGTTTTGTCGTTCGTTTTGCCCGTCAAATGGGGGCTGTCGGGGTTTGTGCCTCCATTTCTAGTTCTGTGGAAAGAAATTTTTGGCGGAAACTGGGCGGGGTTATTCAGCCGGATCCTGTCCCTTTAAGAGGGTCCATTCGCAAAGGAAACGTAAATGTAAAACAGCTTGCGAAATATAGTTTACTTGTGACGTATAAAGATGAACCAGTGCTTTGTCTAGAACCGATTGCGTGTAATATCCATGCCCCTGGGGTTGTAAGCCTAGCTCAACGTCGGTTGGAAAAAGAGTATGGCAAAACTCCCTTAGGGTTTGCCAGTCGGGTAGCTGTTCATTGTCCTTGGGATATAAATCAAAAACAATGGAATGATTTCTTGTCCTTTAGTCGGTTGCAGGCCTTTGACTTATTGTCAGATCTAGTTTTTAGCAGTCAGAAAGTATGAACGTTATATTTGTCTCAAGCTCCAAAAGTTTATATAATGGAACAGTGATTAGAATGACTAGATAGATATGGGACATGAGGAGGGGTTAGAGATATGTTCGCTTATGACTTGGCCCGTGAATTGGCCCTTGCACTCAAGGAATCAGACGAATTCAAACAGTTCAATAAATCTAAAGAAAAGATTACGAGCGATGAGAGTAATCATAAGATGGTTCGCGAGTTTCAATTGAAACAATGGGAGATTCGCGAGGCACAAATGTTGGATACTGAGATTAGCGAGGAGAAGCTGCAAGAGCTAGAACGTTTATATAGTTTGGTAAGTTTAAACCCAACTGCGAGGGAATATTTGGAGTCTGAATTTGAAGTTTCACGCATCGTTAATGATATACAGAAAATTATTGGTGAGGCGATTCAAGATGCGATGCCGATAGGTTTTGAAAAGCTTGCGCTCGCTGAATGCCCCTTAAGCTAGAACTTCTTTAGGTAGGTGAATGGTATGCAGAGTTGGAACTACGATACCATTGTCTTTGGGGCCCACCCGGATGATGCAGAAATCGGCGCTGGTGGAATGATAGCACAGAAAGTTCGTCTAGGTCGGAAAATTATGATTTGCGATTTAACGGCCGGGGAAATGAGCAGCAATGGAAATCCACTCCAACGTCGGGAGGAAGCGTTAGCTTCCGCAGAGGTATTAGGGGTTTCTGAACGGTTATGTTTAGGATTTCCAGATAGAGGACTCCGAGAGTGCGAGGAGCAGATTTCAGAGATCGTACGGGTAATTCGAGAATTCCGTCCGCGGGTGGTGTTTACCCCTTGGCATGGGGATGATCACCTTGATCATGTTCAGGCTACGCGGCTTGTGAGAGCAGCAGTTTTAAATGCTCGCTTACGACGATATGGTTCTAGGAAACCTTGGGTAGTAGAACGGGTTTGGGAGTATTTCGTTCATGAAATGCCACAAAACCCTCTGTTGCTGCGGTTGGATGAAGAAGATGGGGTCGTAAAACAAAAGGCTTTGCGCTGCTATGTTTCGCAGTTTCAGGTGGGAGAGGAGACGATGTCTACGCGGTTACATGGATTTCCTCAACGTTTGGAGTGGCGTGATCGCTTGGCTGGAAGTCAGGTCGGAGCGCCTTGGGCTGAGGGATTTTGGCAAGCAGAGCCTTTAGGCTTTCACGATCTTTGGGATATTCTAGATTAGAAAAGAGAGTGTGAATGGATGAAAATAGGAATGGTTTGTTACCCGAGCTATGGGGGAAGCGGAGTTGTTGCAACTGAGCTGGGGTATGCTCTGGGCGAGAGAGGGCACGAAGTCCATTTTATTTCTTCCGCTCGGCCGTTTCGTTTACAGAGGTTTCATGAGAAAGTATTTTTTCACGAAGTGACAGAAGTGAGCTATCCATTGTTTAAATGTCCGCCCTATACGTTGTTACTTGCCAATAAAATTGCCAAAGTCGCTAATTATGTAGGGCTGGATGTGATCCATGCCCATTATGCAATTCCGCACAGTATTAGTGCATTTTTGGCCAAACAAATGATGACCAGACCGCTCCCGTTGGTGACAACCTTGCATGGTACTGATGTCACTTTGGTGGGCGCGCATGAAGAGTTTTTTCAGCTTACTTGTTTGGCACTGCGGTCCAGTGATCGCATTACGGCTGTTTCAAGTGCCCTTGCCAGGGATACGGAAGAGACCTTTGGGACAATGGGTCAGGGTATTGAGGTTATTCCAAATTTCATTGATCCCAAAGCCTACTTCCCAGTGGATGGATCGATGGCCAGGTGCAAAGGACACTTTGCGCCAAATGGAGAGAGAATATTGGCCCACATCTCAAATTTTCGGGAAGTAAAGAGGGTCGTGGATGTCGTTAACATATTTTCTTTGGTTGAGAAAGTTGTTCCTAGTCGTCTCTTGCTCGTTGGAGATGGGCCGGAGATGATCCGGGTTGAACGGGAAGTTTTAAGACTCGGTCTTGAGGGGAAAGTTCAATTTCTGGGAAAACAGGAAAGTGTTCAGGAGATTTTACAGATGGTTGATGTCTTTCTTCTTCCTTCAGAACAGGAAAGCTTTGGCTTAGTAGCCCTGGAGGCGATGGCCTGTGGGGTTCCGGTGGTCGCCAGTCGGGTTGGTGGATTATCTGAAGTGGTTCAACACGGAAAAACTGGTTATCTAGCGGAAGTCGGGGACGTCCAAGGGATGAGCGAGGGAGTTCTTAAGCTATTGACTAATGATTCACGGTATAAAGA
>DHJG01000137.1:5614-13319 GCA_002404215.1 Desulfosporosinus sp. UBA4726
GTAGTTTGTAAATCGAATATTGAAGTGCACAGTGGTTCGAGATAAATATTCGACCACGAATATCGAACATCGAATATTGAACATCGAGTAGGAGGAGGGGTTTGATGGCTAACCGGATGACGCTGGATCAGTTTGAAAACGCTTTAGAAGAAATTGGTTATATTACTGAACGTGATGATCGAATCGCGCTTACGGCTTTTTTAGCGACTGAGTTAGGAAAGCCTCTTTTGGTCTCAGGACCAGCGGGGGTAGGCAAGACGGAGATCGCTAAAGTGTTAAGTAAGGTATTTGGAGCTCCTTTGATCCGATTGCAGTGTTATGAAGGTCTTGATGAAACGAAAGCACTCTATGAATGGAACTATCAACGTCAACTCTTGAAGATTCAAATGGGTAGTGAACATCTGCAGGAAGCTGATCTTTTCTCTACGGAATATTTACTACCACGTCCTTTGTTGCAGGCACTTCTAAGTGAGGAACGAAGCGTGTTGTTGATCGATGAAATTGATAAGACTGATTCAGAATTCGAGGCGTTTCTTTTCGAACTTTTGGGTGAGTTTCAAGTTACAATTCCTGAGATGGGGACGGTTAAGGCCAAAGAACGCCCAATTGTTGTCTTAACCTCAAATGGCGAACGTGAGCTTTCGGATGGGTTAAAGAGGCGGTGCATTTTCCTCCATGTAGAACCACCGTCTGTCAACAAAGAAGTCCGTATTCTGAGGGCCAAACTTCCAGATTTGCCGGAACGATTAGCTTTAGAGGTGGCCCGGGCAGTTAATGTACTTAGGGAACGCCTTGCCTTGAATAAAATTCCCTCCGTTTCTGAAACAATGGACTGGGCCAAGGCCTTGCTCGTCATGGGCAAGACCGACCTCGATCCAGCCTGGGTGGATGCGACCTTGACTCTGCTACTTAAGAGTCAGGATGATGTGGAACTTTTCTATCGAGAGATGGGAGCAGAACGTCTCCTTTTTGAGTCTAGCAAGATGGAGCAGGGAGAAAGGTAGCCATGGACAAAAGCAACAGTAACAGAGTGAGTGAATTGGATCGGCATCTGGTGGAGTTTGCCCAATTGTTAAGGACTGTGGGCTTAAAAGTTAGTCCTTCGGAAATATCAGACGCGACAGAAGGGCTAACACTTATCGGAATGGTCGATAGAGATCAGGTTGAAGCTGTGTTGGAAGCGACACTCGTTAAGGATGTCAAACATATTTTTGCTTTTAAAGAAGCCTTTCGCGCCTACTTTGCATCTTTAGAACAAAAAGAGGCGTGGCAGAAGGCCGAAGCAAAAAAAACCACTCAATGGAAAGAACAGATGGAGTGCACCCAACAGGACCTGTGTTTTCAAGGGAACGAATTGGATATTACCGAAGAACAACGGGCTGTTTATGCCAGTCTACCCGAGAAGGATAAGCAACGACTGCGCGATTTTTTGGAGAGATCATCGAATGGCAAGAAAAGCGGGGTTCCTGTTGATCATTCGTATCAGCCCATGGTTGAACGAATGATCCGTGGATCTTTAGAGTATTGGCGCAAGGAACTAAATGAAGATGATTCGCCGATTCTTGCTCCGGGGTCCACGGATGGTGTTCTTTCTGAAGTGGAACGCTCACTTCGTGAACGGGAGGTTGAGGTTCTAAGTCGCGATTTAAAGAAGATTTCCGCCGAAGAGTGGCCAGAAGTCATTCGCTTGATTCGCCGTCTTAGTCAACGCCTTGCAAGTCAGATGACTCGCCGTTACCGCGCTGCCCGAAGTCGAGGCGGTTTAGATATGCGCACGACGCTGCGGAAAAATTTGCGTTATGGTGGGGTCCTTGTAGAACGAAGCTATCGCAGCCGCCGCAAGGGACGACCAAGGATTGTTTTACTTTGTGATATTTCAGGGTCCATGCTCAAGTACACTGAGTTTATTTTGCAATTTATATACGGACTCTCCTCTGTTGTTGGGGGAATTAAGACGTTCGCCTTTGGGGAAACGTTGATCCCCTTGACAGGGAAACTTCGGAAAGAGCAAACTCTGGAAGAACTGGTCAGAGAAGCCCTTTCTGCTACGGGTAAAGAATGGGGAGGAGGGACTAACTTGGCTAAGGCACTGGAAACGCTGAAGAGAACCTTTCCAGATGTTATAAACAAGCAAACACTTTTACTCATTGTCAGTGATGCTCAAACTCTTGAAGGAGAAAAGGCAGCGGCCTTGCTTCAAGGAATAAGTCGTCAGGTCCGCCAGGTGCTTTGGTTGAATACGCTCCCAGAGCGTCGCTGGTCGGAGACTCCCTATGTCAAATTGTTTCTCCCATCTTGCCTAATGTATGAATGTTACACGCTTGCTCATTTAACTCAGATCTTAAGCAAGCAATTCTAGTTGTGTTTAATTTCTAAACTAAGGGAGCATACTACTAGTGTGAATTATTTGTACTGAATCACACAAAGTAGGAGGGGATAATCAGTGATTGAAAAATGTCGTTCCTGTGGTTTTGAACATGGGGATTTGGAGCACATTCTTTTTCGAAGGAATCATGTGAGTAATCGTGTCTTGCCTTATTGCTCACATTGTATGCGTCGGCTTTATCAAGTTCCGTATCGACCAGAACGAGATCTCTAATTATGTTCCTGCAGATTGTACAAAGTTTCTCTTGCCTTTTTTCCAAAGCTTTGGTATATTGACTTTGAAGTCAAAGAAAAAAGGGGATGTTGTACATGGCATACGTTATTAACTCGGAATGCATTAGTTGTGGTGCTTGCGAAGGTGAATGTCCAGTTTCGGCAATTAGCGAAGGTGACGATCTTTTCGTCATTGATGCGGCACTTTGTACCGATTGTGGCGCTTGCGCCGGGGTTTGTCCAGTTGAAGCACCTAATCCAGCCGAATAATCGATAAGGCTTAAACTTAGGGGCTTAAAAAAAGAGAGTATTAACTCTCTTTTTTTATTTGAGATAGTTTATATTAATAATATAATGGTAATTTATTAGGTTTAATTTTATAAAATTAACAAATTTTTTATATTGTCAGATTTATCATATTGACAAACTTATTATATTGATTTAAAATCTAATTAAAAGTAAGTCTAATTAGGGAATGAAAGGAAATGCAGACATGGATGCAATTGAGATTCTCAGACAGTTAAAGGATAAAGGTGTCCGTTTCACACCCCAGAGACAGGCTATTTTAGAGTTTCTGCTAGAAACAGCATCCCATCCCACTGCAGATGAAATATACCATCACGTAAAGGCAAAATTTCCAGGGGTAAGTCTTGGGACGATCTATAATACGCTTAACATGCTTAAAGAGCATGGGCATCTTCTTGAATTGTCTTATGGTGATATGTCCAGTCGTTTCGATGGAAATCCAGAAAACCACTATCATATTGTGTGTTCAAAGTGTGGTCGGGTGTCCGATTATCATCGTACCCTTATTGATTTAGATCAAGAGGTGATGGAACAATCTGGTTTTCTAATTATGGGTCATCGTATGGAGTTTTATGGTATTTGCCCAAAGTGCAGAGAAGATGAGCAATTGAATTGAGTTGGAGAGTAAATTCTGAATAACCCATTGGGTAAACATGGTTCTATGAGCCTGTTCCTAATGGGTTTTTTCTTTATAACAGCAAGGATTTTCGAAACCTTTCACGAATATGTCTATAAGTGTCTAAAAATTAAAAGGGGCTATTTGATGTTTAATCGTCGGTTAATGATCTTTATTGCTTTATTTTCATCAATAATAGGAGCACTTTGGTGGTACTGGCAAAGTCCTACCGGACTGTCCCTTCAAACAGGACAAGGCGTGATAAGCACGACAAGGTTGACGCAGAATTTGAATGGAAGTTGGGATCGGTTCTCGTCATTGCGTCAGGCTTGGACGACAGAATCTGAACGTGCCGTTGGGAAAAACAATCAGACCTTTTTGACAGGTGGACGACCCTTGACGTTACCTTCAAGTGAGAGATTTACTGTCGTTGCTAAACGGTTTCGAATTCCTGGAGAATGGAGTTCTCGGACCATGCTACTCACATTTAATGGAGTACAAGGGCATGCGAACGTTTACCTTAACGGGATTGAGCAAACTCAGAAGGTTGGGGAATTTGAAGGAAGCGGTGGAGCGGACGTGCTGGAGATACCGGCGCATGTATTTCGCTATGGAGAAGATAATATTCTGGTGGTGGAACTTGCCGCAAGCTCAGGACAACGTGCGATGTTTTTGGGTTCCGCTTGGCCAAAATCGGGGAACATTACGGGTAACATTCTAATCGAAGCGGTGGTAGAAACGACTTTCACCCCACCACTGATGAGTGTTGAATGGAAGGATAATACCGCTCAGGTGACGGTAAAGACAGACATACAACATCGTGGCTTTTCACAAGAGGGGCCTTGGACGATATACGGAGTGATCTCGGATGGTTCAGCAGGTGTAGCGGAGCAGACCTTGACATTACAGCCTCAAGCAGATACATCTCATCAACTGGTGACGTTGACCTTTACGATACCGGATGCCCGACGTTGGGATGTGAAAACTCCTTTTCTCTATCAGCTTCATCTAACTGTCACGAACAGTAAAGGGGACCGAGATGATTTGGCGTTACCCTTAGGTCTTCGTGCGCTGGCTCTCTCCTCCGGAAAATGGGTATTAAATGATCAAGTGATCCCAATCAAGGGAATTGCCTTAACGCCACAGGCGGAATATCAACTGCGGCATGTTGGTCAGGTGGAGGCTTGGTTAAAATCCGAACAGCAAAAGGGGATAAACCTTATCTACTTTATCGGTCAACCTCCAGATGAACTCTGGCTTCAAACGGCAGATCGATTGGGTATGGGGTTATGGGCCGAATTGCCTGTTGAGTTGATCCCAACACGTAGACTGCCACACACAGAGATTTTCCAACAAATGGAAGCAGAAAAAATGCTACATCCGTCCCTATGGGCCTGGACGGTGGGTAAAGGGTTAGCTGGGGACACCTTGACTCAAACGTATTTTCAGCAGGCTGCAAAGTCAGTCCAACCGGATTTGGCTTTTGCTCTTAAGACATTTCCTGGGCTTTCCACGGGACTGTCGGAGGAGCAGTCGCTTTATGTTCAGGGAAACCGGATTCAGGGAGCATGGGGGCAAGTGGCGGTCGAAAATCCTTCAACATCTATTGTGAGCTGGGTTAAGGAACCTGTACTAGCAGGAAGTTGGGCGCTGCTAATGATTGTTGTGGCTTGGATGAACATTTGTTCGTTAACCTGGCGTTATAAAGATATCGGCGAGAAAAAACCAAAACGCCGTTTGCGCAGCGCTTGGTTTTGGGGTGGATTATTCGTGATTGTCCGTGAAGGGACGCTGGCTGGAATGGTCACTTCCGGAATATTTCGTATTCCGGTCCATCTTAGCCCTTGGTTCTCGCATTTATGGCCTGGCATTGAATTGCTGCAGGCACAGTCCCCTTGGTTGATTTGGGCAATGTTGGGCGTGCTTTTTATGCTAATTCGGCTAATTCAGGTTGGCGTGGCTGCTCCACATTTGCCGGATGACCCACATCCAATTGGGCTTCTTTACTGGCTGGAACGACGCTATCGCTTTGCCGTGCTTAGCGCAATAGGATGGGCAATGTTACCTTGGGGGGTTCCGTTGTATGTTCCCATTCTCGGTTATGTCATCTTGGTACTCCTGTTTTTTCCGATTCGAGTCCGTGATATCCGCCGCATTGGAGGAAAATATAGGTCCTTCTTATGGGTGCCCGGAATTATAGCCGGTATTGTAGTAGTTTGGGGCTTGTTCCACTTTTTAGATTGGATATATCTTTGGCAGATGCTGAAGGAAGTGTAGCTAAGAAACTTCCTATAGATTGGGTCGCTGGAGAGAAGAGTACAGGGTATGCAAGTTATAAGCTTTGAATTATAATAGAGTTTAATACGATAATATATTGGATGGGAAGTGGATAAGGTATGCAAAACGGACGTTTTAAACCGCATTTTTTGCCTACGGGGGTTGGGAGTATGCCTCATGCCACGGGGGAAGATGCTTTAAGCTTGATTTGGGAAAATGTTCCTATGGCGCCACATTGGCCACAACTTCCCCGTCTTGGGGCAGAAAGCTCCTTTGTTGTACAATATCTCAATGCTCTGCTAGAAACAGGCGTCATCGAAGATGTCAAAACACCGAAATTTCAAGTTGAAGCTTCGGATTGGGTAGAACGAATTACGGCCTTCTATACGCTTTACCTAGAGGCGACTGAGGGGAATGAACAAGCACTAGAGCGTTTTGGATTCAGTTTGCAGGGCGGAGAAGGATTTGAAGCTTTTTGCCAAGATCTTGAACGTAACGGAACACGGGGGGCTTTGCTTTTGAAGGGGCAGCTCAGTGGTCCGTTGTCACTGGGAATGCAGATTACGGATAAAAATAGGCGGTCGAGTTATTATGATGATACCCTACGGGATATGTTAGTTAAAACGCTTGCCTTGCATGCTGAGTGGCAGACCAAACGACTCAAAAAGTTTGGTTTGCCTGTGCTGATGATGATTGACGATCCAGGGCTTTATGGTTTTGGAGCTTCAACCCATATTACGTTGGAAAGAGCGCCGCTAATTGAAGATCTGAATTCGATTGTTGAGGGGATACTGCGGCAAGGTGGAATTCCTGGGGTGCATGTCTGCGCAGGGATGGATTGGACCCTACTTTTTGACTCAAAGGTTCAGGTAGTGAATTTTGATGCCTTCGATTATATGCAAAGCATGATGGCCTTAGCAAAGCCACTCAATGCATTTTTAATACGTGGAGGAATCTTGTCTTGGGGAATTGTTCCTACGAATCCAATTGCGTGGGAACAAAGTGCTCAAAGTCTAAAAATTCTTTTAGAAAACAACATAGCGGAGCTCGTAAAACGTGGTGTAGATGAAACGCTTATTCGACAACAAAGTCTGTTAACGCCGAGTTGTGGGACGGGAACGCTCGAAATTGGATTGGCAGAACATGTCTACAAACTTTTATCTCAAACTGGACATGCTATGCGTGATGATTAATTGCTAAAAAAAAGTTGCTTGTCTAATAATTTTAATCTATAATAAAACCGAGTATTTAACTAAGGAATAAAAGGAGGAATATTAGCATGTTAACGAAAGAGATGACAGTGGGCGAAGTTTTGCGCACATATCCGCAAACTGTTCAAGTTTTTCTAGAACTTGGAATGCATTGTTTAGGATGTCCGTCTTCTGTAATGGAAAGCATCGAAGGTGCAGCTTTAACCCATGGCAAGAATCCGAACGACTTGGTTGCCCAACTTAACAAAGCAATTGCAGTAGTTTAATTGTTATTTATCGAGACGAGCTGACCTATTAAGGTCAGCTTTTCTTTATACTAGTCAGAAAGTATGTCTTTCAGTTGTATCCTTCTGGATGCATAAATGTACTAGGGTGATTACCAGCCCCTGAAGGCTTGGCAGTCGCCCTAGTTTTTTTAATTAGTTAGCTTTAAAGGAAAAAAACTTTAAAAATATAAAATTTTATAAAGGTACAAACACAATATCTCTCATTTGCCATATATTGTTAATAGTTAAAGAGCAAAAAGCTAGACAACATTAAAATTAACAACAAGCTTTTTGATATAGTTTGAAGGAGGAAAATAATATGGAATCACGTTCCGTTGCTTATAATCCAACTCCCGCACCTGGTATGGGTGGAATGCATGATATGCAAGGAATGATGCCTGGAATGCAAGATATGCAGGGAATGCAAGGAG
>DHJG01000137.1:13524-15494 GCA_002404215.1 Desulfosporosinus sp. UBA4726
AGGGTATGATGCCTGGAATGCAAGATATGCAAGGAATGCATGGAGCCCCTGGGATGTGTTGCCCACCCCTTGAGATGGATCCTTGTTGTCCGATGCCTTGCCCACCGTACGAGGCACCAGTTATGCACCATCAACATCATCATTGCTCAACGCCGAAGCCTGTCCCTGTACCAACTCCAGCACATGAAGTCTATGTAGTGAAAAAAGGGGATACCGTTTATAAAATTGCCAAACGCTTTGGAACAACGATGCAAGCCATTATTCTGGGAAATAACTTGCGTAATCCCAATCTTATCTATCCAGGACAAATCTTATTTATCCCTGGAGCATCCTCGGCAGAGTTCTACGGGTAGAACTAATACCGTCGAGTGTCAACAACTATAACGATTTAAAGATGAACCTGAATCTTGAGCGAATGCTTGGGGTTCAGGTTTCGTGCTACGCACTGTATAGTCTTTTGAGTTCAAAACGCACAAATTTGGTATGATATCTTAACTTGATATTTGCAGTAGAAGACGGAAATGATATGCTAGAAAAATATTGACCCGAGCACTTTGTGTGTTGTGTATGGAAGGAGAAAAAAATGGAGTATCAGGTTGGAATTCTTGGCGGGGGTCCTGGCGGGTATGTGTGTGCATTAAGGGTTGCGCAACTTGGCTTATCAGTCGTACTGATTGAGGGTGAACGGTTGGGAGGTACTTGTTTGAATCGGGGGTGCATTCCGACCAAAGCGTTGGTGAAGAGTGCAGATTTATGGCGTGAGATTGGGCGCGCTGAAGAATATGGCTTGTTTGTTGGCGAAAAACGTGTGGATTATGGTGCTGTAATCGCTCGCAAGGATTCTGTGGTTAATGCGCTGGTTGGCGGTGTAGAAAAGTTGATGAAGGCGGCGAACATACGCGTAGTCAAAGGGTGGGGCGAATTTAAAGAACCCGGTCGAATTTCAGTGACGACAGAAAACGGGGTTGAACATATCGGCGTGGAGAATGTTGTAATAGCGACTGGATCGGTACCGGTACGTATTCCGATTCCAGGGGCAGATCTCCCGGGCGTGGGAACCAGTGATGAGATTCTCGAAGAAGTAGAATTGCCCAAGCGTCTGATTGTCATTGGAGGGGGCGTCATTGGTTTAGAATTGGCTACGATATATCAAGCATTCGGAGTACAGGTTAGCGTGGTGGAGACGCTTCCAACCTTGTTGCCTAATATAGACGAGGAAATTCCGAAGCGATTAACCCCATTGTTGAAGCGCAGTGGAATGGAGATTTTGACTAAGACGATGGTTAAACAGATTCACCAAGAGGGGGAGAATCTGGTTGTGCAGGTCGAAGATAGTAAAGGGGTACGAGAGATCACGACTGACCGCGTTCTTCTTTCCACCGGGCGCAGGCCTAGTTTACGTGGCATTGATGTGGCTAATCTGGGTTTGGAGACGGAAGCTGGGGCCATTAAAGTAACTGCTCAGATGCAGACGAATCTTCCAGGGGTATATGCGATTGGTGATGCGGTTGGGGGGATTATGTTGGCCCATGTTGCCTCTGCTGAAGGGATTATCGCAGCTGAACATATCGGACTGGGTTCAGGGACCATGAGTTACAGAGCTATACCGAGTGCGATTTTCACGCATCCTGAGATTGCTTCTGTTGGGTCTACGGAGCAGGAACTTAAGGCTTCTGGGAAGGTTTATCGCGTGAGTAAGTTCCCGTTTTCTGCTAATGGAAAGGCTCTGACTTTAGGGGAAAGCGTTGGAATCGTGAAAATTTTGGCTGACGAAAAGGGAGTTATTGTGGGGGCTAGTATTATGGGACCTCAGGCTAGTAACCTTATTGCTGAATTGGTGGTTGCAGTGGAAAAAGGGCTACGAGCTGAGGATATTGCACGAACGATTCATGCACATCCGACTTTGCCGGAGGTCGTTATGGAGGCAGCGCATGGAATTGATGAGAAACCACTTCATTTGGCGTAGTCTT
>DHJG01000209.1:0-940 GCA_002404215.1 Desulfosporosinus sp. UBA4726
TACCCTATTTCGAACTATGTAACGTTAGCCTTTTTAGCGATGGTTGCCGTTCTAATGGCGTATATACCTGATATGGTTTATTCCCTCTATATTGGGCCGGCTTGGATTCTTATTTTGTATATTGGATATAGGGTTAAAGGCTCGCTAAAATCTAAGGATGATCCTTCTGTCTAAGTCATTAGATTTATTGGTTCATTGAGAACTAGTCTTAAGTATAGGAAACACCAAGATTGCGATTTTGGTGTTTCCTATTTTTGGATTTTAGCGGGAGATCAGGGTAAACTAGAGATGATAACTATATGGAGAAGTAAAAGGAAGTGTTGGATCTATGAGTTTAGTTTATTCGGTCTTTGTTCCGCATCCGCCTATTCTTGTTCCGGAGATTGGACAGGGAGAGGAACATAAATGCCAGGCAAGTTTAGATGCCTACCGAGAGATATCGAGTCGTCTAGTTCGAGCGGAGGTGGAGACAGTGATCTTAGTTTCCCCGCATGCACCGCTCCTAAAGGACGGCATGACAGTCTCCACAGAAGAGGTTGTCCGAGGGAATTTTGCACAATTTGGAGCTGCTCAGCTAAGTTTTTCCTTTGCCTGCGATATTGTGGCGATTGCACAATTTCAGAAGGATCTGTCGAGAGTTGTTCCTATCCAGAAAGCTATGGATCACGGTGCACTTGTACCCTTGTATTTCTTGCAAAAGGCAGGGTGGAGTGGAAAGGTTGTACTGCTAGGGATGCCCTTGGAGGGAGCGGAAGACTATGGTTTGCGAATAGGCCAAATCCTAGATAAGCTGCCTGGACGCTATGCGTTGGTTGCCAGTGGGGATCTCTCCCATCGTTTGAAGGAAGATGGGCCGTACGGCTTTGATGCCGCTGGACCGGAATTTGATCAGGCTGTACTAAAGGCTCTTCAGCGAGATACGAAAAAGATCGCTAATCTG
>DHJG01000209.1:1195-4353 GCA_002404215.1 Desulfosporosinus sp. UBA4726
GTGGGGTATATGGTGGCTGATCTGTATCACTCGTCCCCCTTGCCACAATGGGCGAGGCGTTGCTTAAGCGCATATCTAAAGAATGAAGACCCCAGTTTACTGCACGTTCCGGATTCCCCAGAGTTTGCCGTGCGGAGAGGATGTTTTGTGACGTTAAAACAGAACGGGCAACTGCGCGGATGTATTGGAACGACTGAGCCTTGGCAGGATAATCTGGCTTTGGAAATTCAACATAATGCCATAGCTGCAGGAACTGGGGACCCGCGGTTTCAGCCAGTTCAAGCAGACGAGGTGGACACCCTGAGTGTTACAGTTGATGTGCTCGGCGAACTCGAGAAAATCGGAGGACCAGATGATCTAGATCCTTGGCGGTACGGGGTCGTTGTTCGCCAGGGTCGGAAAACTGGGCTTTTGCTTCCACATTTAGAAGGCGTCGATACTATTGCCGACCAAGTTGGTATTGCCAAACAAAAGGCGGGAATTTCTGCAGAGGAATCGGTGGAGCTTTGGCGCTTTGAGGTCAAGCGACATTATGAGTAATACTAATAACGTAAGGGAAGACAGGGGGACGGTTCCTCTGTCTACGTCTGATAATTATAAAGAATTCTATAGCGCCAGTTGTCTTTTGTGTCCCCAGCATTGTAAATTAAGACCTGGACAGTCTGGGCGGTGTCATGCCCGAGTAAACCGCGAGGGAAAGGTCGTATCGTCGACCTATGGTGAAGTGGCGGCCTGGAATGTTGATCCGATTGAGAAGAAGCCCCTTTACCACTTTTATCCCGGATCTTCAATCTTTTCTGTTGGAGGATTTGGTTGCAACCTAAGCTGTTCGTTTTGTCAAAATCATGAAATATCTCAGAAACATCAAGTCGGAAGAAAAGTGACCCCTGCCCAGCTTGCCGAACAGGCCCAAAATTCCTTGGGTGTGTGTTTTACTTATTCAGAACCGAGTATGTGGTTTGAGATGATCCGGGATACCGCCCCTTTGGTTCGTGCTCAGGGGGGGAAGGTTGTGCTAGTTAGTAATGGAACGATTTCCCCACATTTTATCGAGGAGCTTATTCCGTGGCTTGATGCTATAAATATTGATATTAAGGCGTTTTCGGAGGAGTTTTATCAAACCTATTGCGGAGGAAAACTGGCGTGGGTTTTAGACAATGTTGAACGATTAGCAGGGCGCGTCCATTTGGAGATAACAACGCTCGTTATTCAGGGAGCCAATGATGATTCCAAGGAGATCGGAGAATTGGCTCAATGGCTACACGGTCTTAATGTTCCACTAGCTTGGCATTTGAGTGCCTATCATCCGGCTTATCGACTCGCGGTTCCACCAACGGATCGAGAGACTTTAGAACGATTGTGGAATATAGCCAAAGAGTATCTTCCCTATGTGTATTTGGGAAATGTCAGAGGTGGAGATACGACATTTTGTCCTCAGTGTGGAGAAGCTGTGATTCGGCGTGAACCTGTGCTGGTGAATCGTCTGGAGCAAGGGTGTTGCCCGAAATGTCGTACCGCTATATTCGGAGTCGGCATGTTATAATGAATTGTAGTTTCATGAATCATGCCTATCTAGATATCGAACAAGCACGTTTTACAGAACGTTTAACTGTTAACCTGGAAATCAATCCCTTACTAGAAGTGTTCTTCTCCCCTCACTTACCCTTCAATCTCTTGTGGAAAAGATATGAGTTAAGCTACATACAGATACATAACGAAAGCCTTGAGGTACATGAAGTTGTACGCTCAAGGCTTTGTTGCTTTTTTTGTCTGTGCTTGTCTGCTTTACAACAGGTACATTGTTGCCAGTAAACCTGTAAGAGACATAACGATGGTGTATGGCAGAGCCAGTTTCACCATTTCCATGTAAGACAGGCGAATTAGCGGAGCAAGTGAAGAGGTCAATAGGAATAGGAATGCTGCCTGACCGTTTGGTGTAGCAACGGAAGGGATGTTTGTACCCATGTTGATTGCAACTGCCAGTTTGTTGTATTGCTCCAGCGCAATGCCTCCAGCTGCAAACGCTTTCTGTGTTTCGGTCATATATACGGTAGCAACAAATACGTTGTCACTGATTGTAGAAAGGACACCGTTTACCGCAAAGAAAGCGACAAGCTGATTCTGTCCTTCTAGGTGTAGTACCCACTGAATGATCGGCGTAAACAGATGCTGGTCATGAATAACAGCAACGATGGAGAAAAATACGACCAGTAGCGCAGTAAACGGCAGTGCTTCTTCAAACGCATGACCGATGCGTCCTTCTTCAATAACCCCGTTGAAAGCGGTAAGCAGGATGATAATCGTCAGACCAATAATACCGACTTCTGCCAGGTGCAACGCCAGGGCGAAGATCAGCAAAACGCCGCATACAGCCATAGTAACCAGGCGTACACGTCCGCGAGTATCCATCACCGCATCTTTGGCTAATACGTCATCTTCAATAACCTTTCGAACAGACTCAGGAAGCTGATAGCCGTACCCCCAAAACTTGGTGACTTCAAGGGTGATGGCGGTCAGAAGACCAGCGATCAGTACCGGGATAGACACAGGTGCGCTGTTTAAAAAGAAATCGACGAAGTCCCATTTCATAATGGAGGCAATCAGTAGGTTCTGCGGTTCACCAACCAGTGTTGTTGCTCCGCCCAGCGCAGTACCCACAGCACCATGCATCATAAGATTGCGCAGAAAACCACGGAACTGGTTCAGGTCCTCCTGATATTCGTCATCAATAATATGGTCGTGATTAACGTCATACTTTTCTAATGCTTTTTCGCTGGAAGCAAACTTGTGGAAGATGTTGTAGAACCCATATGCCACAGCGATAATCACCGCAGTTACGGTTAGTGCATCCAGAAAAGCGGAAAGAACTGCACCCAGTATAGAGAACAGGAATGCAAGCGCGACTTTAGAGCGTACTTTGGTAAGGATCTTGGTAAACAGGTACACAAGACCTTCTTTCATAAAATAGATCCCGGCAACCATGAACATCAGAAGCAGAATAACCGGCAGGTTCAGTTCAACTTCGTGATAGACGGTATGCGGGCGAGTAAGCCCGATCACAACGGCTTCGATCGCAAGAAGTCCACCTGCAGGGAGCGGATAGCATTTTAGCGCCATTGCAAGGGTAAAGATAAATTCGACAATCAACACCCAACCGG
>DHJG01000209.1:4422-8920 GCA_002404215.1 Desulfosporosinus sp. UBA4726
AAAGAGAGTAGTCTATACGACTACCCTCCCCAGAGAAGTTCAATGCTTGTAATCTGGCGATCCTAGCGTAATTCCAAACGTTTGAAATTAGCCTTAGACCCATGATTTTAGCGTCCTTCGCTTTCGCAAAGTTTACCCCAACCGAACTATGATATTTATTTGTAAGAATCTACATCACTGCTAGTATATCAAGATAAGGTGAACTTCGTCAAGAAATAGAAAAAAGTGTATAGACAAGATTGCATTAAAATCAATGTTTAGCGTCTCATATAATTAAGAACACGACTATAATCTCGTGCCTCTTTTAGTGATTAATGCTAAGGCACAGAATAGTGCATAATAATACCAGATATTTCTGTTTGACAAATAAATGCCTATACAGTAATATACTTCGTAGGCGAAATATTCGCAAACGAAATATTCGGGGACGGTGAATAAATCTTGGAAAACTTAAATGATAGTGCAAAAGTTTCAAAACTTTTTCATGAAGTGATGCACATGTTTAAGCAAAGTATGAGCAAAGTTATTGAGGAGATGAACCCAGGTATGACTGCTCCTCAAGGTATGGTTATGGGAATTTTAAGTAAGGAAAAAACGATGAAGATCACAGAACTTAGTAGCAGGCTTAGTTTGTCAAATAGTACTGTATCAGGGATTGTCGATCGACTTGAAAAGCAGGGCCTGGTAGAAAGAAAGCGAAGTGAGGAAGATCGAAGAGTTGTTAATGTCAGCATGTCTCCTAACTTCACGGGGATGCATCAAAACTTTCATAAACGGTTGGAAGAAAATATAGGAAACGTACTGAACAAAGGCACACAGGAAGAGCTTAATAAAATCTTTGTTGGACTAGATGTATTGAAGCAGCTTCTAGGTGGCAGCGAGAAATAATTATCCTTAATGATATCACTAAAGATTGGAGATTGGTAGTTAATGATTAAATTGTATAGATTTTTAAAACAATATACAGCTTATATAGTTGTCATTATCGCGCTTTTGTTTATGCAAGTTCTTTCAGACCTCTATTTACCTACCCTAATGGCAGATATTATTGATATAGGCTTAGTAAATAAGGATATTAATTATATTGTTAAAATTGGTGGTTTTATGTTACTCATTGCGGCAGGTGGAACTTTGTGCGCTATTATAGCGACCTATCTCTCCTCAAAAACAGCCGTAGGTTTTGGGAAAATATTGCGTGAAAAGATTTTTGCTAAAGTTGAAAGTTTTTCCTTGCATGAGTTTGATAAATTAGGAGCTGCCACACTGATTACAAGAACGACGAATGATGTAACTCAAATTCAGCAAGTATCCGTTTTGATCCTCAGTATGATGATTACTGCGCCGTTAACTTGTATTGGTGGGGTTATTATGGCTTTGCGACAGGATACATCGTTGGCCTGGGTGCTTGTGGTTGCCATTCCAATCTTGTTCGGTATCATTGGGATTACTTTGAAAAGAGGTTTGCCTCTCTTTAAGGTAATGCAGGAAAAAATAGATAAGTTAAATCTTGTTTTACGAGAAAAACTTACGGGGATCAGAGTCGTACGTGCTTTTAATCGCATTGAAAAAGAAAGAGTTCGATTTGATGATGCCAACGCAGACCTGATGCACAACGCTGTTCAGGTCAATATAATCATGGCTATATTAATGCCGGCAATGATGCTGATTATGAACTTAACCACTGTGGCCTTGGTCTGGTTTGGCGCTCTTAGAATAGACTCTGGAACTATGCAGATTGGATCACTTTTAGCCTTTATTCAATATGCTACTCAGATATTATTCTCCTTACTCATGCTGGTCATGTTGTTTATAATGGTCCCTCGTGCTCAGGTTTCGGCAGTCAGAATCAATGAAGTACTTGAAACAGATCTTGACATCGTTGATCCCAAAAAATCAAAACTAGCGAATAGTCAACGAGGTTTTGTAGAATTTAAGGAAGTTTCCTTCAGATATCCTGGCGCAGATCAACCAGCTCTTAGCAATATAACGTTTAGCGCCAAACCAGGTGAATTGACAGCAATAATTGGGGGTACTGGTTCAGGTAAATCCACGCTGATTAATCTGATTACTCGTTTTTATGATGTTGAAAGTGGCAGTGTCTTGGTTGATGGAGTCGATGTTCGAGAAATGAGTCAGAAAGCGCTTCGTGCTAAGATTGGTTTTGTTCCGCAAAAGACGGTGCTTTTTTCGGGGACCATTGCTGAAAATATTAAATACGGCAAAGAAGATGCGACCATGGCAGAGATTGAGCACGCAGCGCAGGTTGCACAAGCAACAGAGTTTGTTTCGGGGATAGAAGCGGGCTTTGATCATCCTATTGCCCAAGGAGGTACTAATGTTTCCGGAGGGCAGAAGCAACGCCTCTCAATTGCTCGTGCTTTAATTAGAAAAGCTGAGATCTATATTTTTGACGATAGTTTCTCCGCCCTAGATTTTAAAACAGATGCTAAACTACGGGCAGCTCTTAAACCCGAAATAGCGGATGCTACAGTTTTTATTATTGCTCAAAGTGTTTCAACAGTTAGGAATGCTGATAGAATTATAGTCTTAGATGATGGACAGATCTCTGGCATTGGAACGCATAAAGAACTGCTAAATACCTGTAAGGTATATCGCGAGATTGTAGCATCACAATTGTCAGAGGAGGAATTAGCGTGAGCGATGAACGTAAAGTTAAAGTTGATAAACCTCAACAAGGTTTTGGTGGAAGACCAGGGGGGCCGGCTGGAGCCCTTGGAAAACCAGTAGAAAAAGCAAAGAATTTCAAGGGGACACTTTTCAGACTGCTTAGATATTTGAAACCTCAAAGAACTAAATTTATTGCGGTGTTTATCTTTGCAATTCTGAGCACGATCTTTAGTATTATTGGTCCAAAAGTCATGGGTAAGGCGATCACAAAAATTGGAGAAGGCTTTGGAGCTAAAATGATGGCAATGAAGTTACGGCAGCCTGTTCCAAGCCTGGATTTCACGTATATTGGTCAGATCGTGTTAATTCTTCTAGGGTTATATCTTATTAGTGCAGCATTTAGTTATCTGCAACAATATATTATGGCCGGAGTTGCTCAAAAAACGGTTTATAATATGCGTAAGGAAGTTGATGAAAAGCTTTCACGTTTACCTCTTAGGTTCTTTGATTCAAGAACCCATGGTGAAATTTTGAGCCGTGTTACCAACGACTTTGATAATATCTCAACGACGTTACAGCAAAGTCTTACCCAACTGATTACTTCTATTGTAACGATTATCGGTGTTATCGTTATGATGCTATCCATAAGTCCGCTATTAACACTCATCGTTATTTTAACCCTACCCCTTTATATCGTAGTAACCATGAATATTGCCAAACACTCTCAAAAACACTTTGCTGCTCAGCAGAAATCATTGGGAGAACTAAATGGGCATGTTGAAGAAATGTACACGGGGCACAAAATTGTTAAAGCTTATGGCCGTGAGGATGAATCTATCGAAACCTTTAATTCGATTAATGATAAACTCTATACTGCTGGCTATAACGCACAGTTTATTTCAGGTATAATAATGCCTTTAATGAGATTCGTCGGCAATCTAGGCTATGTTATTATCTGTGTTGTCGGCGGGATTTTTGCAACTAGGGGGACCATTACGATTGGTGATATTCTAGCCTTTATTCAATATTCAAGACAATTCACGATGCCAATCGTTCAGACTGCCAATATAGCTAATATCATTCAATCAACTGTAGCTTCTGCGGAACGTGTCTTTGAACTGCTCGATGAGGTCGAAGAACAACCGGATCAGGCTGATGCTAAAGTTATATCCTTCCCTAAAGGGGAAGTAAGGTTTGAAAACGTCGATTTCAGCTATAAAGCAGAAGAACCACTGATAAAGAACATGAATATTGATGTTAAGCGAGGTCATACAATTGCAATCGTTGGGCCAACTGGTGCTGGCAAAACGACACTTGTTAATCTATTGATGCGCTTCTATGAATTAAATGCTGGTAAGATAACGATAGATGGGGTTGATATCAAAGATATCAAGCGTGGTGCTTTACGTAATATGTTCGGCATGGTGCTACAAGATACTTGGCTCTTTAACGGTACTATTATGGAGAATATAGCCTACGGTCGTGAAGGTGCTACAGAAGAAGAGGTTATGCAAGCAACAAGAGCAGCGCATGCCCATCACTTCATTAAAACACTTCCTGATGGGTATAATACGATCTTAAATGAGGAGGCCTCTAATATCTCGCAGGGCCAAAAACAACTTCTGACGATTGCTCGGGCAATTCTGGCGGATCCTGCCATCTTAATTCTTGATGAAGCGACAAGTAGCGTTGACTCAAGAACTGAGGTTTATATTCAAAGAGCTATGACGGAACTTATGCATGGTAGAACAAGCTTTGTCATTGCCCATAGACTTTCTACAATTAGAGATGCAGAATTGATACTGGTGATGAACAAAGGCAGTATTATTGAAATGGGTAGTCATAATGAGCTTCTTGCCCAGAATGGTTT
>DHJG01000031.1:0-895 GCA_002404215.1 Desulfosporosinus sp. UBA4726
GATTTTGATGTAAATGCAGACCCACTTTATGGGGATACGTTTATGTTGTTGTATTCAAGATTCATGGCAAAGTATGGCATGATAAATTTTAGTTTTGCACGTTCGATTTCGATCCGACCCGATATCATCAATTTTTTTGAGGGTTGTTTAAATGATTTTAATGAAATAAGCAATAAAGCAAGCAATGTGGCTTTATCGAAAGGACTTATTGCGAGAGCACCTAATATACCCATACCTGACAGGGTAGAATTTGTAACTGCGGACACAAGTTTCTTTAAAGGTCTAATGGAAGATAAGCGACCACTAAACGCTCTGGAAATTGGTCATATTTTTATTAATGTCCATCAGAGACAGTTAGAAGACGCATTAATACTAGGATTCGGGCAGGTCTCAAAATCAAAAAAAACTAAAGACTATTTTTCAAGGGGGAAACAAAACATTGATAAGCAGGTAGGTGTTCTTGGTTCATTTTTGGAAGATGAGGACTTACCGAAACCTATAAATTACGATTATCTTGTAACTGACTCTACTGAATCCCCATATTCCGATAAACTGATGATGTTCCATTCAACGATATTTTTAGCTCATAGCATCTCGGGTTACGGACTTGCGTTAGCAAATTGTGCAAGAACAGATATAGTAGCATCCCTCACTCGTCTTATGGCAGAATTCGGTGATTACGTAAAAGATGGCCTCGATTTAATGATTGAGAATGGATGGTTAGAACGAATCCCCGAAGCTGCTAATCGAAAAGAATTAAGGAAAACGAACAATTAACGTTAGTAAATTCCTCCACCCTCATCTCACTCTTTAACTCAAGAAAAATGCGTTGGTGTGAGAATTTCCATTTCTCAACCAACGCATTAAATATTTCTTAATCAAATTCTTCAAGCAG
>DHJG01000031.1:951-1675 GCA_002404215.1 Desulfosporosinus sp. UBA4726
CTAACCCTTTCGTACTTTCCCGGTAATGCTTTTGACCAAGCCCAAATGATGATAGAACGGATTCGCTCATCACTATGCCTGCAAATCTATCGGCATAGTTACAACCACTGGAACATCAAGAGGAGTATCGTCATTGTTTACTAATTGAACAGAAAAGGTATGCTTCCCTTCACTAACATCTTTCCATAAACGATTCAGATCAGTTGAAACAAATGATCTGTCAGTTAAGGCTGGCACTCCAGGATCAACAGGAGGATTCTCATCGAGATAGTAAATCAAATGTCCTTCGCCTTTTCGGTTAACAACTCCCATATCGTCCTTACTTACTATAAAGTTGTTTACCTTTACTGATAAGACAATATTTCCGGGTCCAAGCTGAGCACCCTCTGCTGGAGTAACTATCAGGATGTCAGGTTTTCCTGCCGGAGGACCAACATTTACTGTTTTACTGTTGATAGCTGGTGCAGGTAATGGGCTGTCGTTGTTATTAACAAGCTGAACCGAAAATGTATGCTCACCGGGAGTTACACCTTTCCAAGTATAAGAGGTATTACTTGCTATGGCATAAGTACCCGGTTTGCTGATCGCCGTATGCTCATAATATTGGGGTACCGGCACATCCATATAATAAATAATATGTCCTTTGCCAGGATTACTTTGTTCTCCTTCTTGGTCAACGAGTTCAAAGTTTGCGACATCGGCTGAAATCGTTACATCACCAGCA
>DHJG01000031.1:1850-2720 GCA_002404215.1 Desulfosporosinus sp. UBA4726
TTATTCCTTTAAGCAAAGATCACTAAGAACTGATGCCAGTTAACGGCAAAATAATAGATGGTCCAAATAAACATAAGCCCAAAACTAATCCACAGAAATTCTGTCATTCCGCCGTGACCTTCTTTGACGACACCGCCAAATTCCTCAGAGTGTGCTTCCGCGTCTTCAACTCTGTACTTACGGCCTCCAATGATGAAGAGCCAAAGGAACAGAACTGACAAAATAACGCTTGTAATGACAATCCAAAAGGACTCTCTAAAAAAGCTGGTTAATTCAGGCATCTGTTTTCACCTCGCTTCCAGTATTTAAATCCTCGAGAATCCGATATTTTGCTTCTTCGACATCTGTAAACTGACCAGTTCTTATACCCCAGATTAAAAACCCCATGAAAACCATTAACACGCCAATACTTGTAACCGTTAAACCTATCGCTGCTTCATTCATAATCATTACCTCTTCAAATTTTGGGCAAATTCATCTGTATAGAGATGCGCCCATTTATTATTATAATTGTCTTGAGTAGAGAATCCTTGGATATAGAAGATAACATCTGAAATTTCATCGTCGCTCAGTGCTTCCTTCCAGGGGGGCATATTCGTTGTTTCTACGCCCTCTTTCACCTTCCAGACATAACGGCCATAATTTGTAAAGTCATTACCACTTTCTGTGAAATTGGCGGGAACAGGCATTATATAGCCACCATCAGAACGTATGGATGCCGGCCCATTACCTTTCCCATCATTTCCGTGACAGGCAGCACAGTACATATTAAAGAGCTTTTCTCCTTTAGAAAATTGTTCTTTTGTGCCAGCAATTGATGGCTTAATATTAGTCTGATCGTTAAATTTATCCCCTTCATTATCAGAAGCT
>DHJG01000173.1:0-1366 GCA_002404215.1 Desulfosporosinus sp. UBA4726
ATGGATAGAGGCATTTAAATTTTGACTCTTCTTTGCAGGCATCAATGACAGTATCTGCTAATTCTAACGCGCCATCTCCACCATCAAGCCAGTGAGTAGAGTGAGCACAACGGGCTCCTGCTGCTTTAACAATCTTCTTAACCAAGTCAATTTCTGCTTGAGTATCAGTGTAGAAGCCATTAATACATACAACGGGTATAATCCCTGATTTCTTAACCGTTTTAAGATGATGCAGTAGGTTAGCGCACCCCTTTTCCACGAGTTCGAGATTTTCTTTAACGTACTCATCGGGTAACGGACGTCCAGGAACCACAGCTGGTCCGCCTCCGTGCATTTTCAAAGCCCGAATGGTAGCAACAAGAACTGAAACATTTGGTTTCAAATTGCCCAAACGAGCTTTAACGTTCCAGAATTTCTCGAAACCAATATCTGCCGCAAATCCACTTTCGGTAACATGATAATCAAACATCTTCAGGCCAAGGCGGTCAGCAATAACTGAAGATTGGCCAATAGCGATATTGGCGAACGGTCCAGCATGAACCATAACCGGCTGACCTTCAGCAGTGAAACAAATCGTTGGATTAATCGTATTACGCATCCAAGCGGTCATAGCACCATCAACTTCTAAGTCTTTGGCAGTAACCGGCTTACCAGTTTTACTATAAGCAACGATAATATTACTAATCCGTTCTCTTAGATCAGGAAGATCTTTGGCGACTGCCAAAATAGCCATCAATTCTGAGCCCACGGCAATACCAAATTTTGATTGCATTTGGAAACCGTCTTTTTTACCGCCAATACCAATGATGATGTTCCTCAAGCCTTGAGCTGCGAAATCAATAATCCAGCCCATTTCTACATTTTTGGGATCTATGTCCAAACGTGTCAGGCCCCGTTTACCGAGCTCTTCATCAGTATAGTTAGCCTCATGCTGCATTCTAGCATTCAGAGCAACCATACAAAGGTTGTGGGCGTTCATTATATCATTGATATCTCCGGTTAGTCCTAGGGAAAACTCGGTCATCGGTATTAATAGAGCATTACCACCACCAGCAGCAGTACCCTTGATATTCATAGTCGGTCCACCAGACGGTTGTCGTATTGCTCCGCCGGCATTCATGCCTCTCTTGGCAAGCCCTTCAATCAGACCCATAGTAGTTGTTGTTTTTCCTTCGCCTAATGGTGTTGGCGTGATTGCCGTAACTTCAATATATTTACCATCTGGTTTATCTTTGAGCCGCTTCATCATTTTCAAAAAGTCCACTTTTGGCGTTCTTCCATACGGAATGAGTTCATCTTTTTCGAGTGACAGTGTTTTAGTCAATTCTTCAACAGTAGGCATGTTCTTTTCGGCCTCTTCGGCAAT
>DHJG01000173.1:1488-4767 GCA_002404215.1 Desulfosporosinus sp. UBA4726
TAGTTATAACAGAGACGTTAATATTATAATTCGCCAAGCACTTCTGCTTTCCTGCCTAATATATTATTTTTTTATCCTAACCATCCATTAATTTTATGTGAAATAAATCACTTTTTCGACTTTTTATGGTAACGTTCCGCCAACCCACAAATAGAGTGTCAAAACAACCCCTACACCGGAGGCGATAGAAAGCGCAACTCCAAAAGCTTCTACCCCGCGAATTGATGCTGAAACGAGATCTTCGAATAAGGCATCCCTTACAGACGTCGTGATCGCTAAACCGGGCGCAAGTACCATAATTGATCCGATGACAGCCAAATCAAATTGCAGAGCTGGCCAAAAACTCTTAACAGCCAGATTCGCGAGGGCGGTCATAATGCCGGCAATCGCTACCGAGACGAAAATCAGAACGTCTCTTTTTTCAAGAAATTCTATCACTACCATGACCAATAAGCCTGTCAAGCCAGCTACGAAGACGGATCCCCTATGGGCTCCTAATAAATAGCTAAAGGAAGCACTAGCAAGTGCTCCCGATATAAAACGAAGCCAGCTCGGATACCTTCTTTTGGAGCGAGCTACTTTCAAAAGTTCACCATAAGCCTGTTCAACATTTAAAGACCCTGCCGAAAGTTGCCTTGAAATTCGGTTAACCTCCAGAACCTTGGCCAAGTTAAATCCCCGGTGATGAATTCTGACCACACGCGTATGTGTCTCAAGTCCTTTGTTTATAGTGCAAAATATTCCTTGAGGAATGGCAAAAACGTCCACCGATTGAGCTCCACCCGCCAAGCCCATGCGTACCATCGTCTCCTCAACACGAAACGTTTCCCCACCATTCTCTAAGATTAATTGTCCAGCGAACAGGACGAGATCGGCAACATCCACCATAAAATTATCACTCATTCCAATAATTTTTCCGAACAACCAATATAATCCCATCATCATCCAAGACTCCCCCACTTAACCTGCGGGCTTCTTGTACAATAAGATCAGCAATTTCTTGAGATTTATTTATAGTTGTTTTCTCCAGAAAGGCCCCAATCCAATCCGTACCTTCTTTTAAAACATCTTGCACACCATCTGTCAATAAGATCAATGTTTCCCCACTCTGCATATCCAGCTCAATAACTGGAGCATCGATCTGGTTTAAGATGCCGGCAGGCAGGCTAGACGAAGCGAAAGATTGTACCCCACTTGGACCGATCAGATAAGAAGCAGATGCGCCTACTTTAATGAGTTTTATATTAGCTGATTCTAAATCAAGAATTGCCATATCAATAGTTACAAAACTTTCTTCCGGCGAACGCAACACCAGGATAGAATTTAGAGCTTGAATCGCACCTTCAGGTTCAAACCCGGTCGTCAGGAGTTGCTCCAAAAGGGTCAACGCAGTTGCACTCATCTTCGAGGCGTTTTCTCCGACTCCCATTCCATCACTTAAAATAAAGGCATGCTGAGTCGAGGAGAAGGCAATTGAGGCATAATTATCCCCACTCATTCCGTTTCCGGTTTTCGTAAACGTGGTTACTCCCACATCGAGAAAATGTCGGCGACGACGAGCCAGATTTGATGGTTTTACTACTTCCCAATTATGCTGTGTATGTAGCTCTTTAGCAAGATTTCCAATGACCTGTGAGACATTAAGAAACTGACGAGATAAGGACTCCTGATTGAGGACCAGACGGCGACGCCAAGTCTCTTGACTCTTCTCTTGTTCAATTATAAATTGCACGCCTAACAACATTTCTTTGAGTCGTCCGCAATGACGTTTCCACTCGACTGGTAAATTCTGTAACTTAAGATCTACTTGGTTCTCTGCCATAGCAAAAAGCTCAAACAGAATATGGTAGGTTTTGTAAAATTCACGATTCCAACAGACATCCACAGTGGGGCATGTATGACACACACGTTCCACCAGAACATTCATGAGTTCCGGAACTTCCGGTCGCATCTCAAAAGATTCCGCTTCAGCGGCTTGATAGCTTAAGGCGATTTGATCAAAAATTTCAGCCAGAGCCTTTACTTTGGAAACCGTAGTTTCGACTTCCGGTATTAACTTTGGTTTCAGAAAGTCCTTGCGAGGGGTTGCTCCGGGCCAGAGAAAAAAGAGGAATAACCCCACAGTAGATGAAATGAGTTGAGTATATATTGCCTCTTGTCTCAAAAAAACTGTCAGCATCAGCATGACTGCGATAAAAGCCGTCCCTATTCCTATTTTACCAAACCGACGAAACGCACCTGTACAGAAACCGGCTAAACCGTAAATTCCGGCATCCATCAAGTTTTGGCTATTTAAGGTTAATTGCGGCAGAAAACCAAGCATTGCCCCAACACCTGCTGAAGTCCCCGCTCCGTAGCGTTCCGATACAAATAACGTAAAGAAACTTAGTAAGACCACGGAGAAATTGATCCCCATAACTTGTACACCCTGAAGGCCGCTAATCACACCGATGAGTATAAAGAGCCAGGCAATTCCCTGTTCACGCTGAAATTCCCCCCGCCAAACTGCCTCCTGGTGAGACAATGCAAACCAGAATATGATCGCAAACCCTCCGGTCAATATACTATGAAGGCCAACCGTGAAAAATGCATAAAGGTCCGGCTTGCCTAAGCTTAAAGCAAGCGAAGAGATGAGGGCTACGATTAAGCCTGTCGAGATGACTAAAGAAATCTTCTCGTGCTTCTTTTTACGCATAGATGGCAAAATTACTGCCAAAGCCGCTAACATCAGCATCACTTGTCCAGCAAAGGATACGTCTTTCAAGGAAACTGCGCCTATCAGAATACCTAGTAGACCATATGGAAAACCGACCTCTCCTCTCAGAAGCAGAGCTGCCCCGAACGCGACGCCGAAGGGATGAAGGCCTAAAATACTTCCCCGCGCTAATAGCCCTCCTAGTACCAATGGTAAAAACGTACTTTCAATTGAAATCTTGCCCCTAAGGTCTTGATCTAATTTTAACGTTGCCCATTCTGCCATAATGTCACCTCTTACCTATTTATGGTAACATTATAGACCCCACGAATGGCAAAGCTTGTCTAGTCAAGTCAATGAAGAACAACAACTTTCGACGTGGTTCATAATAAATCTCTTTATAACTGGGCATTAACCCTATCACTCTCTTAAATATAGCGGCATTTTCAATCTTTTTTTAACTATTTAAAGAGAACTTAGCTAGCGTCAAGCATTGACGCTGGACTGCTGAGGTCCCTGTAGCCTATGGGGGCAAAGCACCGTGATGGGGAGAAGAGAACCGTCAGACACCGACGATAAGCCCA